>NZ_DATILJ010000001.1:0-1659 GCF_035476535.1 Aquabacterium sp.
CGGGCCATGGTCGGCCGCGACCTCGCGGCCCCCGCGGTCGAGACGGTCGTGCTGCATTGAGCCAGGGCCTTGCTTCTAGCGCGGCCTCACCAGGGCGAGATAGGCTTCGCGCGTTTGCGGCGCCACTGCGGCCAGCAGTTGCTCATAAGAAGTCTTGTGACGCGCCAGCATGCGCGCCGACGCCACCGTTTTTGACTTGCAGAACCAGTGGCAGGTGTGCTGCATCAGGAACAGTTCGGCCGACAGCGTGAAGGCTTTCGCCTTCAGCGTGATGTCGTCATGACCTTCCACGGCCGCGGCGATGCCACGGCCGTGAATGGCCAGGGCCGCGCGCATGTCGAAGGAGAAGCCGGGGATCAGCCGGGTGGCCAGCGGCAGGTCGAAGGGCAGCCTGGTGGTGCGAGCCTGCGCCGCGGCCGTTCGTGAAAAGTCCGCGGCGAAGCGCTTGAACTCGGCGCCCAGCGCCTGCTCGGTGGCGCGCAGCGTGTTCCAGATGGGCCCGCTGCGTTCGGGATCGTCCTCGCCCAGCGCGCGCAGGTAGCCTTGCGTGAGCGTCTCCATATGCCGTTCGATCTGGTACCTGGACAGGAAGCTGCCCAGCAGGCGGACGCGCCGCCGCTGGTCGCGGACCTTCACGGTCCACCCGGCAATAGCGGCCAGGGTCGTCAACAAGAACAAATCCATCGCGGCGCTGGTTCCGGGGTGAAAGGAACGCCGAGTGTAGCGACGGCGCCGCCGGGGATCGGCAGGCCTCAGCGCTTCGCGGGGACGCGACGGGCGATGCGTGTCAGACGCCAGCCCAGCAGCACACCGACCCCATCGGCCAGCGCGTCGAGCCATTCGGCCGTGCGGTACCCGGTGAAGCCCTGCAGCAACTCGATCTGCGCGCCGTACGCCAGCAATCCGAGCAGAACGCGTTGCTGGTGTTGCGGGTAGGCGAGGCTACCCATCAGCGTCAGCACCATGAACGCGGCGGCGTGGTTCAGCTTGTCCCAGCCTGTGGGCGGCACGATGGCGGCAGGCGGCATGAGTGCCAGGATCAGCACGGCCACGACGCACGCCGCGAACGCCCAGCGCCACCAGGTGCGCTGCTGCTGGATGCCCGCCCAAATTCCGGAAGAAGCCACTGATACCGCTCAGCGCTTGACGGAGAGCAGCTCGATCTCGAACTGCAGCGTGGCGCTGGGCGGAATCACGCCGCCGGCGCCGCGCTCGCCATAGGCGATGGCCGGCGGGCAGGTCAGGCGCGCCTTGCCGCCCGGCTTCATCAGCTGCACGCCTTCGGTCCAGCAAGGGATGACACGGTTGAGCGGAAACTCGGTGGGCTCACCGCGCTTGTAGGAGCTGTCGAACTCGCGCCCGTCCTGGAAAGTGCCGCGGTAGTGAACCTTCACGACGTCGGTGGCCGCCGGGGCCTGGCCCGCGCCATCCTTCAGCGATTGGTACACCAGGCCGCTCTTGGTGGTGGTGGCGGTAGTAGTGGTCGTCGTGACAGGCTGCGCCAGCGCAGCGGTGGCAACGAGGGACAGCGCCGCAGCGCAAAAGAAAATACGCACCCGAAACACTCCTTGGTTTGATCGCAAGAGTGTGACATGAGTCGGCGGGCTCGTGGGTTGCGGCAAGGTCACAGGTCGAAGTCGGGGGCGAACCTGTTCCGCA
>NZ_DATILJ010000002.1:0-1643 GCF_035476535.1 Aquabacterium sp.
GGGGCGGCCTGAAGGCGCTCAACGTTTGCCGCGCGGCATGGCCACGGGTGCGGCCATGCCGGCGTGCAGCAACGCCATCGCCGCCCACTCCAGGGTCTTGAGCGTCTCGTCGTCGCTGGCGTGGCACACATCCTTCATGACCACGATGGCCTCGATGCCCAGCACCAGCGACAACGCCGCACGCAACCGGCGCCATTGGGCAGGCGGCAGCTGCTTGCGCACCGGCGCGAGCGCCTGATCCAGCCAGCGCATGCGTCGGCCTTCGCGCACGGCGGGTGCGGGCGCGCCCTCGCGGCGGCTCTGCAGCCAGGTGTCCAGGTAGGCACGCAGCGCGGTGCGCATCGTCACCTCCTCGGCCTGCACGATCGGGATGAAGCTGTGCAGCAGCCGGCGCAGCCGCTCTTCGGCGCTCTCGTCGCCCAGCGCTTTGAGCATCTGCTCGACCGGGGCGATGGCCGGGTTCACGGCGGCCACCTCGACCATGAGGCTTTCCTGCGTGGGGAAGTACCGGTAGGCGGTGGCGCGCGACACCTTGGCACGCTCGGCGGCCTCGGCCACACTGGGCGCGCCACCTTCGCGGATCATTTCGGCGGCGGCCGTGACGAGCGCGGCGCGCGTGCGCTCTTTCTGGTTGGCGCGCGGATCGGCTTGATTTGAGACTGACATTCCTTTATGATACTCCTGTCTCACTAGTAGACATCAGTCTATCACAACCCGTTTTCAGCAAAGGATGCCTCATGAACACCGTCACTCCCCAGCGAATGGATGAAATCATCAACCAGCACTTCATGTACGAAGCCACCGACGACGTGGACGGCGTGACCGCCAGCCTGACGCCCGACGCCGAACACGAGGTCATTCCGTCGCCCTTCGGCGTGCTGCGCGAACCGGGCCGCATCCGCCAGTTCTACAGCCAGCTTTTCACCGACCTGAAGGGCGAGAGCGTGACGCCGGTGCGCCGGCTCTACGGCGAAGGCTTCGTGGTGGACGAGACGATCTGGCATGGCCAGGTCAACGACGGGCGCCAGTTCCTTTGCGACGGCAAGAGCGGCCCGGTGAGTTTTCGCATGCTGCACGTCTTCGAGCTGCGCGGCGACAAGATCAGCCGCGAGAACGTCTGGTGCGACCTCGCGGCCATCCAGCAGCAGTTGGGCGCGCGCGCGGCCTGAGCGATCTGTCCGTCCCGGGCGAAGGCGCGACCTTCTATTTCACGCTGTAGGCAGACAACGACTCCTGACCCTCACCCTCGCGCGCGGCGATCCGTCGCGACAACTCGCTGCCGCGATCGAGCAGGAACTGTCGCAGCCGCTGCGCGTACCCGTCCGACACGGCGTGCCGCACCGAGGGCCGGCGCGCCAGTACCTCGCGCCAGGCCCGGACCTTCGGCGTGGCGCCGAAAAAGCCGTCCTCGCCGAGCTGCTCGAACACGTCGAAGTACCGGAACACCGGGCCGAACACGGCATCGACCATGCCGAAGCGCGCGCCCGCGAAGTAGGGGCCGGCGCCGGATAGCGCGTTCTCGATCTGCGCGAAGCGCGCATGCAATTCCGCGCGGCGTGCCTGCAGCGTCCGCGCGTCCGGCGCCCCATAGAAGCCGGCGATCGTGTTGAGCACCGCCGAGCCGAATTCCATCCAGCCGCGAT
>NZ_DATILJ010000003.1:0-7666 GCF_035476535.1 Aquabacterium sp.
CTGCAGCGGGTGACTTCACGTTCGCCGACCTCGTGAACTTCGCGGGGTGACCCAACTGGCATGAGACCGCAATCGGAGACACTGCGAGTCGGCCGCTCGATTCCGATATCGCCGAACAGGGCTGGGCCCTGACACCGACAGAGAATGCATCGCAACTATTTGCGCACCCTGGCCGCCTTGCTGCTGGCCGCCTGCAGCACGCCGCTCCTCGCCCAGGATCGCGCCGGCCTGCGCTACGACTGGAAATCGGTCGCCATCGTCGGCGGCGGCTTCGTCAGCGGCTTGGCCTTCCATCCCCGAGAGCCAGGCCTGATGCTGGCCCGCACCGACATGGGCGGCGCCTACCGCCGGGACCGCATCCCCGGCCCCTGGCAGCCCTTGCTGGACGAACTCTCGCTGGCTGAAGTCAACCTGATGGGTGTCGAGAGCCTGGCCCTCGACCCGAACGACCCCGACGCCCTGTTCCTCGCCTGCGGCACCTACTCCAGCGCGGCCTCGCCGAACGGCGCCCTGCTGCGCTCCTTCGACCGCGGGCGCAGCTGGCAGCGCACGCCCCTGCCGTTCAAGCTCGGGGCCAACGAGGGCGGGCGTGGCAATGGCGAGCGCCTGGCGCTTGACCCGCACGACGGCCGCGTGCTCTACCTCGGCACCCGCCACGACGGCCTGTGGCGCAGCCGTGACCGCGGCGCGAGCTTCCAGCGGATGGACAGCTTCCCCGAGTCGGCTTGGCGTCGCCACGCGAGCGACGGCCCCCCGCCCGCCTGGGGCGGCAGCGATGGCCGCGGCACCGTGGTCTTCGTGCTGATTGACCCGCGCAGCGGCCGCCCCGGCCAAGCCAGCCAGACGCTCTACGTGGGCGTCTCCGCGGTGGGCCGGCCCAGCCTCTGGCGCAGCGACGATGGCGGCGCAAGCTGGGCCCCGGTGTCCGGCACGCCGCTGCAGCACCGGCCGATGCGCGCCGCGCTCGCGGCCGACGGCATGCTCTACCTGGCCATGGCCAGCGAGCCCGGCCCGCACCGCATGAAGAGCGGCTCGGTCTGGGCGCTGGACACCGCCACCGGCCGCTGGGCCGACATCAGCCCCGAGGCGCCGACCGAGGCCCGGCCCTTCGGCTACGCCACCGTCGCGGTGGACCCGCGCCAGCCGCGCCGCCTGCTGGCCAGCACGGCCGGTCGCGCCGGCGGTGACGAACTCTTCCTCAGCAGCGACGGCGGCGGCCGCTGGCAGTCGCTGTTTGCCGGTGGCGCACGCCTCGATGCCCGCGAGGCCCCCTACGTGGCCGACACCCACCTGCACTGGCTCTACGACGTGCGCATCAACCCGGCCAACCCGGACCATGCGATCTTCACCACGGGCTACGGCGGCTGGGAGACCTTCGACCTCGGTGCGGCCGAACGCGGCCAGCCCACGCACTGGCAGGTGATGAGCCGCGGCATCGAGGAGACCGTGGCCCTGGCGCTGCACAGCCCCACGCGCGGCGTGCCGCTGGTCACCGCGCTGGGCGACTACTCCGGCTTCGTGCATGCCGACCTGGACCGCCCTGCGCCCGGCAACCCCAAGCCGCCCTTCTTCGGCAACACCCACGACGTGACCGGCGCCGAGCTGGCGCCCGAGGTGCTGCTGCGCATCGGCCACCCCCGCGCCGGCGGCAAGCACCTCGGCTATTCCCTCGACGGCGGCAGCACCTGGCAGGAGCCGGCCCGCGTGCCCGACCCCGCCGCCAGCGACGGCGCCCTTGCCGTGTCGGCCGACGGCCGCGCCTGGGTCTGGACGCCCAAAGGAGGCCTGCCCCACGTCAGCCACGACCGTGGCGACAGCTGGACCGTGGTGCGCGGCCTTCCGCCCGGCACGCGCGTGGTGGCCGACCGGGTGCATCCCCGCCGGTTCCATGCGATGGACCTGTACGGCGACCGCCGCTATACCAGCGAGGACGCGGCCTTGAGCTTCAGTTCACGGCCGCTGGCCCTGCCCGACGGCCCGGTGCAGCGCCCGGCCGCCGCGGTCCACAACCAGAGCCGGCGCGGCGACGAACGCGGCGGCCAGGACCGGCTTTACGCCACGCCGGGCCGCGAAGGCGAGCTCTACCTGGCTGCCTTCCACGGCCTGTACCGCGCGGCCGACGGCGCGCCCTTCGTGCGCCTGCCCGGTGTCAGCGAGATCCATGCCTTCGGCTTCGGCCGCGCCGCGCCGGGCCAGGACACACCGGCCCTCTACCTGGTGGGCACCGTGCAAGGCCGGTACGGGCTCTTCCGCTCCACCGATGCCGCCGCCAGCTGGCAGCGCATCAACGACAACGCCCACCAGTGGGGCCTGATCCTGCACATCAGCGGCGACCCCAAGGTCTTCGGCCGGGTCTACGTGGGCACGCACGGTCGCGGGGTGCTGTACGGGGATCCGGTGCGCTGAGCGACCGGCTCTCACGCTGCCTGGACTGGGGTCTCTGGCTGAGGGTCGTGGCTGCCGCCGACACGCAGGTCCTCCGCCGTCAACGCGGCACTGCCCGGTCGGTCCAGCCGCTGATCGACCAGAGGCGTGCTCGCGCCTCGCCCATGTAGGTGAAGCGCACGGTGCCCGCCGGCCTCGGCACGTCGATGGACTCGCCGGGCGTGCGGCCTGGCACCTCGATGCCGTTGTGGAACAGGCGGCCGACGCGGCCCTCGCTGCGCGTGCCGGCGTGCAGGATGCGCGTGCGCAGCAGGTAGTCGCCGGCCTGGAGCACTTCCTCGCGAGAGTCCGGACTCGCGCCGGCAGCGCCCACGCACAGGCCCACGCCGATGCCCATCGCCGCCAGTGCGCGGCGCAACAGGCCGACGCCGCGATGGTCGCCGGTCGCCATCGTCAGAAGACGACGCGGACGGCGACGCGGACCGTCTGCGCGGCGTTGGGCGGCAATGGCGGATCGACCGAGACGACCTCGTAGTCGACACGGCTCGGTGGGTCGTTCGCTATCTCGTCGTTGCTGCGTTCCCAGAGGAACGGTCCAGAGAAGTTGTCGAGCATGTCGAGCTCGCCGCCCGCTTGCGGGTAGTGCCCCGTGCGCCGCTCGAGCGAGCTCAGCCGAAAGGCGGCGCAGGTGGCCAGGCGTTCACGCATGGCCGCATCCGGGCCGCCCGCCGTCTCGGCGACTGTGACTTCGTAGGTGTTCATCGGCTGATCATGCCGCGGGCGGTTCGGCCTGCACAGGTGGCTGAAACGCTCGGAACAAATGCGACGTGGGTGGCTCAGGCGGTTTCGTGACGGCGCCAAGGCCGCTCCACAGCATCCAGCCCGAACAGGGTTCGCAAGTAGGGGCTGAGGAACCTGCCGCTCGGGTCCATGCGCTCGCGCAGGGCGAGAAAGTCGTCCCAGCGCGGGTAGAGCCTGGCGAGCTGCGGGCCCGCCAGCGTGTGCACCTTGCCCCAATGGGGGCGGCCACCATGGTTCAGGCAGATCGCCTGCACCGCGTCGAAATAGCGCTCGTAGGGCATGCCGACATACTGGTGAACGGAGATGTGCACGCTGTCCCTGCCGTAGTTCGGGCTGAGCCAGATGTCGTCGCCGCGGACCCAGCGGTATTCGAGCGGGAACATCAGCGGGAACTCACGGCGCGCGATCAAGGCGCGAATCTCGCGCAACGCGTCCGCGCCGCGCTCGGCGGGCAGCGACCACTCCATCTCGTTGAAGCGCACTTGGCGCACCGTCGAGAGCATCGAGTAGCTCGCGTCGACCTGCGTGCTGCGCGAGAGCAGCGAGGCGCAGAAGCGGCTGATGGCCGGGCACAGCGAGGGCATCGCTTTGCCGACGCGGCACAGCGCGCCGAAAGCCGTGTTCTCCAGGATCACGTCGGACAAATAGCGTTGCCAGCCCATCTTGTCGACCGCTTCGTCGGTGACATTCCAGGCCTTGGTCAGCACCGAATCGGTGTGCGGCAGCCAATAGAACTCGAACGATCGGTTGCGCGCAACGAGCTCGCCGGCCCGCGCGAGGCACTCTTCGAGATCCATCTTGCCGCGCTCAAGCCGCAAGCGAAACGTCGGCACCAGGCGCAGGCTGATCTCCGTCAGCACGCCGAGGCTGCCGAGCGCCACGCGCCCGCCCGCGAACAGGTGCGGATCTTCCGTCGGCGAGGCACTGACTTCGCGGCCGTCGGCGCTCAGGAACTTCAGCGCGGCGATCTGCGTGGCGATGTTGCCCAGCGTGATGCCGGTGCCGTGCGTGCCGGTGCTGGTGGCGCCGGCGATCGATTGCACATTGATGTCGCCGAGGTTCTCCATCGCCAGGCCGTGCGCTGCCAAGGCCTCGCCCAGCGCCCAGAGCCGGGTACCAGCCCGCACACGGGCGATGCCGGCTTGCGCATCGATGTCGATCACGCCCTGCAGCGCGTCGAGCGACACGATCACGCCCTCGGTGGCGACCAGCGGACTGAACGAGTGGCCGGCGCCAACCACGCGGACCGGCAACTCATCGCGCGCCGCCTGCCGCAATGCGTCGCCCAGTTCAGCAACGCTGCCGGGTGTCAGCACGCGGGTATGCGGGCATGCCACGTAGCCCGACCAGTTCTTCCACATCCTCGCTCCTGCGTTGTGTTGAGCCCTTGATCAGAAGAAGCTCTTGCCGTCGCCCCGGTAGGTGGTGACGACATCGACCACGCGTCCGGCCTCGATCAGCACCAGCTCGTTGAAGCGCTCGCACAACTCGCCGGCCTTGGCATGGCGGAACAGCAGTGGGTCACCGATGCCGAATGCGACGGATGGCGGGTGACGGACCGGCGTCTGGACCTCGCCAGCGCCCTCGGTGCCGAGCAAGGTGCAGCCCTGCGGCAGCCAGGGCCGGGGCTGCCTGTCCTTGCCCGCCGGACCGGACGCCACGTAGCCGCCGCCTGCGCAGGTCACGACGCCGGGTGTCGGCACCCGCGTGACCGGCAGCGCAAAGCCTGCGGCAGGCAGCGCGCGAAAGGCCGCGTAGTGATCGAACAGCGTCGGCACGTACAGGCCGGAGCCGGCCGCGAGCTCGGTGACGCTCGAGTCTGCGCGGGTGCTCTCGAAGCTGCCGGTGCCGCCGCCGTTGACGAAGCGCAGGTGATGCCCTGCCGCGCTCAGCGCCGCGACCGTCTCGCGCCGGCGCGCGTTCACTTCGCGGATCGAGCGGCGCTTCAGCACGCCGATGACAGCGTTCTTCAGCCGCTGGCCGGGCACTTTGTCCATGAGGCCCGCGATCTGGCTTTCGTAGCCCATCAGGCCATCGAGTCGCAGTGCCGGACGGCGCGCGATTTCGTCGGCCAGGGCCAACGCGGCTGCCGCGCCATCGACCGGTGAGCGATAGACGCCGAATCGCAGGCCCGGGAAGTCGCTGGACATGTCCAGGTCGATCGCCACCGGCATCACCACACTGCGGGCCTTCCCCGCGGCGGCGATCGCATCCAGCTGGCTGGCGCTGTCGACCATCACGGTGATCGTGCGCCCCACGCGCAGTTGCTCGGCAACGGCGCGCAGCCCCTGCCGCTCGGTCGACGGATAGGCCACGACCAGATCGTCGAAGCCCTCGGCAGCCAGCCAGGCCGCTTCTTCTACCGAATAGCACAACAGCCCGCGCAGGCCCGGCGCGGCTGCGAGCAGCCGGCGCGTGATGCCGATCGAGCGGATCGACTTCGTCACCAGGCGAATGGGCAGTTCACCGGCGCGCCGTCCGAGTAGCGCGAGATTGGCACCGAGATGATCGAGGTCGACGAAGGCGGCCGGCAGCCGCACGCCGGCCAGCGCCTGGCGGTAGTAGTCGTAGTCGCGCTCATGCGAAGCCATCTGCGGGTTCACCGGGCTCACCGAGGTTCCTTCGATTGGGCGGCCTCGAGCGTCGCAATCAGCATGAGCTTGAGCTTGGCGACGAGCTGATCGCGCAGCGGCGCTTCGACCGCGAGCGCCAGGCGGGCGACCGCACCGGTGGTTTCGGCCAGCAACAGCGCGAGTGCGAACACATCCTGCGCATCGCTCAGCGACAGGATCTCCATCAGCGAAGGCACGAGGAACTCCGCCGTCAGTCGAGTGTCCTCGACGTCGAGTTCACGCAGCCCGTGATCGCTCTGGGCGCCGGCCCAGACCGCCACGGCCGCGGGCTGGTCGCGATAGTGCGCATAGTACGCGTCGACGACGCGCTTGACGGCCTGCGCCGGGGTCGGCCGCCCGTCATGCTCGGCGAACAGTTCGCCGACTTCGTTTTCGAGCTTCAGCCGCACGCGCTCGAGGTTGCGCGTGGCGAGCTCACGAAGGATCGCGGCCTTGGACGGGAAGTATTGGTACACCGAGCTGATCTGCACGCCGGCGCGGCGCGCGACCTCGCGCATCGCCAGCGCCTCGGCGCCGTGCTCGACCACCAGCGCGAGCGCCACGTCCAGGATGGCCTCGACCCGCGTCTTGCTGCGCTCCTGCTGCGGCCTGCGCCTGGGCTCTGCATCGCTCATGGGGGTGGCTCGTCGACGGGTTTCAGGGGATCCGGGCGACCGACGCATGCGGCTTGTCTGTGGGGTTGTCCGCAATTTGACACGTGATCAACGCTCACATTATATTGTGATCAACGCTCACGTTCAAGCGCGGCCCATGACCTCTGGCATCCGTCCGGCACTGAAAACAGCTGCACTCCTGCAGCTGGCCTGCGCCTATGCGGTGGCGACCAACGGCACGATCCTGATGCCGCTGATCGTCGCCGCGCTGATGCGGCGCTTCGGCATCGGCGAAGACATCGCGACGGAGATGGCCGGGCTCGAGATCGTCGGCATCGCGATCGCCTGTGCGGTGCTGCCGCGCTGGATCGCGCGCTCGGCGCGATCGTTCGCCTGGCTGGGTTGCCTGGGTACCATTGCTGCACAAGCGGCCGGTGCGTGGATGCCGAGCGCGGGCTGGGTCGGCGTGTCGCGCGGCGTGGTCGGCCTGTTCGAAGGCATGCTGTTCGTCGTCGTCGCGGCCAGCCTGTGCAACCGGGCTGCGGCCGAACGCTCGTGGGGCGTGATCATGCTCGTCGGCGGCGTGTTCGACGCTGGCCTGCTTGTGGCTGCGGCCAGCTTCTCCGGGCCGTGGCTCGACCGCTGGTTGTTCCTGCTGCTCGCCGGCGCCTTTGCATGGATCGCCGTGCCGGCCGCTCGCACCGGCGCACACGCAGCGCAGCTCGTCGTGGCCTCCGCCGGGCGCGCGCTTCGTCCGCGCTGGGGCACGTTGCTGCCGATCTGGACGACGATGGCGCTGGCCTACGGCGTGCTGGCCGCGCAGTGGGCCGTGGCGGAGATCGTCGGCAACCGCATCGGCATGCCGCCCGCGCGCATCGGCCTGCTGCTGTCGCTGGCCTCGGTGCTCGGCCTGGCCGGCTGCCTGGTGGCGTCGCATCGCCGCAGCCATGAGGTCCGATGGCCCATCGTCTGCAGCGCGCTGGTGATCATGGCCGCCTCGGTGATCTGGTTCTTCGCCGCACACGGCTCGGTCGAGTACTTTGTGTCCCAGGCGCTGGTCTCGCTGGCGTTCTACGCGCTGTCGCCGTTCCTGACGGCGCGGCTGTCGGAGCTCGATGCCGACGGTGCGCTGGTCGCACGCAGCATCGTCGTCTGCTTCGCCAGCGCTGCGCTCGGCACGGCCCTCGCCGGAACCCTGCTCAGCGGACTCGGTGGCCTGGGCTTCGGCATCGCGCTGGGCGTGGCCAGCGTGCT
>NZ_DATILJ010000004.1:0-26145 GCF_035476535.1 Aquabacterium sp.
CTGCAGAAGTACGTGATCCAGAACGTCGCCCATGCCTATGGCAAGACGGCGACCTTCATGCCCAAGCCCATCGTTGGCGACAACGGCTCGGGCATGCACGTGCACCAGTCGGTCTGGAAGGACGGCAAGAACCTGTTCGCCGGTGACGGTTATGCCGGCCTGAGCGAATTCGCGCTGTTCTACATCGGCGGCATCATCAAGCACGCCCGTGCGCTGAACGCCATCACCAACCCGGGCACCAACTCGTACAAGCGCCTGGTGCCGGGCTACGAAGCGCCGGTGAAGCTGGCCTATTCGTCGAAGAACCGCTCGGCCTCGATCCGCATTCCGCACGTCGCCAACCCCAAGGGCCGCCGCGTCGAAGCGCGCTTCCCGGATCCGCTGATGAACCCGTACCTGGGCTTCTCGGCGATGCTGATGGCCGGCCTGGACGGCGTGGAAAACAAGATCCATCCGGGCGAAGCCGCCTCGAAGGACCTGTACCACCTGCCGCCGGAAGAAGACGCGAAGATCCCGACCGTCTGCCACAGCCTGGACCAGGCGCTGGACTACCTGGACAAGGACCGTGCGTTCCTGACCAAGGGCGGTGTCTTCACCGATGCCTACCTGGACGCCTACATCGACCTGAAGATGCAGGAAGTGACACGCTTCCGCATGGCGACCCATCCGGTCGAGTTCGACATGTACTACACGCTGTAATCCAGACGCCGCGTGCGGCATGGATGCAAAGGGCGGCGCAAGCCGCCCTTTTTGCTTGCTGCGCCACAATGCAACGGCGACTGGAGTGAACGTCATGATCCGCAGGTTTCTACTACTCAGCTCCTGCCTGGCCGCCACGGCGGCGCAGGCGCAAGTGCCGGCCTCGGCGCCGCCGCCCGTGGTCTCCGGCGGTTCGGCCACGGTGTACCGCTGCCCCGGCCCGCCGGTGCTGTACACCGACTCGATCTCGGCCAGCCAGGCACGTGACAAAGGCTGCCGCGCGATCGAGGGTGCGCCGATCACCGTGGTGCAGATGCCCAAGGCGCGCCCGGCGACCGGCAGTGCCGCGAAGCCCAGCGATGCCCGCGTCGACCCCAACGCCCAGCGTGAACGCGACAACGATGCCCGCGCCATCCTCGAGGCCGAACTGCGGCGCGAGGAAGACAAGCTGGCCGCGATGAAGCGCGAGTACAACAACGGCGAACCCGAGCGCCGCGGCGAAGAGCGCAATTACCAGACTTACCTGGACCGCGTCTCGTCGCTGAAGGCCAGCATCACGCGCAGCGAGAGCGATGTCGCGGCGATCAAGCGCGAGTTGGCCAAGTTGCAATGAGCGCCAGCCGCGCCGAAAACAGCCGCTTCGAAGCCCTGGACCTGCTGGCCACGATGGTGGCGGTGGTGCAGGGCGATGGCGCGCTGCTCTACGTCAACGCGATGTTCGAATCAGTGGCCGGGCTGTCGCGCCGCAGCCTGATGCGATCGAACCTGTTCGACTGGTTTGCCGACGGCGCCCAGCTGCGCGAAACGCTGACCGCGGTGATGCGCAACGAGATCGCCACCGGCCGCTTCGACGGCACGCTGCGTCGCGCGCCGCTGGCCGCCAACGAGTTGCTGCCGGTGCATGTCATCGTCACGCAGATCGAGCATGGCAGCGACCGCGTGCTGGTCGAAATGCTCGAGATCGAGCAGCAGACCAAGCAGGACCGCGAGGAGCGCGCCATTGGCCAGGTGCAGGCCAACAAGGAGCTGATCCGCAACCTGGCCCACGAGATCAAGAACCCGCTGGGCGGCATCCGCGGCGCGGCGCAGCTGCTGTCGATGGAGCTGAACTCGCGCGAACTCACCGAGTACACCAACGTCATCATCCACGAGGCCGACCGCCTGCAGGCGCTGGTCGACCGCCTGCTGGCGCCGCACCGCCGGCCGCATGTGGTGGTGGACGTCAACATCCATGAGGTCTGCGAGCGGGTGCGCTCGCTGGTGCTGGCCGAATACGCGCAGGGCCTGCAGGTGCTGCGCGACTACGACACCTCGATCCCCGATTTCCGCGGCGATCGCGAACAGCTGATCCAGGCGGTGCTGAACGTCGCGCAGAACGCCGCGCATGCGCTGGTCGAACGCATCGCCGCGGGGGACGCGCGGCTGGTCCTGCGCACGCGGGTGGCCCGCCAGGTGACCATCGGCAAGCAGCGCTTTCGACTGGCACTGGAATTGCATATCGAGGACAACGGACCGGGTGTTCCCGAGGAAATCCGCGATCGCATCTTCTACCCCTTGGTATCGGGGCGCGATGGTGGATCCGGCCTCGGGCTCACGCTGGCGCAGACCTATGTTCAGCAGCACTTGGGCATGATCGAATGCGACAGCGAGCCGGGCCGGACCATTTTCAGGATCGTGATTCCGCTGCCCTGATCTGATGAAGGTTATGGGTTAGCCAACGAGGACGACAGGCCGCCGCCGCATGAAACCCATCTGGATCGTAGACGACGACCAATCCATCCGATTTGTGCTCGAGAAGGCGCTGCAGCGTGAGCAGTTCGCCGTTCGCAGCTTCTCCAACCCACGCGACGTGCTGACCGCGATGGACGACGACGAGCCGCAAGTGCTGGTCAGCGACATCCGCATGCCCGGCGGTTCGGGCATCGAGTTGCTGAGCAAGGTCAAGGCACGCCACCCCGGCCTGCCGGTGATCATCATGACGGCGTACTCCGATCTGGACAGCGCCGTCTCGGCTTTCCAGGGCGGCGCCTTCGAGTACCTGCCCAAGCCCTTCGACCTGACCAAGGCGGTGGAACTGATCCGCCGCGCGGTGGAAGAAAGCCTGCGCGAGGAAGTGCGGGATTCGGCCTCCGCCGAAATGCCCGAGATGCTGGGCCAGGCGCCGGCAATGCAGGACGTCTTCCGCGCCATCGGGCGCCTGAGCCAGAGCAATGTCACGGTGCTGATCACCGGCGAATCGGGCTCGGGCAAGGAACTGGTGGCGCGCGCCCTGCACAAGCACAGCCCGCGCGGCGACCTGGGCCAGAACGGCCCGTTCATCGCCATCAACACCGCGGCGATCCCGAAAGACCTGCTGGAGAGTGAACTCTTCGGCCATGAGCGCGGCGCCTTCACCGGTGCGCAGACCATGCGCCGCGGCCGCTTCGAGCAGGCCGACGGCGGCACGCTGTTCCTCGACGAAATCGGCGACATGCCCTTCGACCTGCAGACGCGGCTGCTGCGTGTGCTGTCGGACGGCCAGTTCTACCGCGTCGGTGGGCACCAGCCGCTAAAGGCCAATGTACGCGTCATCGCAGCCACCCACCAGAACCTCGAGCAGCGTGTGCGCGAAGGGGCGTTCCGTGAGGATTTGTTCCACCGCCTGAACGTCATCCGCCTGCGCCTGCCGCCGCTGCGCGAGCGCCGCGAGGATGTGCCGTCGCTGACCCGCTTCTTCCTCGCCAAGAGCGCGAAGGAACTCGGTGTTGAGGCCAAGCGCATCACCGATGCCGCGGTCGAACGGTTGATGGCCTTCGACTTCCCGGGCAATGTGCGCCAGCTGGAAAACGTCTGCCATTGGCTGACGGTGATGGCGCCGGCGCAGGTGATCGAGCCCAAGGACCTGCCGCCCGAGCTGTTGACTGGCGAGGTGCCGCGGCAAGCCGTGCCGCTGCTGGCCGATGCCGGCGCGCCGGCGGCGGCGCCGCAGGGTCTGGCTCAGCCGGCGCCGCCGATGATCGCTGCCGCGCCTGCGGCGCCGCTGGTCGGCCAGGCCAGCGGCTGGCTGCTGGACCTGCAGCGCGAAGCGCGCCGGCTGCTCGAAGCCGGGGATCCGGAAGTCTGGGACACGCTGACGCGGCAGTTCGAAGCCCGGCTGATCCAGACGGCCCTGGAAATCACCCGTGGCCGCCGCATCGAGGCTGCGCACAAGCTGGGCATCGGCCGCAACACCATCACCCGCAAGATCCAGGAGTTGGATCTCGACGACTGAGCCCGGACGCTGCTGGCATGAACGACTGCGGCGCCCCTGGGCGCCGCAGTCTTGTGGGCCGGGCTGCTCCTGGCCGCCGGGCGCCGCGAACCGTCAGTGCCGCGACGGCGGATCGGCCCAGTCGCGGCTGTCCAGCGGCACGGAGCCGGTCCAGCTGCGCTCGACCTCGTCGAACTCCGACTGCGAAGCGTCCATCACCTCCAGCGCGGCGGGCGTGGTGCGGCGTGCCGACACCGACGCATCACGCGCCACGCTGCGCAGCGCAATCGCTTCGACCAGCCGCGTGCGCAGGGCGCGCAATGCATCGCGGGGCTGCTCGGCCTGCAGGCCTTCCAGTTGCTCCAGGCCACGCTGCAGCACCGCCACCGGGATGCGCACCAGCGCCCGCGAGCCCTTGCGGCCCAGTGCCCGCTCGATGTGAGCCAGGTGCGGCAGCACCTGCTTCATGCCAGGGTGCTGCTGGATCAAGGCGTGCAGCGAGCGATGGGCTTCCCGCAGGGCCTGGCCGCGGCTTTCGACAATCGGCGGCGAGGTGCTGGCCGGCACCAGCGTGATGCCGTCGTGACTGCCGAAGATCGTGGCGCGCAGCCAATTCAAGGGCCCGAATCCCCCTGATTTCTTGGGCGGGCGGCTCGGCGCCGGCACCATCGCGCGGCTGTACACCGCGTCGTCAAAGTAGCTGGATCGTGCATCCCTCATGGCTGACTGCTGCTCGCTTCTTGGGCTGGAACTGGGGGATCTTCGGACTTACCAAAGGTAGCTGAATATGCCACGTGAAATGCGTCACCGCCAGGGTTCTAACCCCTGACCGGACGGGTATTCGACGCCCTGGTCAAGGGGTGATCTCCACCAGCACCGGCGCATGGTCGCTGGGCCGCTCGTTCTTGCGCGGCAGCTTGTCGATACGGCAGGCCGTGGTGCCTGTCTTCAGCGCTTCGCTGACCAGGATGTGGTCGATGCGCAGCCCCTGGTTCTTGCGGAACGCCAGGTTGCGGTAGTCCCACCAGCTCCAGCTCTTGGGCGGCTGCTCGAACAGCCGGAAGGCGTCGCTGAGACCCAGGCCGAGCAGCGCGCGGAAATGCGCGCGTTCTTCGTCGGTGCACAGGATCTGGCCGGCCCAGGCCACCGGGTCGTGCACGTCGCGGTCTTCGGGCGCGATGTTGTAGTCGCCCATCAGCACCAGCCGCGGGTGGGCGGTCAGCTCGGCCCGCAGCCAGCCGCGCAAGGCCTCGAGCCAGCGCATCTTGTAGGCGAACTTGTCGGTGCCCGGCGCCTGGCCGTTCGGGATGTAGGCGCCGACCACCCGCAGGCCGGCCACGCTGCCGGCGATCACGCGGGCCTGCTCGTCGTCGAAGCCTGGGATGTTCTTCACCACCGCGTCCGCGGGCTGGCGCGACAGCAGCGCCACGCCGTTGTAAGTCTTCTGGCCATGCCAGCTGCAGTGCCAGCCGGCCTCGGCCAGTTCGGCCTGCGGGAACTTGTCGTCGGTGAGCTTGGTTTCCTGCAGCACGATCACATCGGGCTGTTCGGCGGCCAGCCAGGCCAGCAGCTGCGGCAGGCGCACCGCGAGGGAGTTGACGTTCCAGGTGGCGAGCTTCATCGGGGCCTCGGGGGACAAGATCTTGATCGCCGAACCGGCGCGTGCCGGTGATTGTCAGGCCTGCAGCGCAAGGGTCAGACGGCTTTCCCCTGCCGGCCTCAGGCGCGGACAGGAACCTCCGCCGCCGGCCGGGTCGCAGCCGGTTCCGCTTCGGTGATCGGCCCGCTGCCGCTCCAGCGGTCCAGCGCCAGGTAGATCACCGGCGTGATGTACAGCGTGACGGCCTGCGAGACGATCAGCCCGCCCACCACCGCCAGGCCCAGCGGCTGGCGCAACTCGGCGCCGGCGCCAACACCCAAAGCGATCGGCAAGGCGCCCATCAGCGCGGCCAGCGTCGTCATCATGATCGGCCGCAGGCGCAGCAGGCAGGCCTGGCGGATGGCTTCCTCCGGCGGCAGGCCCTGGTGGCGCTGCGCATCGAGCGCGAAGTCGATCATCATGATCGCGTTCTTCTTGACGATGCCGATCAGCATCAGGATGCCGATGGTGGCGATCAGTGTCAGGTCCATCCTGAACAGCGTCAGCGTCAGCAGCGCACCGACGGCCGCCGAGGGCAGGCCGGCCAGGATGGTCAGCGGGTGGATGTAGCTCTCGTAGAGCACGCCCAGCAGCAGGTAGATCACCAGCACCGCGACGACCAGCAGGATGGCCTGGCCGCCCTGCGAATCCTGGAACACCGCTGCATCGCCGCCGTAGCTGGTGACGATGGTGGCCGGCATCTTCAGCTCGCGCACATAGGCTTCGAGGTTCTTCGTCGCGTCGCCCAGCGCGACCTCGGGCGCCAGGTTGAACGACAAGGTGATGGCCTGCAACTGGCCCTGGTGGTTCACGGCCGTCGGCCCGATGGTGCGCGAGACGGTGGCGAACGCCGACAGCGGCACCATCGCGCCACTCTTTCCGCGCAGGTACAGGCGGCTGAACGCGTCCTCGAACTGGCGGTCGCCTTCGGCGGCTTCCATGATCACCTGGAAGCTGTTGCTGGGGTTGTAGATCGTCGAGACCTGACGTTCGCCGAAAGCGCTGTACAGCGTGTTGCGCAGGTCGGCCATCGAGACGCCGAGCAGGTTGGCGCGGTCGCGGTCCACCGCCAGCGTGGCCTGCAGGCCGCGTTGCTGCGAATCGCTGGTGACATCGCGGAACAGCACATCGCCGCGCATCTTCTCGGCCAGCCGCGTGGCCCATTCGTTCAGCGCATCGGCGCTGACGCTCTGCAGCGTGTACTGGTAGCGGCTCTTGCTGGAACGCCCGCCCAGCTGCAGGTTCTGCACCGGCCGCATGTACACCGCGATGCCGGGCACCCCACGCACCTGCTTGCGCAAGTTGTCCACCACCTGGGTCATCGGCGGGCGTTCGCCACGCGCCTTTAACGTGATAAAGGCGCGGCCTGTGTTCTGCGTGGATGTGTTGAAGCCGCCGCCGCCCACGGCGGTGCCCACCGCGGCCACCGCCGGGTCGTTGCGGAAGATGTCGGCCACGCGGTTGTTCAGCGTCTGCATCGCCTCGAAGGAGATGTCTTCGGCGGCCTCGGTGGTGACCTGGATCTGGCCGATGTCCTCTTCGGGGAAGAAGCCCTTGGGGATGGTGACGAACAGCACGCCGGTGAGCACGAAGCTGCCGATGGCCACCGCGCCGACCACCCAGCGGTGCGCCAGCGCCCAGTCCAGCGTGCGCGCATAGCCGTTCTGCAGGCTGCTGAAGCCGCGTTCGAAGATCCGGCCCAAAGCCGATTCGTCCTTGGCTTCATGGTGGCGCAGGAAGCGGCTGGCCAGCATCGGCACCAGGGTCAGCGAGACCAGCGCCGAGACCAGGATGGCCAGGCCGACGACGACGGCGAACTCGTGGAACAGCAGGCCGATCACGCCCGGCATGAAGAAGATCGGGATCAGCACCGCGACCAGCGAGATCGAGATCGACATGATCGTGAAGGCCATCTCGCGCGCACCCTTCAGCGCGGCCTGGAACGGCGCCATGCCGTCCTCGATGTGGCGCACGATGTTCTCGAGCATCACGATCGCGTCATCGACCACCAGGCCCACCGCCAGCGTGATGCCCAACAGCGAGATGTTGTCCAGGCTGTAGCCCAGCGGGTACAGCAGCGAGATGGCGCCGATCAGCGACACCGGCAGCGACAGCGCCGGGATCAGCGTCGCCGCCACGCGGCGCAGGAACAGGAAGATCACCAGCACCACCAGCACCACGGTGCCGGCCAGCGTCAGGTTGACGTCGTGCAGCGCCTCGCGGATCGACTTCGAGCGGTCGTTGAACGGGATGATCGTCACCGAGGCCGGCAGCTGCGATTCGAAGCGCGGCAGCGTGGCCTTCACGCGGTCGACCACCTTCACGGTGTTGGCATCGGGCTGGCGCTGCACCGCCAGCGTGATGTTCGGTTCGCCGGCAAAGGTGGAGGCGTTCTTCACTGTCTCGAAGCTGTCCTGCACATCGGCCACGTCGCGCAGGCGCACGGCCGAAGAGCCGTCCTTGTCGGCGCGAGTCGCAACGATGATGTTGCCGAATTCACGCGCGCTGGTGAGCTGGCGATTGGCCTGGATGGTCAGCGTCTGGCGCGGGCCTTCGAGCACGCCGACCGGCGTGTTCGGGTTGGCCGCTGCGATGGCGGCGCGCAACTCGTCGAAGGTGATGTTGCGCTCGGCCAGCGCCTGCGGGCGCACGCGCACCCGCACCGCGTAGCGCTTCTGGCCGAAGATCGAGACCTGGGCCACGCCGTCGATGGTCGACAGCGTCGGCGAGATCAGGTTCTCGGCATAGTCGTTCAGCTCCGCCAGGCCGATCGACGGCGACTGCAGCGCGATCAGCAGCACCGGCGCGTCGGCCGGGTTGACCTTGCGGTAGGACGGCGGGCTGGTCATCTCGGTGGGCAGCGTGCGCTGCGCGCGGAAGAGCGCGGCCTGCACGTCCACGGCCGCCGCATCGATGTCGCGCGAGGGCTCGAACTCCAGGGTCACCGAGCTGGCGCCCAGCGTGTTGGTCGAGCTGATGGTGGCCAGGCCGGCGATCGTCGAGAACTGTTTCTCCAGGGGCAGCGCCACCGAGCTGGCCATGGTCTCGGGCGACGCGCCCGGCAACACTGCGCTGACCTGGATCACCGGCGTGTTGTAGCGCGGCAGCGCGGCGATCGGGATGTCCTTCAGCGCCACGATGCCGGCCAGCACGATGGCGATGTTGAGCAGCACCGTCATCACCGGACGGCGGATGAAGAGGTCGGTGAAGCTCATGCGAAACAGGCCTGATGCGAAGCGGCAGGGTTGGAGGCCGTCATGAGGCTTCCTTCACCGGCATCGGGGCGGCAGCACCCGCGGGGCCGGAGGCGTTGGGGGACGAGCTTGCGGATGCCGCGCCGGCGCCCGCCGCTGCGCCACCCCCGCGCTGCGGCGGCGTGTACGGTGTTTCCTTCACCGGCGAGCCGGGCCGCAGGTTCTGTTTGCCTTCGACCACCACCTTCTCGCCGGCCTGCACACCGTCGACGACGATCAAGTCGCCGGCCGGCAGCCGCGGCTGAACGCTGCGCATCTCCACCGTGCCGTCGGCCTTCACGATGTACAGCGAGCGCTCGTTGCCGCGGATGATCAGCGCCACCTGCGGCACCACGATCGCGCCGGCCAGCACGCGCGTGGTCATGCGGGCGTTGACGTACTGGCCCGGCCACAGGGCCTGCGTGGCATTGCCCACTGTCGCTTTCACGCGGATGCTGCCGGTGGTGGTGTCCACCGCGTTGTCGACGAAGACCACCTTGCCCTGCAATGCGTCGCCGGCGGCCTGGCGGCCGCGTTCGGGGCTGGGGATGCTGATGGCCACGCTGGCCGCGGTGTCGTTGCTGGGTTTCGCGGCCGTGTTGCCGCCCTTGTCGCCCTTGTCCCCCGTCGCGCGCAACAGCGCCGCGAGCTGGGCCTCGGGCACGCTGAACTGCACGCCGATCGGGTCGATCTGGCTGATGTTCAGCAGCATCGTGCCGGCCGGCTGGACCAGCGAGCCCGGCTTCACGTTGACCGAGCCGACACGTCCGTTCAAGGGCGCTTGCAGGCTGGTGAAGCTTAAGGCCACCTCGGCCGAGCGCACCGCGGCGGCATCGGCGGCCACCGCGGCGCGCTGCGCCTCCAGGTTGGCCAGCACGGTATCGGCGGCGCTTTGCGCGATGAAGTTCTGAGCGCGCAGTTCCTGGGCGCGTTTCCATTGCCGGTCCAGGTCGGCCAGCGAGGCCTTGTCGCGCAGAAGCTGCGCGCGGGCGCGTTCGAGGTTGGCGCGGTCGGCGCGGTCGTCCAGCTTGAACAGGGTCTGGCCGCGCTTGACGAACTGCCCTTCGCGCACCAGCACCTCGGCGATCACGCCGCTGATCTGCGGCCGCAGATCCACCGACTCCAGCGCGACCACGGTGCCGGCGGCTTCGACGGTGACCGGCACGTCGCGCTGTTGCGCGGTGAACACGCTGACGACCTGCTGTGCCCGCGCCGCCGAGGCGCCGGAGGCCGAGGCACTGTCACCAGCCGGTGCGGCCGACTTGTTGCATCCGGCCAGGCCGGCAGCAAGCCCCAGCGATACCAGCAGGGCCCCAACGGCGGATCGTTTGTTGTTCATGGCAGGCTTCGGCGACGCAAAACCTGATCAATCTAGCAGAGCCGGCTCCTGGGCGTGTTGCCGTTGCGTTGCTGTGCTGCCCCCGGGGCGCGGGGGCCGGCGGCGCAGACACTCAGATGTGCAGCGCAGCCAGCACACCGAGCGTGATGCCGACACCGGCCACGCCGAACATGCCCCATTCCAGCCACTTGCGCCGCGTCAGCAGCGCCATCGCGGCCAGCGCGATGGAGATCTGCAGCCCGGTGGTCGCCTGCGCCCAGCGGTGGTGCTGGTGCATCTGGGCATCGGATTTCTGGTCGAAATCGGTGGACGCCTTCTCGAGCTTCTCGGCCTCGAGCTTGATCTCGGCCTTTTCCTTCTTGTAGCGCTCGATCTCCTGCTGGTAGAGCGGCTTCCTGTCATCGGCCACCAGCACCAAGGCCAGTTCGGCCAGGTTCTGCTTGCTGCTCTTGGCCTGGTAGTAGTTCCATTGGTTCGACGCTTCGGTCTTGCGGATCGCCGCGTCGTTCTTGAACAGGCTGGCATTGGCCTGCGTCGCGCCGCCCATGTAGGAGAACAAGGCGCCGATGGTCGCGAGGATGGCCGTCATCACCGCGATGGTGCCGGCGAAGCGGTCCTTGTCGCCATGCTGGGCGGCGTGTTCGAGTTCGTGGTCGTGCGGGCCGTGGACGTGGAAGCCGTGTCCGGACATGGAAGTCTCCGAGAGGGGGTGTGCAAAAGGGGTGAGGTTTCAGCGCCGACTGTGAGAAGTCAGGCGCGCATAGGGCAATGAAGCGCTGACGCCGGGCAGGCCGCGTGGTGTGCCGGCCAAGCGCAGCGCAGCTTGTACTGCGTTGTCGACGGCCGGGCCGATCGTCGAGCCGGCCTCGCGCCGCATCGACACACCGACCGCCAGGATGTCGATCACCAGCAGGTGCAGGATGCGGCTGATCATCGGCAGCTGCGTCGCGGCGTCTTCGGGGTGATCGACGATCAGCGCGATGTCGGCCTTCTTGGCCAGCGGCGATTGGCTGCCGGTGATGGCCACCACCTGGGCGCCGCGGGCACGGGCGATGTCGGTGACTTGCAGCAACTCGTCGATGCGGCCGCTGCTGCTGATGATCACCACCACGTCGCCCGGCCGCAGCACGCCGGCGGCCAGCAGCTGCAGGGGCGCGTCGGTGCAGGCCTGGCAGGAGAGGCCAAAGCGCAGGAACTTGAACTGCGCATCCATCGCCGCCGGGCCGTCGTGGCCGACGGCGTGGAACTGGATGCGCTCGGCGACGTTCAGCCACTCGATCGTGCGATCGATGGTGTCGCGGTTGAGTTGGTCGCGCAACTGCAGGATCGCCGACGCGGTGTTGTCCAGCACCTTGCTGCCGAGCTCGACCATCGAATCTTCACCGGTCACCTGCGCGTGCGTCACCGGCACCGTGCCGGTGAGGCCTGAGGCCAGGCGCAGCTTGAAGTCCGACAGCCCTTCGCAGCCCAGTGAGCGGCAGAAACGGATCACCGTCGGCTGGCTGACGCCTGCCGCCTTGGCGATGTCGGCGATCGGATCGTTCAGCGCCGAGCGCGGGTGCGCCAGCACTTGGTCGGCGACGCGGCGTTCGGCCGGCGAGAGGCTGTCCAGCCCGCGCTGGATCTGCGACAGCAGGGCCGGCGCGGGCGCGGTCTCCCGAGCGCGCAGCTGCGCCTGCAGGATCGCCGAGGCGCCGGTGAGGGTGGCATGGCCTGCGGTGATCACGTAGGTGGGGATGTGGCGCAGGTAGTGGCTGAAGCGGCCCTTGTCCTCGAAGCGCGCGCGGAAGGACGAGCGGTCGAAGTACGCCCCCAGCCGCGGCACGATGCCGCCGCCGATGTAGACGCCGCCCAACGCGCCGAGCGACACCGCCAGGTTCGACGCAGCGGTGCCCAGCAGCGCGCAGAACACTTCGATGGCTTCGGCGCACAGCGCGTCGCTGCCTTCCAACCCGCGCCGCGTGATCTCGGGTGCCGACAGGACTGGCGCATCGGGCGCGCCGGCATGCTCGGCCAAGGCGCGGTGGATCAACTCCAGCCCGGCGCCGGACAGCAGTCGCTCGAAGGACACATGCGGGAACTGCCGCCAGGCATGGCGCAGGATCGCGACCTCACGCTCGTCGTGCGGCGCGAAGCTGCTGTGGCCGCCTTCGGTGCCGAGCGCCACCCAGCCGGGGTCTACCGGGATCAGGCCCGAGACGCCCAGGCCCGAACCGGCGCCGAGCACGCCCACCACGCTGCCTTCGCGGGCCTGGCCGCCGCCGACCTGGCGCTTGTCCTGCGCCGCGAGCCGCGGCACGGCCATGGCCAGCGCGGTGAAATCGTTCACCACCACCAGCGTCTGCAGCTGCAGGCGCTCGCGCATCTGCTCGATCGAGAACTGCCACGGGGAGTTGGTCATGCGCACCTGGTCGCCTTCCACCGGGTTGGCGATGGCGATGGCGGCATGCAAGGGCCGCGGGCCGCTCAGCGTTTGCAGGTAGGCCGTGACGGCGGCCTGGAGGTCGACGTGCTCGGCGCAAGGCAGCGACGCGGCTTGCTCGAAACGGCCCGGCGCCTGCTCCAGCGCAAAGCGCGCGTAGGTGCCGCCGATGTCGGCGATCAGGCGGGGACTGTCGAAAGAGTTCATCGGCGGCGCGGTGCGGGCGGCGGTATTGTGGCCGAGGCTCGGCTGCCCTCCACAGGCCGGGTCGCGTTGGCGAGATCAAGGAGTGTTTCGTGGGAAAATAGTAACTTCACTACATGCGCCAGGTTGGAGGCGAAGACTGAAAGTACCATTGGTGATATATGGAAATGCGCTGCCAGGATGGGTGTGCTGATTGTCTTCCTCTTGATAGTGATCTGTAGTTTTGCTACCTTTCGGGCCCTGGCAGGGCGAAGGGTGATGACGGTGTCGACGATCAAGCAGGGCAAAGTGAATCCGGCGGCGGCAGGGCGGCCGGACGCTCCATCGACGAGTGGCAGGCCCTGGCTGGTGGCGGACATCGGCGGCACCAACGCCCGGTTTGGCTGGGTGGATGGCGATAGCGGGCAGGTGCAGCATGTGCGCAAGTTGCCGACTGCCGATCACGCGCAGCCGGCCGATGCGGTGCGGGCCTACCTGCAGGGGCTGACGCAGGCCCTGGGTTCCGCGTACCGCCCGCCGGCTCGCGCGGCGTTTGCCGTGGCCACCGCAGTGGCCGGCGACGAGGTGGCCTTCACCAACAGCCATTGGCGCTTCTCGCGAAGCGCGCTGCAGGCCGAACTGGGCTTGCAGGCGCTGCTGGTGCTGAACGACTTCGAGGCGCTGGCCTTGTCGCTGCCGCGCCTGGGGCCGGCGCAGTTGCGTGCACATGGCGCGATGCCGCAACCGAGCGGCACGCTGGCCGTCATCGGGCCCGGCACCGGCCTCGGCGTCGGCGGGGTCACGCAGACCCGCCTGGGCTGGGTGGCGCTGCCGGGTGAGGGCGGGCATGTCACGCTGGCCGCGAGCGATGACTTCGAAGCGGCGCTGCTGCAACAGGCCCGGCGAGAGTTCCCGCATGTGTCCGCCGAGCGCTTGCTCTCAGGCATCGGCCTGCCGATGCTGCACCGCGCTGTGGCCGCGGTGATGGCGGTGCCCGCCGCGGCGCTGACGGCGGAAGCCATCGTCGAGCGTGGTCTGTCCGGCAGTGATGCGGTGTGTGTTCGCATGCTCGACGCCTTCTGTGCCCTGCTCGGCAGCTTTGCCGGCAACGTGGCGCTGACGCTGGGCGCGCGTGGCGGTGTCTACATCGGCGGCGGCATCGTGCCGCGGCTGGGCGAGTTTTTCTTTCGCTCGCGCTTCCGCGAATGCTTCGAAGCCAAGGGCCGCTTCCGCGAGTACCTGCAAGGTATTCCGACGGCCTTGATCACCGACACGCTGGCTGCCCTGAGTGGCGCGGCGCTGGCGATCGAGCAGCTCGATGGCTGAGATCTGACAGCGGAGGGGCGCCGATCAGGCCAGCAAGTAATGGTCGGCCAGCAGCGCCGCGAACAGGCCGAACAGGTAGGCGATGGAAAAGCGGAAGGCCGGCATTGCCTGGCCGCTGTCGCGCAGCAGGGCGTGCGCCTGCTGCAGGTAGCCGGCACCCAGCAGCAGCGCGCCGGCCAGGTAGATCCAGCCCGACATGCCGATCAGCCAGGGCAGCACGGTGATGGCCACCAGCACCACCGTGTACTGCAGGATGCGGCGCTGCGTGAAAGCCACGCCGTGCGTCACCGGCAACATCGGAACATCCGCCTTGGCGTAGTCCTCGCGACGGTGGATGGCCAGCGCCCAGAAATGCGGCGGCGTCCAGACCAGGATGATCAGGAACAGCAGCCATGCGCCGGGATCGACCTGGCCGGTCACCGCCACCCAGCCCAGCAAGGGTGGCGCCGCGCCCGCGGCACCGCCAATCACGATGTTCTGCGGTGTGCTGTGCTTGAGCAGCACGCTGTAGATCCCCGCATAGCCGACCAGCGAGGCCAGCGTCAGCAGCGCGCACAAGGGATTGGTGAACCACCACAGCACGGCCACGCCGGCCATTGCCAGCGCGGCGGCGAACAGCAGCACCTGCAGCCCGCCGAGCACGCCGCGCGGCAGCGGCCGGGCACGGGTGCGGGCCATCAGCGCGTCGATGCGGCGGTCGACCAGGTGGTTCAGCGCCGCGGCGCCGCCGGCCACCAAGCCGACGCCCAGCGTGCCAAACAGCAGCACGGACCACGGCGGCGCAGTGGGCGTGGCCAGCAGCATGCCGACCAGCACCGTGAACATCATCAACGCCACCACGCGCGGTTTGGTCAGCTGCGCGTAAAGGCGCCAGCGCCCACGTGCCGGGGGGCCGATGGCCGCAAGCGTGGCGCTGCGCTCCATGGGGCGGTCAACGGAAGAACAGCACGCGGGCCAGGTGCGTGTGCCCGCCCTCCGACAGCATCAGCCCCACGAGCACCAGCAAGGCCAGCGGCGGCACCAGGATGGCATAGATCAGTGCCAGGCGTTCCCAGGCCAGGTGCATGAACACCGCGACGATGAGGCCGGCCTTCAGCATCATGAACACCAGGATCAGCCCCCAGCGCAGCAGGCCCTGGAAGTGGAAGTAGTCCACCAGGTAGGACAGCGTGCTCAGCACGAAGAGCAGCGCCCAGATCTTCAGGTACAGGCCGATCGGGTGTTGCTGGTGGCCGGCCTGCGGCGTGGTGCCGGCGGTGCCGGTGGTCTCGGCGATCATGGTCGTCATGGCGAATAGGCCCCTTTTCACCAGAGGTAGAACAGCGCGAAGATGAAGACCCAGACCAGATCGACGAAGTGCCAGTACAGGCCGACGATCTCGACGATTTGGTAGTTGCCGCTGCGGTCGTAGTCACCGCGCGCCAGCTTGCGGGCGTACAGCAGCAACAGGATCACGCCACCGGTGACGTGCAGGCCGTGGAAGCCGGTGATCATGAAGAAGGCGGAGCCGAACTGCGCCGCGCCCATCGGGTTGCCCCAGGGCCGCACGCCTTCGGAGATCAGCTTGCTCCACTCGAAGGCCTGCATGCCGACGAAAGAGGCGCCGAAGATCGCGGTGAGCACCATCAACCGCGCCGCCTGGCGCTTGTTGGCGCTGTAGGCGCAGTTCACGGCCATCGCCATCGTGCCGCTGCTGCTGATCAGGATGAAGGTCATGATCGCGATCAGCAGCAAGGGCACGTTGGTGCCGCCCACGTGCAGCGCGAACACTTCGCTGGGGTTGGGCCAGGGCACCGTGGTCGAGGTCCGCACCGTCATGTAGCCGGTGAGGAAGGAGCCGAAGATGAAGGTGTCGCTGAGCAGGAAGATCCACATCATCGCCTTGCCCCACGGCACGTGGAAGGCATGGCGGTCCGACGACCAGTCGGCGACCAGGCCACGCAGGCCGGGCGACGCGGTGTTGCTGGCGTCGGTGGATGCAGGAACTGGCACGGCGCTCATCGGGCCTCCTTCAGGTCGTACCGCAGATGTAGCGCACGAACTCGGGCGTCAACCAGCCCAGTGTCACGAACAGCAGCACCCACACGGCCAGCAGGAAATGCCAGTAGCGGGCGCATAGCGTGATGCGCTGGGCGGTGTCCTCGTCAAGCGTTGGATCGGGTTCGCGAGCGGCACCGTCGGGCAAGGTCTGTGCGCCCCGCATCGTCGTCGTCCAGGCCACCAGGCCACCGAGCACGTGCAGCCCATGCAAGGCCGTCAGCACGTAGAAGAAGCTGGCCGCCGGGTTGCTGGCCAGCACCACGCGTGCCGCCTGCAGCGACGACCAGGCCCACAGCTGAACGGCCACGAAGGCCATGGCACAGCCGCCGCCCGCCAGCAGCAGCAGGTTCAGCTGCTGGCCGCGGCCGTGCCGCGCGGCAACGCTGGCGCTGTGCATCAGCAGGCTGCCGGCCACCAGCCAGCCGGTGCTCAGCCACAGCTGCCAGGGCAGGGTGATGGGCGACCAGTCGCCGGCCGTCATGCGCATGGCGTAGGCGGTGATGAACAGCGCGAACAAGGTGCTGGCCACGCCCATGAAGACCCACAGGCCGATGTCGCCCGCACGCGGCCGCTGGCTGTGCGCCTGCGCCGGCAAGTGAAGCAGGCTGGTGTTCATGAGGGCCGCGCCTTTTGTGAGTCATGCGGCTCGGGCTCCTGCCCGCCCGCTTCGAACGGCGCGTTCTGCGGGATGAAGTCCTGTGGCGCGCCCGGCACGCTGTAGGCATAGGCCCAGCGGTGCACCACCGGCAGCTCGGGGCCCCAGTTGTTGTGCACCGGCGGCGTCTGCGGCGTGAACCATTCCAGCGACGCGGCACGCCAGGGGTTCGGGTCGGCCGGGCGGCCGCGGAAGTAGCTCCACACCAGGTTGAACACGAACACCAGCTGCATCGCGCCGACGATCAGCGCGACCACGGTGATGAAGACATTCAGCTGGTGCGCCGAGGCCGGGATGAACTGGTAGTCGGTGTAGTTGTGGTAGCGCCTGGGCATGCCCAGCACGCCGAGGTAGTGCATCGGGAAATAGATCAGGTAGGTGCCGATGAAGGTGGTCCAGAAGTGCAGGTGGCCAAGCCGGTCGTCGAGCATGCGGCCGCTGATCTTCGGGTACCAGTGGTAGATGGCGCCGAACACCACCAGCAGCGGCGCCACGCCCATCACCATGTGGAAGTGCGCGACGACGAAGTAGGTGCCGGACAGCGGGATGTCGACGCTGACATTGCCGAGGAACAGCCCGGTGAGCCCACCGGACAGGAAGGTCAGGATGAAGGCCAGCGTGAACAGCATCGGCACCGACAGGTGGATGTCGCCGCGCCATAACGTGAGCACCCAGTTGTAGACCTTGATGGCGGTGGGCACCGCGATGATCAGCGTGCTGGTGGCGAAGAAGAAGCCGAACCACGGGTTCATGCCGCTGACGAACATGTGGTGGGCCCAGACCACGAAGCTCAGCGCGCCGATGATGACGATGGCCCAGACCATCATGCGGTAGCCGAAGATGGCCTTGCGGGCATGCACGCTGATCAGGTCCGAGACGATGCCGAAGGCCGGCAGCGCGACGATGTAGACCTCCGGGTGGCCGAAGAACCAGAACAGGTGCTGGAACAGCAGCGGGCTGCCGCCGCGGTAGTTGGTGACCTGGCCCATCGAGACGATGGCCGGCATGAAGAAGCTGGTGCCCAGCGTCTTGTCCAGCAGCATCATCACGCCGCTGACGAACAGCGCCGGAAAGGCCAGCAGCGCCAGGATCGTCGCGACGAAAATACCCCACACGGTGAGCGGCATGCGCAGCAGCGTCATGCCCTGGCAGCGCGCTTGCAGCACGGTGGTGACGTAGTTCAGGCCACCCATCGTCGTCGCGACGATGAAGATCACCAGCGAGACCAGCATCAGGATGATGCCCCAGTCGTGCCCCGGCGTGCCGGGCAACACCGCCGCGGGCGGGTACAGCGTCCAGCCGGCACCGGTGGGGCCGCCGGGCACAAAGAAGCTGGCCAGCAGCACGATCACCGACAGCAGGTAGACCCAGAAGCTCAGCATGTTCATGTACGGGAACACCATGTCCCGCGCGCCGACCATCAGCGGAATCATGTAGTTGCCGAAGCCGCCGAGGAACAGCGCGGTGAGCAGGTAGATCACCATGATCATCCCGTGCATCGTCACGAACTGGTAGTAGCGCTCCGGCGTGATGAACTCGAACACGCCGGGAAACCCGATCTGCAGCCGCATCAGGTTCGACAGCGCCAGGCCGACCAGCCCCACCAGGATCGCGACGCTGCCATATTGCACCGCGATGACCTTGTGGTCCTGGCTCCAGACGTAGCGGGTCCAGAAGCTCTGCGGCCCGTGATCGGCGTCAGCATGTTCGGCAGTGGCGACGTAGGACATGCGGCTCCTTCAGGGGTTCGCCTGCGACTTGATGTGGGCCACCAGCGCGTCGAGTTCCTCGTCGCTGAGGTCGATCTTGGGCATCACCGGCGGGAAGCCCTTGATGCTGCGCGCCGTCGGGTTGCGGATGAAATCGCGCACGAAGGCTTCGTCCACCTTCGCGGTGCTGCCGTCGTCCAGGCTCTCGGTCTTGCCGAACAGGCCCTTCCAGGTCGGGCCGACGCCGGCGCTGCCATCCACCGTGTGGCAGGCCACGCAGCCCTTGGACTGGGCCAGCGCCTTGCCGCGGCTGGCCAGCGTCTGGCCACCGGCCGCGGGCGGCGGCGCGAGCGTGGCCGCAAAGCTGGGCTGCTGCTTCAGCCAGGCCTGGTACTCGGCTGCGCTTTCCACCACCACGAAGCCGCGCATTGCCGGGTGGCCGACACCGCAGAGCTGCGCGCACATCGCTTCGTAGCGGCCCGGCTTGGTGGGCGTGAACCAGAAGCTGCTCATCTGTCCCGGCACGATGTTCATGCGTGCGCGGAACTGCGGCACGAAGAAGTCGTGCAGCACATCGTGCGAACGCATCAGCACCTTCACCGGCTTGCCCAGCGGCAGGTGCAACTCATTGCTGGTGACCAGGATGTCGTCCTGGCCGGCCGGGTCGGCCGGGTCGATCGCGAACGGGTTGTTGCCGGCGAAGAAGCGCGAATCGCTGCCGCCGAGCTTGCCGCCCTCACCCGGAAAGCGGAAGCGCCATTGCCATTGCTGGCCCAGCACCTCGACCACCATGGCGTCGGCGGGCGGTTGCACGTAGTCGGCATACACCACCAGCCCGGGGGCCAGCAGCGCGACGATGCCCACCGTCGTCACGCCGATCAGCCAGCGTTCGAGCTTGCGGTTCTCCGGCTGGTAGGCGGCACGCTGGCCGCTGCCGCTGCGGTGCCGGAAGCGCCACAGCGCATAGACGACGAACAGGTTCAGCGCGACGAAGAAGATGCCGGTGATCACGATGGTGATCGTCAGCGTGTCGTCCATGGCCTTCCAGTTCGAGGCCAGCGGGGTCAGCCACCACGGCGCAAAGAGGTGGAACACCACCGAGCCGATGACGATCACCAGCAATGTGATGGCGATGAGCATGTCGCAGCCTCCCTTGTGATCGTGTTGTATGGACGCTCAATTCATGCGCTAGGATCCCTCCGATGGTGCCAGCTTCCAGTACAGCAGCGCCGCCACGACGCCGAAGGCCAGGTGGGCCATCAGCGTGCCCCAGCCGCGCAACTCGGCGAACCAGGGAAAGAACATCGTCAAGACATGGAAGTTGACCAGGTACAGCGCGACGCCGAACACCGCGCCCAGGATCTGCACCATGCCGATGCTGGTGTCGTAGTGGAAACCGGCCACGATGAAGGCCAGCACCACGCCGAACACAATGCCCAGCACATAGTGCGTGGCCAGCGCCGTCGCCACCACCGGCAGGCTGAATCCGAAGGCGCCGGACTTCAGGATGTCCGGACCCAGCACCAGCGCAGCCACCAGATGCGGAATGCGCCAGGGGCCATGAGCGCTCATCGAGGCGGCCCAGGTCAACTCCAGCACCATCAGCACCGCACCGGCGGCAAATCCCGCGACGGCGGCTGTCTGCCAATGCGGCAGCCGCCGCTCCCACCGATGCGGGTGATGAAGTTCGAGTTCCATGACGCCTCCTTTCAGAGGGGCCGGGCCGCCTGCGCGGCGGCTGCCGGCTCAGGGGAACGCTGGGATGTTGGGCTCCACGCCTTCGAGCCGCGCTTCCGGGTGCAGGGTCTGCAGCCGTTCTTCGATTTCATCGACGCGCGAACGGGGCACGTCGACCATCAGCAGCAACTGACCTTGTTCGATGGCCGCGGAGAAGCGCTTCAGGCGCTGGCTGGGCACCGAGACCCCGATCATGCTGGCCGACCACGCGCCGAAGCCGGAGCCCAGCACCGCCAGCACGGCGGCAATGCCCCAGTTCGGGCTGTCGCCGACGATCGGGAACACGACCGCACAACCCACGCCGATCAGCGCACCTGCCGAGCCGCCGACGACGATGCCCATTTCGGCAGCGCGAATCGCGTCGGAGGTTTGCAGGATGTTGGCGGCATGCAGGCCACTCATGTCGGCGTCTTCGCGGCCGACGAAGTGGATGTGCCGCTCGGAGACTCGCGCGAGGAGGAGGTCATCCATCGTGCGCTTGGCGCTGGCCAAGTCTGGCAACAGCCAATAAATGCGTTTGCGCATGCCGCTCTCCTTCCACTGCCAAACGAAAGCAACGTCGAGGCAATGTCGTTTCTACACCTGTTCGTGCAGCAGGGCAATCCTCGTCTGTGCGGGGGGATTCAGCGGGCCAGCAAGTGCGAGCCCAGCGATTCGGCCACTTCGATGCCATCCACCGCGGCCGACATGATGCCGCCGGCATAACCCGCACCTTCACCGGCCGGGTAGAGTCCGGCCACGTTGAGGCTCTGGTGATTCTTGCCCCGCGTGATGCGCAATGGCGACGAGGTGCGCGTCTCGACGCCGGTGAGCACCGCATCGGGCATTGCGAAGCCCTTGATCTGCCGCTCGAAGGCGGGCAGGGCTTCGCGGATGGCGGCCAGCGCGTAGTCCGGCAGGCTGCCCTGGCCTGGCTGCGCCAGGTCGGTCGGCAGCACGCCGGGCTTGTACGAAGGCAACACGCTGTCAAAACTCTTACTTGGCCGCTTGGTCAGGAAATCGCCGACACGCTGGCCTGGCGCTGCATAGCTCTGGCCGCCGAGTTCGTAGGCGCGGGATTCCCAAAGGCGCTGGAAGGCCAGGCCGTCGAGCGGATTGACCGGCCCACTCCCGCCCGGGTCCTGCCGATAGTCCTGCGGCGAGATGCCGACGACGATGCCGGCATTCGCATTGCGCTCGTTGCGCGAATATTGGCTCATGCCGTTGGTGACGACACGGCCAATTTCCGACGTGGCTGCCACCACCGTGCCGCCCGGGCACATGCAGAAGCTGTAGACCGAGCGGCCGTTGCTGGCGTGGTGCACCAGCTTGTAATCGGCCGCGCCGAGGATAGGGTTGCCTGCATTCGGGCCGAAGCGGGCACGGTCGATCAGGCCTTGCGGATGCTCGATGCGAAAGCCGATCGAGAAGGGCTTGGCTTCCATGTACACGCCGCGTTCGTGCAGCATCGCGAAGGTGTCACGCGCGCTGTGGCCGAGGGCCAGCACGATGTGGTCGGTGGCGATCTGCTCGCCCGAGGCCAGCGTGACGCCGCGGATCTGTCGAGTCGCGGGGCCCCCGCCCCGCGACGGGCCGCCTTCGATGTGCAGGTCCGTCACGCGCTGCTGGAAGCGGACTTCGCCGCCCAAGGCCTCGATGTCGGCGCGCATCTTCTCGACCATGCTGACCAGCCGGAAAGTGCCGATGTGCGGCTTGGCGACGAAGAGGATTTCTTCCGGCGCGCCGGCCTTCACGAATTCCTGCAACACCTTGCGCGTCAGATGCCGCGGGTCGCTGATCTGGCTCCACAGCTTGCCGTCGGAAAAGGTGCCGGCGCCGCCTTCACCGAACTGCACGTTCGATTCGGGGTCCAGCACGCTCTGGCGCCACAGGCCCCAGGTGTCCTTGGTGCGCTGGCGCACCTCCTTGCCGCGTTCCAGCACGATCGGCCGCAGGCCCATCTGCGCCAGGATCAGCGCGGCAAAGATGCCGCAGGGCCCGAAACCGATGACCAGCGGCCGGCGGTGGCCGGGGTGGTCGAAGAAGCCGGGCCCGGCGTGGCCGACGAAGTGGTAGCGCGTGACCGGTGTCGGCCGCAGATGGGCGTCACCGGCGTGGCGGGCCAGCAGCGCGGCTTCGGTGGTGTCGTCGGCCAGCTGGCAATCGATGGTGTAGATCAACACCATCGCGGTCTTCTTGCGCGCGTCGTAGCTGCGCTTGAAGACCGTGAACGAACTCAGCTGCTCATCTGTGATGCCCAGGCGGGACACGATCGCCGGCCGCAGGGCGGCCTCGGCGTGGTCCAGGGGCAATCGCAGTTCGGTGATGCGCAGCATGGGGATCGGCTCGCACACCGGGCGGAGCCCGGTTTCGACATGCCGGGGCGGAGCCCGGTTTCAATGCGGCACCGGCGGTGCCGCAGCGGGATCAGCCGCTTCAGCCGCCCTTGCTGGGCCGCTTGCCCGGGTTCTTCTTGCTGCGCGTGTGGGCGCCGCGTTCCAGGCTGACCTTCTGGCCCTTGCCGGCCGTGAAGGTAACGCCGCCAGGCGCTGCGGGACGGGGCGTGGCCTTGCGGTCGGCTTCGGTGCGAATCTTGTTGGCCATGGTCGGCTCCAGGGGGTGGGCGGGTAAAGCCCTCGATTATGGCCGATAAGCTGAGCTCACTGCACGCGCTTGTAGGCGCTGTAGTCGCCGGGTGGCTTGATTTCGGGCTTCAGCACCCGGTAACCGTGGGCCGGCAGCGTGACCTGCAGCAGCGAGGCCGTCATCGGCAGCGGTGGCTGCGGGTCGCCGAAGGCATCGACCATCTGCGTCGTGTTCATCAGCTTGGAATTGGCCACCAGCACGGTCTCGGTCACTGGCACGGCACCGGGGTTGGTCAGCACCAGCACGGTGTCCTGCACCCGGTCGGTGTAGCGCTCGAAGGCCAGCAGGCGCGTGCTGGTGAGGCTGCGGAAGTTGCCGATGCGCAACGCGCGGTGGGCTCGGCGCAGGCCGATCAGATGTTGCGTCCACTGCAGCGTGCGGTTGTCGTCGCGCAGCAGGTCCCAGCGCATGGCTGCGCGCATCTCGGGGTCGTCACCGCCGGCCATGCCGAGTTCGCTGCCGTAGTACAGGTTCGGCGAACCTGGCAGCGTGAACTGCAGCAGTTGCGCCAGGCGGCGCTGGCGTTCGTCGGGCAGCGTGGTGGCGATGCGCGCGGTGTCGTGGTTGTCCAGCATCAGCCAGGACTTCAGCATCGGCTCGATGCCGGCGTCGTCGATCACGCGCTGGATCATCGCCATCGCGGTGCTGGGTTCGATGCGGCCCGAAGCGGTGCGCAGGATGATCTCGCGCAGCGTGAAGTTCATGACGCCGTCGACCGCCGGGAACCATTCCTTCGGGTAGTTGGCGATCTCGCCGACCACCAGCGAGCCGGGCTTCTGCTGGTGCGCGGCGCGGGTCAGCTCCTCCAGGTACCGGAAGCCGATGTCCACCGCGACATCGAGGCGCCAGCCGTCGACACCGTCGCGCAGGTAGCTGCGCACGACAGAGTCCGGGCGGCCGTACACGAACTCGCGCACCTGCGGGTTCTCGAGGTTCAGCTCGGGCAGGTTCTCGGCCAGCCACCAGACGCGGGCGCCGCCTGGGTACTGTGGACCGATGTCGAACCAGTCGCGGTACGGGCTCCGTGGGTCTGCGCACGCCTGCTGGAAGATCGGCGCGTTGCGGCCCATGTGGTTGAACACGCCGTCGAGCACCAGCTTCATGCCGCGGCGGTGCAGGTCATCGGCCAGAGTCTTCACATCGCCACGCGTGCCGAACTCCGGCGAGACCTGGTGATAGTCCAGCGCGTCGTACTTGTGGTTGGTCCAGGCCAGGTGAATCGGGTTCAGGTACAGCACATCGGCGCCGAGCTGCTGCACATGGTCGAGCTTGCCGGTCAGGCTTTGCAGGTCACCGCCCCAGAAGTCGATCTCGTGGCTCCACAGTTTCGCGTCGGGCAGATGGCTGCCGCGCCGGGGCAGCTCGGCCCAGGCACGCAACGCCTTGGGCGCGGGGTACAGGGCCAGCTTCTCGGCCAGCCGCGCCGACGGCGCAAATCGATCGACCAGCACCTGGTAGACGACGGCGCCGTTGCGCCAGTCGCGTTCACGCGCGTCGAACACGCCGCGCAGTGCGGTGTCATGGGCATTGCCCTCCGGGCCGGTGGCGTTGGCGTTGGCGTTGGCGTTGGCGTTGGCGTTGGACATGATCGGGGTCATGATCAGGGCGGCGACAAGGGCGACACCAACGAATCTTCGTCCCTGGCCCCCACCCGGCGTCAAGCCCGACACGATCCCCGGGCGCGGCTCTTGCTGGCACTGTGGTGCAGAAAACGCACAGGCGGATGGCGTCGGCTCCCATCGACCGTACCATCGACCCCAACCGGCGCCCAGGCCCACCAGGAGACGGAGTTTCCCTTCGCATGCTGCCCGACGACGATGTACTGGCGCTGATCTCCGCGCGTCACCCCGACCCCTTCGCGGTGCTGGGCCAGCATGCCGATGCGCAGGGCCGGCTGTGGCTGCGCGTGATGCTGCCCGGCGCCACGCAGGTGATGGTGCACGACACCGCCAGCGGCGCTTCGGTCGCGCTGCTCGCGCCGCGCCATGCCAACGGGCTGTTCGAAGGGGCGCTGCCACCGGGCATGAAACGCTTCGACTACCGCCTGCAGGTGCGCTGGGCCGGCGGCGGCGAAGGGCGTTATGCCGACGCCTACAGCTTCGGCCCGCTGATCGGCGATGCCGACCTGCATTTCCTGGGCGAAGGCAGCCACCTGCGGCCCTTCGAGGTGCTGGGCGCGCACCCGATGACGGTGGGCGAGGGCGTGTACGCAGTGGACGGTGTGCGCTTCGCGCTGTGGGCGCCGAACGCGCGGCGCATCAGCGTGGTCGGCGATTTCAATGCCTGGGACGGCCGCCGCCACCCGATGCGTTCACGCGGCGGCGCCGGCATCTGGGAGCTCTTCGTGCCGCATGCGGCGGTGGGCGACCGCTACAAGTTCGAGATCGTCGACGCGCACGGCACCGTGTTGCCGCTCAAATGCGACCCGTATGCCCGCGCCGCGCAGCTGCGGCCGGAAACCGCCAGCACCGTCACCCCGCTGCCGCCGCGCCGCGCGCTGCCGGCAAGCCGCGCCGCGGCCAATGCGCGCCAGGCGCCGATGGCGATCTACGAGGTGCACCCGGGCTCCTGGCGCCGCCACCCGGATGGCCGTTTCCACAGCTGGGACGAACTGGCCGCTGCGTTGCCGAGTTATGCCGCGGAGCAAGGCTTCACGCACATCGAGCTGCTGCCGGTCACTGAACATCCCTTCGACGGCTCCTGGGGCTACCAGACCCTGGGCCTGTACGCACCGACCAGCCGCTTCGGCCCGCCCGAGGGCTTCACGCGCTTCGTCGAGGCCTGCCATGCCCAAGGCGTGGGCCTGCTGCTCGACTGGGTGCCGGCGCACTTCCCGAGCGACGCGCATGGCCTGGCGCAGTTCGACGGCAGCGCCTTGTTCGAATACGCCGATCCCCGCGAAGGCTTCCACCGCGACTGGAACACGCTGATCTACAACTTCGGCCGCCACGAGGTGAAGAACTTCCTGGTCGGCAACGCGCTGTTCTGGGTCGAGCAGTACGGCATCGACGGGCTGCGCGTCGACGCGGTGGCCTCGATGCTCTACCGCGACTACAGCCGGCCCGAGGGCGAATGGGTGCCCAACCGCGAAGGCGGGCGCGAGAACTACGAAGCCATCGCCTTCCTGCGCGAGGTGCACGAGGTGCTGCAGCGCGAAGCGCCGCAGGCCACAACCATCGCCGAAGAATCCACCGCCTTCCCGCGCGTGACCGGCGCCGTGGCCGAGGGCGGCCTGGGCTTCGACCACAAATGGAACATGGGCTGGATGCACGACACCCTGGCCTATTTTTCGATGGACCCGGTGCACCG
>NZ_DATILJ010000005.1:0-23704 GCF_035476535.1 Aquabacterium sp.
TGCTGGAGATCGAACTCACCGAACACACGCTGGTGGAAGACGTGGACGACAACATCCGCTTGCTCACGGCGCTGCGCGAGCGCGGCGTGCGCATCGCGATCGACGACTTCGGCACCGGCCTGTCGTCGCTGGCCTACCTGAAGAAATTGCCGGCGGCCAAGCTGAAGATCGACCGCAGCTTCGTGCGCGACCTGCCGCACGATCGCAGCGACGCCGCCATCGTCGAAGCGGCGGTCTCGATGGCCCATGCGCTGGGCCTGCAGGTGGTGGCCGAAGGGGTCGAGACCGAGGCACAGCACCAGATGCTGGGCCGCCTGGGCTGCAACTTCGGCCAGGGCTTTCTGTACAGCCCGGCGGTGGATGCGCAGCAGTTCGTCGAATGGGCGCGCAGCCGGGAAGAGAGCATGCAGGTGCTGGCGCGCAGCCGGGGCACGGCGAAGTAGTCTCGCCCTGTGGCCGTCGAATTCGAAGCCGAAGGCGCAATGGGCATTCATGCCGCATTGAATGCCGCGATATACCCAATACCGCCGGATTCGCCAAGTGATTTATGCTCGCAGTCTTTCCAACCCCGTTTGAAGAGACCTATGGCAAAGACATTGGCCCAGATTGAAAAGCAGATCCAAGCCTTGCAACGCGAGGCCGATGCCATCAAGGCCAGCGAAAAGTCCGGTGTCGTGGCGCGCATCAGGGACGCCATTGCGCACTACAGCATCACCGCTGCCGAACTCGGCCTGGGCGCCGACGGCGCTGCCGCGCCGCGCAAGACCCGGGGTCCGAACAAGGTCAAGAAGGGCGACAAGAAGCCCGCCGCCGAGATGAAGACGCCGGTCGCGAAATACCGCGACGAAGCCGGCAACAGCTGGTCCGGCCGCGGCCCGAAGCCGAAGTGGTTCAAGGCTGCCCTCGACGCCGGCAAGAAGCCGGAAGACCTGAGGGCGTGAAGACGCCTGGGGCCCGATCGCCCCGGTCTTAATCCTCGCTTCACGCTGCGCTCATCGAGCGCTCATGTGCGGTGCGCAGACTCCGGCCATCTGACATGGCAACTCAAGGAGCTGCGCACATGAACAAAGCAAAGACCTGGAAACCCGTGGCTTGGGCCATGCTGGGCGGTGGCCTGGCCGTCGTGACGACTGCCGGCGCTTTCGACCTGCCCTGGTTCAACAAGAAGTCGGCGAATTCGACCCCTCCGGCGGCGGTGACGCCAGTGGCTGCCGCGGCGGCCGTGGCACCGCTGCCGCAGTTGCCGCCGGGCACGGCGCCGAACTACCGCGCCATCGTGCAGCAGTTCGGACCGGCCGTGGTGGGCGTCAGCGTCGAAGGCCTGCGCAAGGCCTCGAACGAAGATGGCCAGGCGCTGCGCGGCAGCGATCCGATGGAGCGCTTCTTCCGCGGCCTGCCCGGCTGGCGCGGCCAGATGCCCGACCAGCCTTTCAAGGGCCAGGGCTCGGGCTTCGTGGTCTCGGCCGACGGGCTGATCCTGACCAATGCGCATGTGGTGCGCGATGCCAAGGAAGTGTCGGTGCGATTGGCCGACCGCCGCGAATACGCGGCCAAGGTGCTGGGTTCGGACGCGGCCACCGACATCGCGGTGCTGCGCATCGAGGCCAAGGGCTTGCCCATCGTGCGGCTGGGGGACCCCAAGTCGTTGATGGTCGGCGACTATGTGCTGGCCATTGGCGCGCCGTATGGCCTGGAGCAGACGGCGACCTCCGGCATTGTCAGTGCCAAGGGCCGTTCATTGCCGGGTGATGCTTTCGTGCCTTTCATCCAGACCGATGCCGCGGTGAACCCCGGCAATTCCGGCGGGCCGCTGTTCGATGCGGCCGGCAACGTGATCGGCATCAATGCGCAGATCTATTCGCGCACCGGTGGATTCCAGGGCGTGAGCTTTGCGATTCCGATCGATGTGGCGATGAAAGTGCGCGACCAGATCGTCGCCACCGGCAAGGCCTCGCATGCGCGCCTGGGTGTCGCGGTGCAGGACATGAATCAGAGTCTGGCCGAGTCCTTTGGCCTGAAGCGGCCCGATGGCGCACTGGTGGCGAGCGTCGATCCCAAGAGTCCGGCGGCGGCCGCGGGCTTGAAAGCCGGCGACGTGATCCTGCAGGTCGATGGCGAAGCGATGACGCATGCCGGTGCCGTGTCCAGCCGCATCGGACTCGGCCAGCCGGGTGAGAAGGTCAAGCTGAAGATCTGGCGTGAACAGGCCGAACGGGATATCACCGTCACGCTGGGTACCGCGCGCGCCGAGAACGAATCGGTGGCCGATGCCGGTGGCGTGGCTGAGCAAGGCAAGCTGGGCCTGTCCTTGCGGCCGTTGACGCGTGAAGAACGCCAGCAAGCCCAGTTGGGCAACGGCCTGGTAGTGCAGGGCGCACAAGGCGCCGCGGCACGCGCCGGGCTGGCGCAGGGCGACGTGGTGGTGGCCATCAATGGCAAGCCGGTCGATTCGATCGACGACATCCGCAAGGTGCTCGACGGCAAGCCGAAGAGCGTCGCGCTGCTGGTCTGGCGCGATGGCGACCGCTTGTTCGTGCCGGTGCCCCTGTCCTGAACGCGTGAGGGTTCAGCGCACTGGCCTTTGAGTGTTCAGAGGTCGGTGCGTACTGCCCAGATCTCGGGGAACAGCACGACGTCGAGCATCTGGCGCAGGTAGCCGACGCCCGCGGTGCCACCGGTGCCGCGCTTCTCGCCGATGATGCGCTGCACGGTGGTCAGGTGGCGAAAGCGCCAGAGCCGGAAGGCGTCTTCCAGGTCGGTGAGTTCTTCGCCCAACTGGTACAGGTCCCACTGGCTCTGCGGTGTGCGGTAGACCGAGAGCCAGGCTTGCTGAACGCCATCGCTGGCCTGGTAGGCCTGCGTCCAGTCGCGCTCGGTGTGGCTTTCCGGAACGGTTATGCCCCGGCGCGCCAGCAGGCGCAAGGCTTCGTCGTACAAGGATGGCGCGCGCCAAGCCGCCTCCACCTGCGCCAGCAATTCTGGCCGGTGGGAATGTGGCTTCAGCATCGCCGCCTTCTTGTTGCCGAGGAGGAATTCGATGCAGCGGTATTGCCAGCTTTGAAAGCCGGAGGAGCGGCCGAGGTAGGGGCGGATGGCGCTGTATTCGGGCGGCGTCATCGTTGCCAGCACATCCCAGGCATGCACCAGCTGTTCCATGATGCGCGAGACGCGGGCCAGCATCTTGAACGCCGGCGGCAGCTGATCGGCCGCGATCGCCGCCACCGCGGCGCGCAGCTCATGCAGCATCAGCTTCATCCACAACTCGCTGGTCTGGTGCTGGATGATGAACAGCATCTCGTTGTGGTCCGGCGAGCGTGGATGCTGGGCATTCAGCAGCGCATCGAGCTGCAGGTAGTCGCTGTAGCTCATGTCGGCGGAGAAGTCGAGCTTCGCGCCGTGGTGCTCGATAGGGGTGTCGGGATTCATGTCACTGCGCTGCGTTGGTTGAAGCGGGATTGCTGCCATTCGCCGGAGACCAGCACCTGGCGCAGGTGTTCGACGGCGTCCCAGACGTCGACGAAGCGGGTGTACAGCGGCGTGACGCCGAAGCGCAGGATGTCGGGCAAGCCGTCTGCCGCATCGCCGGCGCGGAAATCGCCGACCACGCCGCGGGCAATGAGCGCCTGCACGATGGCGTAGGCGCCATCGTCGCGCGCCAGGCAGACCTGGCTGCCGCGCCGGGCATCGTCGCGCGGCGAGGCCAGCGTGAGGCCGTGGCCGGCGCAGCGGGTTTCGGCCAGGCTTGTGAACAGGCGCGTCAAGGCCAGCGACTTGGCACGCAGGGCCGCCATGCCGCCCAGCGGCAACGCGGCCAGCAGGGTGTCGACGCCGCACTCCAGCGCAGCCGTGGCGGTCACCGAGGGTGTGCCGCACAGATAACGTGTGATGCCCTCGGCCGGCTGGTAGCCGGGCGTGAAGGCGAAGGGCGCGGCATGGCCGATCCAGCCGGACAGCGGCTGGCGAAAACGCGACACATGCGTGGGCCGCACCCACACGAAGGCCGGCGCGCCGGGCCCACCGTTCAGGTACTTGTAGCCGCAGCCGACGGCAAAGTCCGCGCCGTCGGCATTCAGCTGCACCGGCAAGGCGCCGGCCGAATGTGCCAGGTCCCACACCGCCAGCGCGCCGGCGGCGTGCGCGGCAGCGCTCAAATCCGCCATGTCGTGCAGGTGGCCGGTGCGGTAGTTCACCTGCGTCAGCATCAGCAGCGCGGTGTCGGCATTCAACGCGGCGGCAATCTCCTGCGGCGAATTCACCAGCCGCAGCGTGCAGCCGAACTGGCGGGCCAGCGATTCGGCGATGTACAGATCGGTCGGGAAATTGCTGCGCTCGGAGACGATCACGCGGCGCTGCGGCGCGTCGGCTTGCTGCATCTGCAGCGCCGCGCTCAGCACCTTGAACAGGTTCACCGAAGTCGAATCGGCCACTACCAGTTCGCCCGGCGCGGCGCCGACCAGCGTGGCGATCTTGTCCCCCACGCGCTGCGGCAGCTGCATCCAACCGGCGGCGTTCCAGCTGCCGATCAGGCCCTGGCCCCATTCTTCGGTCACCACCTGCTGCACCCGGGCGGCGGTGCTGCGCGGCAGCACACCGAGCGAGTTGCCGTCGAGGTAGATCAGCCCGTCGGGCAACGCAAACTGTTCGCGCAGCGCGGCCAGCGGATCTTCGGCGTCCAGCGCCAGGGCATCGTCTCGTGTCATCGGTGTCTCAGTCTTGGAGCGATCGCAGCACCGCGCGCACCGGCGAGGCATCGGCGGTGGCCAGTTTCAAGGGCAGGGCAATCAATTCGTAGTCGCCTTCGGCCACCTCGTCGAGCACCAGGTTCTCCAGCACCCGCAGGTCGCGGCGGCGGATCACCTGGTGGCTGAGCAAGTGCTTGCTGTCGGCGGGGTCGATGCTGGCGGTGTCGATGCCGATCAACCGCACACCGGCGTCGGCCAGGCGTTCGACGGTCTCGGGTGCGTAGCCCGCCAGCGCCGGATCCCAGCCGCTCGGTGCCTTGGCGTAGGTGCGTACCAGCACGCGGGGCGGCAGGCGGTCGAGGGCATGGGCCAGGTGCCGCCACTCGATCAAGGGTCCGCAGCCGATGGCATGGATCACGCGGCAGGGACCCAGGTAAGGCGCGAGGTCCAGCGCGCCCACCGGTGCACCGGCCGCGTCGTAGTGCAGCGGCGCATCGGCATGCGCGCCGGTGTGCGGCGAGAGGGTCAGCGTGCTGACGTTCACCGGGCACTCCGGCCCCAAGGTCCAGCCCCATTGCAGCTGGAACGGCGCATCGCCCGGAAACACCGGCGACGCGGGTCCGACAGGTGGCGAGATGTCCCACAGGCGCTTCATCGGCGCGATGATAGGCGTCTTGGAATTAGTTGACAACTAAAGTATGTGGGCGCCTGCGCTGAAGGCTACATCGGCAGTGGCGGCAGGCCATGGCGTGCGCGGGCACGAGCGCAGGCCTCATCGCCCAGGCCCTGCGGCGCGCGCAGTCCGAACTCCCGGCAGGGGCCGGGCCGCCATTCGTAGATGCCGCAGCTGGCCTGCTCGCCGACGCGGCCGACCAGCGCCGCGCAGCGCGGGCGGGCGTGGTCGGTGCCGCGCATGCGGCACAGCGTGGCATTGACGTCCACCACCAGGCCGTCGGGCACGCTGCCGCCTTCGCTGCGCAGTTCCTCTCGCGCAAAATCGACACGGAAGCTGGCACAACAGGCACCGCAGGTGGTGCAGGGATTGCCGCTCATTTCAGGCCTCGAGGGGCAGTGCGCCGGTGCCAGGGGCTGACCATCGTTGGATACGGGGAGGACGACATGCCAAGCACCGCCGGTTATTCGGGCACGCCATTGTGGAAGAAGCTGGGCCTGGCGGCCGGCCAGCGCATCTGCGTGATCGATGCGCCGCAGCCTTATGGCACGCTGGTGCCCGATGCGCCGCAGCCCTTGCTGCTGCAACCCCGGCCGGACGCCATGTTGGCGCTGGTGCATTTGTTCGTCGAGCAGCGCAGCGTGCTGGCTCGACACCTGGCGGCGTTGCGCAAGACACTGGCGCCGGACGCCGTGCTGTGGGTGTCATGGCCCAAGAAGGCCTCGAAGCGGCCGACCGACATCACCGAAGACGTGATCCGCGAACTGGCCCTGCCGCTGGGCTGGGTGGACATCAAGGTCTGCGCGGTCGATGCCACCTGGTCCGGTCTCAAGCTGGTGGTTCGAGTGTCGGAGCGCCCGCGGCCCGCACCACGGTGACGGTGCAGTCCGACTCCGCCACCACCTGCGACGACACGCTGCCCAGAAAGCGCCGCAGGCCCGATGCTCCGCGCGCACCCATCACGATGTGGTCGGCCTGGTTGCGGCGCGCGAATTCGACGATCGCCGCGGCGGCATCGGAGGCTTCGAGCACATGGAAGGTCAGTCGGCCTTCGTCGAGGTTCAGGCCCTTGCTGATCGGCCGCGCCCAGTGCTTCAGGCCGACCAGCTGCTTGACGTGCAGGCTCTGGCCCTGTTCGTCGACCAGTTCATCCATGCCGATGCGCGCGGTCTTCATCACGCTGACGCAGGCCAGCCGCGCGCCGGGCTCGGTGACGACGATGCGGCGCACCGTCTCGCGCAGCCGTTCCAGCAACTCGCCGGTGGCGTTGTCGACATCCACCGCGGCCAGGATGATCGGGCTGCGCGCCAGCTGATCGCTGGCCTTGTCGCGCTGCTGTCCCGGTTCATCGCCCAGCGCAAAGAACCAGCGCTTGAAGGTCTTGATCGCACCGCTTTTCTGCAGCCGTTCGGCGCGCCGCGTCAGCGCCACTTGGCTGGGGTTCTGCAGGTCCAGCGCCAGCTGCGCGGCGCTGTGGTAGCGGCGCTCGGGCTTGACCTCCAGGCATTTCAGGATCACCTCCTGCAGCCAGGGCGGGCAGTCGGCGCGCAGCGCGCGCGGCGGCATCGCGTCCAGCCACAGGCGGCGGCGCAGGCCGCGCACGCTGTCGGGCTGGCCGAAGGGGCGCTCGCCGGTGGTGAAGTGGTAGAGCATCACGCCAAGGGCGAACAGGTCGCTGCGCGGATCGTTGCGCACGAACTGCACCTGCTCGGGCGACATGTAGGGCCCGGTGCCCATGGGCAGCATGAACTCTTCGTCCAGCAGGTCGGGCAGGTGGTCGTGCCGCGACAGGCCGAAGTCCACCAGCACGGCGGTGCCGTCGGGCCGGAACATGATGTTGCTGGGCTTGATGTCCAGGTGCACCAGGTGTTGGCGGTGCAGGTCGTGCAGCGCAGTGGCCACACGCGAACCGATCTCGATGACTTCGTCCAACGCCAGCGGCGCGTCGTCAAGCCGGGGCTTCAGCGACAGGCCCTCGATGCACTCCATCACGATGAAGGGCTGGCGCGTGAAGTCGCCCTTGGCGATGAACTTCGGCACGTGCGCGCCGCTGAGCATCGGCATGATCATCATTTCGACTTCGAAGCCGACGATGGTGGCCGGGTCTTCGCCGCCCTTGATGCGCGGCACCTTCATGATCAGCGGCAGGCGCGAATCACCGGAGTGGTTGACTTCGCTGACGCGCCAGATATGCGCCATGCCGCCGACATGCAGCTTCTCTTCGAGCCGGAAGCGGTCGACCACCTGGCCCGCGTGAAGCGGGCTGCCGGTCTGTTCACCATCCTTGCCGGTGTAGCCCAGCGTCTGCGAATACAGCCTACTGTCCATCTTCGAGCCGCAGGGCCAGGCGTTGCGGCAAGTTGGCGGCCAGGATCTTGGCGCCGGCGGCTTGGTGGTCGTAGGGCACGCGGTGGTAGGTGATGGTCGCGGCTTCGTCGTCGAACATCGCGTAGCAGGCGGCCGGGTTGCCGTCGCGCGGCTGGCCGGCCGAGCCGGGGATGATCAGCCACTGGCGGTGCGGCGGCACCGGGATCGGCACGCCGGGTGTCGGCACGAAGTCGCCGGCCTTGCCGGCGCCCGACAGGTGGAACAGCCTGGGCTCGTGCATGTGGCCGCAGAAGGTGTAGCGGGAGCGCGTGGCGTGCAGGCTGCGCACGGCCTCCATGCGGCCGGTGATGTACTCCCAGCCCGCCGGTGCCCAGGCATTGGCGTGCACGAAGAGCTGGTCGCCTCGTTGCACCGTGAGCGGCAGCGAGGCGAGGAAGTCGATCTGCGCAGGCGTGAGTTGCGCACGCGTCCAGTCGATCACGAAGCGCGGTTCAGGGCGCATCTGCGGCGAAGCGCCCAGCACGACGGCCAGGTCGTGGTTGCCCTGCACGGCAAAGGCACCGTTGCGCACCATCTCGCGCACGGTGTCGACGACCCAGCCGGGATCGGCGCCGTAGCCGACGAAGTCGCCGAGCAGCATCCAGCTGTGGGGGCCTTGCGCGCGGGCGTGCTCGAGCACGGACTCCACCGCCTCGCGGTTGGCGTGCAGGTCGGTGATGACGGCGGTTTTCATCGTACGGGTGCCATCATGCGCTCAGACCGTGCTGTCCGGGCTCAGCCTATCCTTCCGAGCAGCAGGTATTCCATCAGCGCTTTCTGCACGTGCATGCGGTTCTCGGCCTCGTCCCAGACGACCGACTGTGGCCCGTCGATCACCTCGGCGCTGACCTCCTCGCCGCGATGCGCCGGCAGGCAGTGCATGAACAGGGCATCGGACTGGGCCAGCGACATCATCTGCGCATCGACGCACCAGTCGGCAAAGGCCTTCATGCGGGTTTCGTTCTCGGCTTCATAGCCCATGCTGGTCCAGACGTCGGTGGTCACCAGGTGGGCACCTTCGCAGGCCGAGAACGGGCTCTTGAAGACCTTGATGCAGGCCGGGTTGGCCACGCCGGCCAGCACCGGGTCGACTTCGAAGCCGCTGGGCGTGCTGACATGCAGCGTGAAGCCCAGGATGTCGGCCGCCTGCAGCCAAGTGTTGGCCATGTTGTTGCCATCGCCGACCCAGGCCACCACCTTGCCGGCGATCGAGCCGCGGTGCTCGATGTAGGTGAACACGTCGGCCAGGATCTGGCAGGGGTGGAACTCGTTGGTCAGGCCGTTGATCACCGGCACGCGCGAGTGCGCGGCAAAGGTCTCGAGCTTGGTGTGCTCGAAGGTGCGGATCATCACCAGGTCGACCATGCGGCTGATCACGCGCGCTGAATCCTCGATCGGCTCGGCTCGGCCGAGCTGGCTGTCGCCGGTGGTCAGGTGCACCACCGAGCCGCCCATCTGGTACATGCCGGCCTCGAAGCTGACGCGGGTGCGTGTGCTGGCTTTCTCGAAGATCATCGCCAGCGTGCGGTCGAGCAGCGGCTGGTAGCGCTCGTAGTTCTTGAAGCGCGTCTTGATGATCGCGGCGCGGGCGAACAGGTAGGCGTACTCCTCGGCGCGCAGGTCCTTGAACTGCAGGTAGTGCTTCATCAGGCTGTACCCGGGTTTCATGGTTTGCTGCTGAGGAAATCTTTCACCAGCGGCACCAGGCGGCTGACGATCTCGTCGGCTTCGGCCGGCGACAGGATCAGCGCCGGCAGCAGCCGGATCACGCTGTCGGCGGTGACGCTGATCAGCAGGCCGGCTTCCTTGGCCGCGCGGCCGAGCAGTTCGTTGCACGGGCGGTCGAGTTGCACGCCGATCATCAGGCCCTGGCCGCGGATCTCGACAAAGCCGCTCTCGCCGCGCAGGCCTTCGGTGATGCCGGCACGGATGCGTTCGCCCATTGCCGCGGCATTGGCCATCAGGCCGTCTTCTTCCATGATGCGCAGCGTCTCCACGCCGGCGCGCATGGCCAGCGGGTTGCCGCCGAAGGTGGTGCCGTGGTTGCCGGGGCCCAGCACATCCTTGGCCCGCGGGCCGGCAACGATGGCGCCGATCGGCACGCCCGAGCCCAGGCCCTTGGCCAGCGGCATCACGTCGGGCACGATGCCGGCCCACTGGTGCGCGAACCACTTGCCGGTGCGGCCGATGCCGCACTGCACTTCGTCGAGCATCAGCAGCCAGTTGTTCTCGTCGCAGACAGCGCGCAGTTCGCGCAGCGTGTCGACGCGTGTCGGGTTGATGCCGCCTTCGCCCTGGATGGTTTCGAGGAACACCGCGACGACGTTCTTGTTCGTGCGGCCGACCTCGCGCACTTTCTCGATGTCGTTCAACGGCAGCCGCACGAAACCTTCGACCAGCGGCTCGAAGCCCTTCTGGATCTTCGGGTTGCCGGTGGCCGACAAGGTGGCGATCGAGCGGCCGTGGAAGGCCTTGTCGTAGACGATGATCTCGGGACTGTGAATGCCGCGGTCATGGCCGAACTTGCGCGCGATCTTCAGCGCGCCTTCATTGGCTTCGAGGCCGCTGTTGCAGAAGAACGCGGCACTCATGCCGGACAGTTCACACAGCTTGGCGGCCAGCGCTTCCTGCAGCGGTGCCTGGTAGTAGTTGGAGCAATGGATCAGCTTGCTCACCTGGTCCTGCAGCGCCGGCACCAGTTTCGGGTGAGCATGGCCCAGCGTGTTGACGGCGATGCCGGCCAGCGCATCCAGATACTCTCGGCCCTCGGTGTCCCAGACGCGGCAGCCTCGGCCATGCGACAGCGCAAAAGGCAGCCGGCCGTAGGTGTTCATCAGATGGGATGTCATCGAAGTGCTCCGTGGATCAGAAAGGAGAAAGCCGGTCCTCGCCCCCAAGGCAAAGCACCGGCCTGCTGGGGCGTCGATTCTAAAGGTCGGCTTTGGGTGACCGATAGCACAGGGACGGACCTGCCAGGCGCGTCTCCATGCATGCTGCAGCGCAGCACTTCGAAGGCACAATAGCGGTCCTGCCGTGGATCGGGCGGCGCCTGTTGCGGCGCGTCGATCTGCCCATCGCCCCATCGTTGTTTCCCGGGTCCCGTTCGGACCACTTTCCACCTCACTGGCCCGCATGTCTGCCGATAAGCCGCGCGAGTTCTTCATCCAGGGCGTCACGCTCAGCGGCAAGGCCTTCCGGCCCAGCGATTGGGCCGAGCGCCTGGCCGGTGCCTTGTCCAGCTTCCGGCCCGGTGGCGGGCAGGGCGGCATCGGCGCCCACATCGGCTATTCGCCGTACTGCGTGCCGCGGGTGATCGAGAACGTGAAATGCGTGATCGTCAACGAGGCGCTGCGCGGCATCGAGCCGATGGCCTGGGACTTCGTGATGAACTTTGCCCGCGACAACGAACTGCAGGTGGTGGAGGCCTGCCTGCTTCCCGAGGTGCCGGCGAAGCCTGCCGAGTAGCGCACTGCCGAGCGCCCATGAAAAAGGCCCGCGTTGCGGGCCTTTTCTTGCTCATCCGGGATGTGTGATCAGGCCGCGAGCGCCTTGATCTTGGCAGCCAGGCGGCTCTTGTGGCGAGCGGCCTTGTTCTTGTGGAAGATGCCCTTGTCGGCGACCGAATCGATCACGCACTGGGCGGTCTTGAACAGCTCGGCCGGCTTGGCCTTGTCGCCACCCGACACAGCCTTGTCGATGGCCTTCTGGACGTTCTTGATCACCGTGCGGAAGTGCGAGCGCAGAGCGGTGTTGTTCGCGTTCAGCTTGACGTCCTGGCGGGCGCGCTTGCGGCCTGATGCCAGGCGAACGGTTTTCTTCTTGGCTTTGGATGCGGTTGCCATGGGGGTATACCTGGTGTGCTAGGGCTTCAGCCCGGATGAGGCAAAGACCGCGAGTATAGCCTGCCCTGTGCTGCAAGCCAAGCCGGCGGGGTGACGGAACAAGGTGGCTCCCTATAATCCCGCCGCCCGATGAACCTCCTCAAGGCCGCCTTCTCCATTTCCGCGCTGACGCTGTTGTCGCGCATCACCGGGCTGGTGCGCGACCAGATCGGCGCCGCGCTGTTCGGCACCTCGGCAACGATGGATGCGTTCTTCATCGCCTTCCGCATCCCGAACCTGCTGCGCCGGCTGTTTGCCGAAGGCGCGTTCTCGCAAGCCTTCGTGCCGCTGCTGGCGGCCACGCGGGCCCAGCATGGTGACGAGGCCACGCACCGGCTGGTCGACGCGGTGGCCACGGTGATGACCTGGGTGCTGGTGGGCGTCTGCGTGCTGGGCGTCGCGGCCGCGCCGGTGTTCGTCTGGCTGATGGCCTCCGGCTTCGATCCGGCCACCACCGAGGCGGCGGTGCTGATGACGCGCTGGATGTTCCCGTACATCGGCTGCATGTCGCTGGTGGCGCTGTCGTCCGGCGTGCTGAACACCTGGCGGCAGTTCACCATACCGGCCTTCACGCCGGTGCTGTTGAACCTGTCGGTGATCGCTTGCGCCTGGCTGCTGACACCGGTGCTGCGCCAGCGCGGCATCGAGCCGGTGTATGCCATGGCCATCGGCGTGATGCTGGGCGGCGTGCTGCAGCTGGGCCTGCAGGTGCCGGCGCTGATGCGCATCTTCGCGCTGCCGCGCATCGGTGTGACCTGGTCGCGGCTGCGTGCGGCCTGGGCGCACCCGGGCGTCCGGCAGATCCTCAGCAAGATGGGCCCGGCGATCCTGGGCGTATCGGTCGCGCAGCTGTCCCTGGTGATCAACTCGCAGATTGCCTCGCACCTGGGGGCCGGTGCCGTGTCCACGCTGCAATACGCCGATCGGCTGATGGAGTTGCCGATCGCGATGCTCGGCGTGGCGCTGGGCATGGTGCTGACGCCGCAGCTGTCATCGGCACAGGCGCGGGATGACTGGCAGGCCTATTCCGGGCTGCTGGATTGGGGCCTGCGCATGGTGCTGCTGCTGGCCTTGCCCTGCGCGGTGGTGCTGGGCGTGTTTGCGCTGCCGATGGTGGCCACGCTGTTCCACCGCGGCGCGTTCGATGGCCAGGCCGCGCAGCTGGCGGCGGCCGCCACCGCGGGCTATGGCGTCGGGCTGATCGGGCTGGTCGGCGTGAAGGTCGTTGCGCCGGGCTATTACGCGCGGCAGGACATGCGCACGCCGATGCGCGTGGGCATCGGCGTGATGGTGCTGACGCAGGTCTTCAACGCCGCATTGGTGCCCTGGCTGGGGGTCCCTGCGCTGACGCTGTCGCTCGGACTGGCCGCGATCGTCAATGCCGGCTGGCTGCTGTGGGGCCTGAAGCGCCTGGACCACTGGCGTCCGGCGGCCGGCTGGCCGGCGTTCACCGGGCGCATCGTGCTGGCCTGTGCGGTGATGGGCGTGGGCCTGGCCATCGCGGCGCGGCAGTTCGACTGGCTCGCGCTGGGCGCCCATGAGGCCCGGCGCGCCGGGCTGCTGGCGCTGACGCTGCTCGGCGCGGTGATGCTGTACTTCGGCACGCTGGCGGTCAGTGGCATGAACCTGCGCGAAGCCCTGCGCCGCCAAGGATGATCGCCCCTATGCCGGCCGGGGCCGGCAGTCCCCCGCGGGGATCAAGGAAAGTGGCAGAGCCACATTTCCTTGAGCAGGCTCTAGACTTGGCGCCATGAAGAACCTGTCGCTGCAGGCTCCCACAGCGCTGGCGTATTTCGCCACGCTGGTGGCCGACGATGCGAGTTTTGCGCTGCTCGAAGCCGCCATCGTGGTGGCCCAGGACGATCATCCGCAGCTCGACGCCCAGGCCGTGCTGGCCGAGATCGACGGCCTGGCGGCGCGGCTGAAGCGCCGTGTGCCGGCCGATGCCTCGGCGATGCAGCGGCTGCGCTCGCTGAACCACTACTTCTTCGAAGAGCTGGGTTTTGCCGGCAACGTCAACGACTACTACGACCGGCGCAACAGCTACCTCAGCGAGGTGCTGGCCACGCGCCGAGGCATTCCGATCACGCTGGCGCTGCTGTACACCGAGTTGGCCACGCAGCTGGGGCTGGTCGCGCGTGGGGTGTCGTTTCCCGGCCATTTCCTGATCAAGCTGCGCATGCCCCAGGGCGAGGTGGTGATCGACCCGTTCAGCGGGCGTTCGCTGTCGCGTGAGGATCTGGACGAGCGGCTCGCGCCCTACCGCAAGCGCCACGGCTTGCACGGGGACTACGAGACGCCGCTCGGGCTGTTCCTGCAGGCCGCCGAGCCTCGCGAGGTGTTGTCGCGCCTGCTGCGCAACCTGAAGGAGATCCACCGCAGCGCCGGCGACTGGCCGCGCCTGCTGGCCGTGCTGCAACGCCTGGTGGTGCTGCTGCCGGAGGCGGCCGAGGAACGGCGCGACCGGGGCCTGGCCTGGGCCGAGCTGGGCCACCCCGGCGAGGCGGTGGCCGACCTGGAGGTCTACCTGTCGCAGCGGCCGGATGCCGACGATGCTGCGCTGCTGCGCCAGCGGGTCAGCGAGTTGCGGCGCTTTGGCGCGCCGCGGCTGCATTGAGAGGGCGCCTCTTACAATGCGAAATTCGGCGCGGCCAGCGGCCGCCGCCGGATACTCGCCGCGGCCCTGATCCCGGGCTGCCGCCGGGCGCGACGAGCGCCTCGATGCCACCATGACCCTGACACCCGCTCAACGACAAACGCTGACCTGGCTGAGCCTCGCGGCCGCCGCCTGCCTGCTGCTGTGGCTGCTGGCGCCGGTGCTGACGCCGTTTGTCGTCGCCGCGGTGCTGGCCTATGTGCTGCATCCGGTGGTCGAGCGGCTGGCCGCGCGGCGGGTGCCGCGCGTGGTGGCGGTGCTGGTGGTCGAGGTGCTGGCGCTGCTGGTGGCGCTGGCCTTGCTGCTGCTGCTGGTGCCGGTGCTGGTCAAGGAACTGCCGCTGCTGAAGGCGCAGATCCCGCCGCTGCTGGACCGCATGGACCAGACGCTGGCGCCCTGGCTGCAGCAGTTCGGCATCCAGGTCAGTCTGGACTTCGCCAGTCTCAAGGGCTGGCTGGCGAACCTGCTGGACGCCAACATGGAAGACTGGCTGGGCGCGGCGCTCAGCTCGGCGCGCATCGGCGGCAGCGTGCTGCTGTCGGTGTTCGGCAATGCGGTGCTGGTGCCGGTGGTGCTGTTCTACCTGCTGATGGACTGGCCGAACCTGGTGCAGCAGGTGCAGCAGCTGATGCCGCCGCGGCTGCGGAGCTCGTCGCAAGGCTTTCTCGATGAATGCGACAGCATGCTGGGCCAGTACCTGCGAGGGCAACTGGTGGTGATGGCGGTGCTGGCGGTGTACTACGCGGCCGGACTGGCGCTGGCCGGCTTCGACCTGGCGCTGCCGCTGGGTGTGTTCACCGGCCTGGCGGTGGCGATTCCGTATGTCGGCTTCGGCCTCGGGCTGATGCTGTCGCTGCTGGCAGCCTTGCTGCAGTTCGCCAGCCTCAAGGGTGTGCTGGCAGTGGCGGTGGTCTATGGCATCGGCCAGTTGTTGGAAAGCTTCGTGCTGACGCCGCGCCTGGTGGGTGAGCGCATCGGCCTGAGCCCGCTGGCGGTGATCTTCGCGCTGCTGGCCTTTGGCCAGTTGTTCGGCTTCGTCGGCGTGCTGGTGGCGCTACCGGCCAGCGCGGTGGCCGTGGTGGCGCTGCGCCGGGCGCGCACGCGCTACCTGGCCAGCCAGCTCTACCAGGGATGACAGACCCGGGATGAAGCAGATCCCCTTGGCCATCACGCCGCCGCCGGCAGCCGGATTCGATTCGCTGCTCGCCGGCCCCAATGCCGAAGCGGTGCAGCACCTGCGCACGCTGGCACTGCCGGCCGCACCGGTGTACCTGTGGGGCAGCAGCGGCACCGGCAAGACCCGGCTGCTGCGGGCCCTGGCCGCACAAAGGCAGGGTGAGGGCGAGCGCATCGGCTGGTTCGACGCTGGCGATCCACTGCCCTGGGTACTGGACGAAAGCTGGAGCCTGGTGGTGGTGGACCGCTGCGATGCGCTGGACGTTGAACACCAGCAAGCGGCTTTTGCGCTGTTTGTCGAAGCCGGCAGCCATGGCGTGCAATGGGCTGCCGCCGGCCGTCTGCCGCCGGTGGACCTGCCGCTGCGTGACGACTTGCGAACCCGCCTGGGCTGGGGCCATGTTTTCGCGCTGCAGCCGCTGGCCGAAGGCGAAACCCGCGCTGCGCTGCGCCGCGAGGCTGATCGCCGCGGCATCTTTCTCTCCGATGATGTGATGAGTTATCTGCTGACGCGCTTCGAGCGCGACCTGAAATTCCTGATGAATCTGCTGGACCGCCTGGACGACTTTGCGCTGGCCGAACACCGCCATGTCACCGTGCCTTTGTTGAAGAAGATGCTGGCCGAGGAGAGCGAATGAACCTGGTCTTGTTCGACCTGGACGGCACGCTGATCGAGGGCGATTCCGATCACGCGTTCTGCGAGTTCCTGATCACGCTGGGCTGGGTCGATGCCGACGCGTTTCACCAGCGCAACGAGCACTTCTTCAAGCAGTACCAGGCCGGCTGCCTGGACATCCACGGCTACATCGAGTTCGCCACCGCGCCCTGGCGCCAGCGCAGCCAAGCCGAGCAGGCCCTGGCCAGCCAGCGTTTCATGACCGAGGTGATGCAGCCGCAACTGCGCTCGCCGGCGCGCGAGCTGGTGCGTGCGCACCAGAAGGCCGGCGATGTGGTGGCCATCGTCACTGCGACCAATGAATTCATCACCCGGCCGATCGCCGATGCCTTCGGCGTGCCGGACCTGATTGCGGTGAACTTGGAGCGGGACGCCAGCGGCGCGGTGACTGGCCGCATCGCCGGCCTGCCCTCGTTCCAGGCCGGCAAGATCACCCGTGTCGATGAATGGCTGGCGACGCAAGGGCAGCGCTGGCAGGACTTCGACCGCACCGTCTTCTACAGCGATTCCACCAACGACTTGCCGCTGCTCGAACGCGCCAGCGAGCCGGTGGCCACCAACCCGGGCCCGGCGCTCGAAACCATCGCCGGCGAACGTGGCTGGCGCATCCTGAGGCTCTTTTCATGATCAAGCGACTGATCGACAAACTGCTGGGCAAGCCGGCCAAGCCGACGGCTGCCGCTGCCGAACCCGACGCCCCGCGCATCCCGCTGGGCCAACGTGTCGAGGTGCCGGCCAGCGAGCATGGCATCGACCCCTCGCTGGTCGACGAGCGCGCGGTCAAGGTCGTGCATGCCTTGAAGGAAGCCGGCTACGAGGCTTACGTGGTCGGCGGCGCAGTGCGCGACTTGCTGGTCGGCCGCCGGCCCAAGGATTTCGATGTGGCCACCAACGCCACGCCGGAGCAGGTCAAGGCGCAGTTCCGCCGCGCCTTCATCATCGGCCGGCGTTTCCGGCTGGTGCATGTGATCTTCGGCCGTGGCCGCGACCACGAGGTTATCGAGGTCTCGACGTTCCGCGCTTTCCTGGATTCCAGTGAAGCGACGCAGATCGGAGGCAACGAGAAGACCTCGAAGGCCGAGCTCGTCGGCCAGGCCCATGCGGTGGACGCCAGCGGCCGCGTGCTGCGCGACAACGTCTGGGGTCCGCAGGTCGAAGACGCGGCGCGCCGCGACTTCACGATCAACGCGATGTACTACGACCCCGAGACGCAGATCGTGGTCGACTACCACGGCGGCCTCGGCGACGTGAAGCAGCGCCTGCTGCGGCTGATCGGCGATCCGGCCGCGCGCTACCGCGAAGACCCGGTGCGCATCGTGCGCGCGGTGCGCTTCGCCGCGAAGCTGGGCTTCGGCTTCGAGCCCAAGACCGGCGCACCGATCAAGCAGCTGGCGCCTTTACTGGCCAACGTGCCGGTCTCGCGGCTGTTCGACGAGATGATCAAGCTGCTGCAGACCGGTCATGCGCTGGCCAGCATCGAGGCGCTGAGGGCGCAGGGCCTGCACCGCGGCGTGTTCGCCATTCTGGACGCGGTGTACGACGAGCAGCGCAGCACGCCGCTGCAGCAGGCCTTCGTGCGGCAGGCGCTGGCCGACACCGATCGGCGGGTCGAAGAAGGCAAGTCGGTGGCGCCCAGCTTCCTGCTGGCCTGCCTGCTGTGGCACGACGTGCTGACCGGCTGGGAGCAGCTCAAGGCCCAGGGCGAGCATGTCATCCCTGCCTTGCAGCAGGCCATCGACGCGGTGTTCGATGCCCGCATCGGCGACGTGTCCGGCCGCGGCAAGCTGGGAGGCGACATGCGCGAGATCTGGATGATGCAGCCGCGCTTCGAGCGCCGGCAGGCCAACACCGCGTTCTCGATGATCGAGCAGCCGCGCTTCCGCGCCGGCTTCGATTTTCTGCGCCTGCGCGCCGATGTCGGCGAAGCGCCGGTCGAGTTGGCCGAATGGTGGGAAGACTTCTCTCTGGGCAGCGACGACGAGCGGGAGGCGCTGCTGGCGTCGGCGCGCGAAGCCAGCAAGGGCGCGCCGCGACGCGTGCCGGCGCCGCCCCGTGCCGCGGCACCCAGCGGCGCGCCGCCGGCGGGCGACGATGAAGGCGACAGCGAAGCGGCCACCCCCGACGCGCCCGCGCGCAAACGCCGTCGCCGCCGGCGCAAGCCGGGCGGTGGTGGGGCCGCTGCGGAGGGCGCGGGTGGCGGCGCCGAATCGCCCGCATCCGACTGAACGCCATGCCCGGCACGCGCGCTTATGTGGGCGTGGGCGCCAACCTTGGCGACGCCCGCCTCACGGTGTGCCAGGCGCTGCAGCGGTTGCAGGCCCTGGGCACGGTGCGCAGTTCCAGCCTGTACAGGTCGGCCCCGATCGACGCCCAAGGCCCCGATTTCATCAACGCCGTGGCCGAACTGGACACGCCGCTGCCACCGGCCGAGTTGTTGGCGGCGCTGCAGGTTATCGAAACCGCATTCGGCCGCGAGCGCCCGTATCGCAACGCGCCCCGCACGCTGGACCTGGACCTGCTGTTGCATGGCGACAGCGTGCTCCTCACGCCCACGCTGACGCTGCCGCACCCGCGGCTGCACCAGCGCGCCTTCGTGCTGCTGCCGCTGCTGGAGTTGGCGCCGACGCTGCAGGCGCCGGGGCTCGGCCTGCTGGCCGACCATCTCGGCGCCGTGGCTGGCCAGCCCATCGAGCGCCTGGGCGAAGTCGGCACAGGACGGCCGCCTACAATCGCGCCGTGACGAGCCTGTGACGGCTTGATGACTCTTTCGGCCTTCCCGTGGGCCGGCCCCCCCTGGAGACCACCCCATGCTGTTCGGCAAGCTGCTGCCGCGCGAAGGCAATTTCTTCGAGATGTTCAACGAGCACGGCAAGTACATTGCCGAGGGTGCTCGCGCCTTCATGGCCATGGTCCAGTACTACAACGACCCGAGCCTGCGCCTGAAGTACGCCGCCGATGTCGATGCCGCCGAGAAGCAGGCCGACCGCATCACCGCCGAGGTCAACCGCCTGCTGCACAAGACCTTCATCACGCCGATCGACCGCGAGCAGATTCGCGACCTGATCAACAAGATGGACGACATCCTCGATCTGCTGCAGGACTCGTCCGAAGTGATGTCGCTGTACGACCTGCAGAACGTCAGCGAGGACGTGCTGCGCCTGGGCGAGATCTCGGCCAAGTGTTGCGAACGGGTGCAGCACGCGGTGAGCCTGCTGTCCAAGCTCAGCCAGCCCAGCGTGGCCGAGGCCGCGCTGAAGACCTGCGAAGAGATCGACCGCCTCGAGTCCGATGCCGACCGCGTGATGCGCTCGGCGATGAGCAAGCTGTTCCGCGACAACATCGAGGTGCGCGAGCTGATCAAGCTGAAGGCGGTGTACGAGCATCTGGAGTCGATCTCCGACCGCTGCGAGGACGTGGCCAACATCATCGAGGGCATCGTCCTCGAGAACTCCTGACCCCGGCTTCGCGCCCGCTATCGCATGGATGCCATCCAGGTCAGCTTCTGGGTCGTTGCGCTGCTGGTCGTGCTGGCCATTGCGTTCGACTTCATGAACGGGTTCCACGACGCCGCGAATTCAATCGCCACCGTCGTTTCGACCGGCGTACTGAAGCCGCAGCGGGCGGTGCTGTTTGCCGCGTTCTTCAATGTCGTCGCGATCGCAGTCTTTGAACTCAAGGTTGCGGCAACGGTCGGCAAGGGTATCGTCGAGCCGGGCATCGTCGACCAGCACGTGGTGTTCGGCGCGTTGCTGGGGGCCATCACCTGGAACATCATCACCTGGTGGTACGGCATTCCGTCGTCGAGCTCGCATGCGCTGATCGGTGGCATCGTCGGCGCGGTGATCGCCAAGGCCGGTGCCGGCAAGCTGGTGGGCGCCGGCATTGCGAAGACGGTGGCCTTCATCTTCGTTTCGCCGCTGCTGGGCTTTTTGCTGGGCTCGCTGATGATGGTGCTGGTGGCCTGGATTTGCCGACGCACCTCGCCGCTGAAGGTGGACAAATGGTTCCGGCGCCTTCAACTGGTGTCGGCCGGCGCTTATTCGCTGGGCCATGGCGGCAATGACGCGCAGAAGACCATCGGCATCATCTGGATGCTGCTGATCGCGGCCGGCCCCAGCTATGCGCTGTCGACCGACAAGTTCCCGCCCGCCTGGGTCATCTGGGCCTGCTACCTGGCGATCGGCATGGGCACGATGTTCGGCGGCTGGCGCATCGTCAAGACCATGGGCCAGCGCATCACCAAGCTCAAGCCGGTCGGCGGCTTCTGCGCCGAGACGGGCGGCGCCATCACGCTGTTCATCGCTACTGCGTTCGGCGTGCCGGTGTCCACCACCCACACCATCACCGGCGCGATCGTCGGCGTCGGCTCGGTGCAGCATGCCTCGGCGGTGCGCTGGGGCGTGGCTGGCAACATCGTCTGGGCCTGGATCTTCACGATCCCCGCGTCGGCCTTCGTTGCGGCGGTGGCCTACTGGGTCAGCCTGCAGTTGTTCTGACGCGGTGCATCAGGGCCGGGCGGCCTGCTGCTCGGCCTGCCATTCAAAGAACATCTGGCCGCTGAAGGCCACCGTGCCCATCAGCACCGCACCGCCGATCATCAGGGCGGCGATCGCGCCCAGCACCGCGGCCCAGCCACCGGGTCGGGCGGATGCATAGCGGGCCTGCCAGCGCTCATCCGGCGTCAGGCCGATCACGATGGCGGCCAGCATCGCCTGACTGATCATCAGGCCCAGCACCGGGATCAGCAGCCGCGCGATAGGGTCATCCTGTCCGAGATTGAGCAGGCGCACCACGCCCGCCAGGCCCAGCAGCGTGGGCCAGGGGTGCAACCAGGCCCACAGGTCGCCCTTGCCGTGCAGGTAGAAGCGATGGGCGCCGAAGCAGCCGCCCAGCAGCGCCAGCCAGGTGGCCAGGGCTTTCGATCGAATGCGCATCGTTGCGCTCAATCGGCAGCCGGGGCGGCATCGCCCGGGCCCAGCGTGCGCTGCATCAGCACCACATCGAGCCAACGGTCGAATTTCCAGCCCGCCGACTTCAGCCTGCCGGTGTGCGCGAAGCCCAGCGCTGCATGCAGAGCGATCGAGTCGGCATTGGCCGCATCGCCGATCACTGCCAGCATCTGGCGCGCGCCCAGCAGTTCGCAGCGCGTCAGCAACTCCGCCAGCAGCACACGGCCGACGCCGCGGCCGCGTGCATCGTGGTGCAGGTAGATCGAGTCTTCCAGGCAGAAGCGGTAGGCGCGACGCGGGCGGAAGTGGTTGGCATAGGCATAGCCCAGCACCTTGCCCTGGTTTTCGGCCACCAGCCAGGGCAGGCCCTTGCCGAGCACGCCATCGCGGCGGTCGGCCATCTCGTCTTCGTCGGGCGCTTCCAGCTCGAAGGTGCCGGTGCCGGTGTAGACGTTGTCGGCATAGATGGCGGTGATCGCGGGCAGGTCAGACGGCGTGCTGGAGCGGATCAACAGGGCGTTCATTCGAATCTCTGGGCAATCGAGCGCTGCAGTTTATAATGCTGGGTTTCGGCGCTGGTCGGTGGGAACATCGGCGTATCTACAGGGCCGAAGTGTGCTGCCGGTGCATGCTTCAATCCGCACTGGCAGCGAAATGATGGTTCGGCCTCGAGTGTCTCCTTGGCTGGTCTGTCGCCTACGATTTTTCGGAAGATCATCATGGTCGTTATTCGACTGGCTCGTGGCGGCGCCAAGAAGCGCCCGTTCTACAACATCGTGGTGGCTGACTCGCGCGAACGTCGCGATGGTCGCTACCTCGAGCGCGTCGGGTTCTACAACCCGATGGCTGCCGGTGGCGAGCAGCCGCTGCGCGTGGCGCTCGATCGCATCACCTACTGGAAGGGTGTCGGCGCCCAGCTGTCGCCCACCGTCAAGCGCCTGGTGGTGGATGCCGCCAAGGCCCAGGTCGCTCCGGCGGCTTGAGCGCCGGTCGGGCCACCGACCTGACGCAAGCACCTCGCTGCGCCGTTTCCCATGACTTCGGCCGCACCGGGGTATTCCGATGAACCCGCCTTCCCCGACGATGCCGTCGAGGTGGGCCGGGTGATCGGCGCCTGGGGCATCAAGGGTTGGATTCGCGTTCAGCCTTTTTCTTCCGACCCCCAGGCCCTGTTTTCTTCCCGCCGCTGGTTTGTTCGCCCGCCCGAACTGCCGGGGCCCAAGGCTGCCGCCTTCCCGCGGCTGCTGCGCATCACGATGGCCAAGGAGCACGGTGATGGCGTGGTGGCCTCGGCGCAGGAAGTGCCGGACCGCACCGCCGCCGAAGGCATGAAGGGGGCGCGCATCTTCATTGCGCGTTCCAGCTTCCCGACGGCCGGCGAGGGTGAGTACTACTGGCTGGACCTGATCGGCCTCACCGTGATCAACCGCGACGGCGCGGTGCTGGGCACGGTGAGCGACCTGCTCGACACCGGCGCGCACAGCGTGCTGCGTGTGCGCCGGCCGGATGTGGCGCCCGGGGCCTCGCTGGAGGAGTCCGAACGCCTGATCCCGTTCGTTGCCGCCTACATCGACGATGTGAGCCTGAGCGAGCGCCGCATCACGGTCGATTGGGGGCTGGACTACTGAAGTCCGGCCAGTCCAGCCATGCGCTTCGACGTCATTACGCTGTTTCCCGAACTGTTCGGCCCGCAGCTGACCCAAGGCATCACGCGCCGCGCGTTTGAATCGCGGCAGGTCGATGTGCGGCTGTGGCCCTTGCGCGACCACGCATTGGACGCGTACCGCCGCGTCGACGATCGGCCCTATGGCGGCGGCCCGGGCATGGTGATGCTGGTCGAGCCGCTGGAACGTGCGCTGGAAGCCGTGCGCACCGACCGGGCCGATGAGAGCGCCGTGCCTGTGGTGCACTTCACGCCGACCGGGCAAATGCTGACGCAAGCCGTGGTGCAACAGTTCGCGCAGGGCCCGGGCGCAGTGCTGCTGTGCGGCCGCTACGAAGGCATCGACCAGCGCTTCATCGACCGCCACGTCACGCTGGAGTTGAGCCTGGGCGATTTCGTGCTGTCCGGCGGTGAACTGCCGGCGCTGGCCTTGCTCGACGCGGTGGCGCGGTTGCAGCCAGGTGTGCTGAACGCACCCTCGCATGAGCAGGACAGTTTCTCGGCCGGCCTGCTGGACTGCCCGCACTACAGCCGGCCCGAAGTACTGCAGACACCCGAAGGCCCGCTGCCGGTACCGCCGGTGCTGCTGTCCGGACACCATGCCGAGATCGCGCGCTGGCGCCGCGACCAGATGCTGCGATTGACCGCTCGCCGCCGACCCGACCTGATCGCCGCGGCGCGGGCCGCAGGACAGTTGTCGGCGCAGGACGAGAAGACGCTTCGCGCTGCTGACATATAATCGAAGGCTTTTCGATCCTCTGCCGGGCACTTTGCGCCGGTACGATCGCTTCAGGAGAACCCCAGTGGATCTGATCCGCACCCTCGAACAGGAAGAGATTGCTCGCCTGAACAAGACCATCCCGGCCTTCGCCCCTGGCGACACCGTGATCGTCAATGTCAACGTCGTGGAAGGCACCCGCAAGCGCGTGCAGGCCTACGAAGGCGTGGTGATCGCCAAGCGCAACCGGGGGCTGAATTCCA
>NZ_DATILJ010000006.1:0-26350 GCF_035476535.1 Aquabacterium sp.
ACTGGCGGCGGCTCGGCGCGTGCACCCGGCGTCTCGCCCCGCGCCGGCGGCACTTCGGCGCGCGCCGGCGGCAGGCGGGACTCCTCCGGCCGGCGACCGGCGCCGGACGCCGCGTCACCGGTCACCGCGGCAGCCCTGCGCCCTTCAGGCGAGCGGCCGCCGGGTGGCGTGGCGGGTGGCAGCGCCGTGCGCGCCGGCGCCGGCGCGGTGGCGACGATGCTGCGGCGAGCTGTAGCCTCCGCCGGCGCGGCAGGCTTCAGCTGCGCGCGCTGCGCTTCGTCGATCGGCACGCCCGGCTTGGCCGTCAGCTGTCGCAGCTGCTCGGTGAAAGGCACCGGCGTCGGCGGCGGCGCCGTGCGCACGACGACCGCACGCTCGCGCGTCGGCGGCTTGGCGCTGGCGTCGCGGGCGCCGCCCTGCACACTTTGCCGCACCGGCGCCAGCGCGGCCACCGGCGCCACAGGCGCTCTCAGCACCGCATCGCGCGACAGCGGCAGCGCGGCTCGACCGACCGGCTGCGACTGCACAAAGGCCTGCGTCGGCACGGCGACCACGGCGCCCGGCACCCGCTGGTTGGCATAACGCTGATTGACGATGGTGGTGTTCTGCGTGACGTTGATGGTGTTGTAGACGTTCGTGATGACCGTCGGCGCGATCACCGCATTGCTGCGATTGATGGTGTCGAAGTAGCGGCGACTCACCGGATACGCCGGCCGATAGACTTCGCGCGGCCCCAGTGGGAACCAGCCCACCGCGGGGCTGCTGCCGCCGACCGACAGCGAGATCTGGAAGTTGCTGCCCCCGACGAACGCCACCAGCGCCGGTGCATACACCGCGCGCTCGCGGCGCGGGCCGGGCACCCAGGCCCATCCGCCCGCGATGTAGGCCCAGCGGCCATAGTGCGACACCGCATAGCCCCAGGGCGCGTCATCGACCCAGGTCCAGCCCCAGGGGTCGATCCACGACCAGTGACCGTCCCGGTACGGCGTCCAGCCGGCGACCACGCGGGTCGGCACCCAGACATTGCCGTAGCTCGGATCGACACGCCAGGTGCCGTTCCCATCGAGGTCTTCGTAGCCGACAACTTCACTCGACACGTAGCGAGCGGAGACCGCCCTGTCGGCGCGGCGATCGCGCTCGTTGGACCAGCGATCCAGGTCGTCCGCGCGCTGCGGCGCCCAGTCCTCGTGGTCGGACAGATCGGCGCCATAGAAGCGGTAGCCCTGGCGGGACGTGACCGTATACGACGCCCTGTCGCCATACACCTCGCCCTCGCCGCTGTGCACCATCACCGCCGTCGCGTCGTCGTTGGCGTCGACCTCGATGCGGTAGAGGCCGGGCCGGCGCAGTGTGAACGCGAGATTGGGCGTGGCGACCTCGAAAGTCTGCCGGGGTCCCAGGTTGCGCAGGCGCAGCTTCAGCGTGCCTTGCGCCAGCTGCACCTGCGTGATGCGGTCATCGAGATTGAGCACGGTGACGCTGGTCGATGCGCCCATGCGCATCGCCGCGCCGCCGATCTGCAGTTCGGCACGCGAGTCGGCCTCGGTCCACAGGCGGTCGCCGGTGGTCAGCGGCCGGTTGACGTTGGCTTGCACCCAATCGGGTTGACCCGCCGGCGACAAACTCACGGTGCCGCCGATGTAGCCCAGACGCGCGGCGCGCGAGGGCGGCTCGGCAGCCACCAGGCCGCCGAACATCAGCGCCAGGGCACCGGCCAGCACCCGCAGCGGGCGTCGAAGGAGCGAGGCTTGCATGGTGATCACTTTCAAAAGCCGAATTCACGGCGGGCTTGCCACACCGGGAGCCTGTGGCCTCGGTCAGTCGTGGCGATGACGGGGCTGATCGGCTTGGCGGCCCTCGCCGCCCTTGCCACGGTCATGGCCGCGGCCGCGTTCGTGGTCGCCGCGATGGCCACGGTCATCGTGCTTGTCCCAACCGCGGTGGTGTCCGTGGTGCCTGCCCGGGTGTTCGGCCTGATAGCGCTCACGCACCCACTGGTCCCGCACGAAGTAGACGGGTTGGCCGCAGGCGTTGTAGCGGCCGCAGTAGCGGCGCCAGTCGCGCTGATGCGGCGTTGGCACGTACAGGTAGATCGGCTGCCGCTCCACGCGGTACTGCGGCTGCGCGATGATCACCGGCTGCGGCAGCACCAGGGCCGGCGCGGGCAAATCGCCGATGTTGATGCGGCCATAGACACCGGGCTGATGGATGCCGATGGAGATCCCGACGCTGGGTTGCGCCAGGGCCGGGCTGATCGCGCAGGCGGCGAGCGCTAAGACGATGAGTTTGTTCATGGCTGCCATGCTGCCCCCCGCCGCCCGGCAGATGTAGCAGCCTGTGTCCTGACTTGACGTAGGCCATGCCCTACGGCGGCGCCCCCCGGGCAGCGCCGCGGAGCGCGCTACTTCTTGCCGGCGCTGCGCAGGTGGATGGACCACAGCCGCGCCAGGTCGGCCGTGCCGTCGTTGCCCTGGACCGCGGCCAAGGTCTTCAGCGCATCGTCGTTGCGGCCCAGGCGGGCCTGCAGCATGCCCAGGCGCAGCTGGGCCTCGTCGGCGCGGCGCAGGCCGCCCTTGGCGATGCCTTGTTCGACCAGGCCCAGGCCGCGCTCGGTGGCGCCGGTGCCGGCCACGGCCAGGCCCAGCGACACCAGCGCATTGCCGTCCTTGGCGCTGCGTGCCGCAGCCTCGCCTTCGGCCAGCTGCTTCTGGTCGGCCGCCGCGGCCTTGGTCGCCTGCTCGCGCAGCTTCTGGTGCGCTGCGGCATCCTTGCCCTTGCCGAACAGGCCGGCCACGTAGCCTTCGTCCATCAGCTTCTGCGCTTCACCGGGCAGGCCGGCGAGCAAGGCGCGCTGGGCCATGTCGGCCTGCTCGTCGCCTTCCAGCGTCAGGCCCACCGCGCGCTGCAGGCGGTAGGCGTCCAGCCGCAGCCGGTCTTCGGCAAAGCCGGGCTTGCGCGTGGTGCGCGCGATCAGCTCGGCCCAGTAGTCCAGCGTGCCGTAGTACTGCGTCAGCTTTTCCAGCGCGGCGTTGTAGCCGGCAGTGTCCTTGAGCTTGTTGTTGCTGACGGCCATCACCTTCAGCATCACCTCGGTCGGCGGGCGGCCGGCGGCTTCGTCGGCCTGCACCAGTTGCTGTGCTTCCTTCAGCGCGCCGGCCGGGTCGTTCTGCTCGACCAGCAGCGTGGCCAGCCGCCGGCGCAGCGCCGCGTCGCTGCCGCCCAGCTCGCGGTAGGCCTGCAGCAGGCGCAGCGAACGGGCGTTGTCGGTGAGCTGCAGCGAGATCTTGGTGGCCACCTCGGTGATCGGCAGGCGGTCGGCCGCCGGCAGCAGCGGCGAGGCCAGCGCGGTGTCGAAACTGCTCAGCGCCAGCGGCATGTCACCGGCGGTGAAGGCCGCCACGGCCTTGATGCGCACGGTGTTGTAGGCCTCTTCCGGCGTCAGGTTGGGCTGCGCCTCGGCTTCGGCCACGCGGGCCAACGCTTCCTTGCCGGCGGCGGCGTCCTTGCCTTTCAGCGCGTCCTGCGCGGCGACCAGCGCCTTGCGCACCTCGGGCCGCAGCACCGGGCCGGCCGGCGCACTGGCAGCGGCGGCAGGCGCTGTCTGCGCTGCGGCGGGGGCCGCGGCAGCCGCCACCAGCAAAGCCGTCAGCGAAGACACCAGGGAAGACGTCAGCGCCGGGCGCCGGTGCGAGAAGGCGTTTGTGAACATGCCGTGGATCCTGGGGCAGGCCCATGAAAAGTGAAGGGCGAGAGTGTAGGCCGCCCGGCCCGGCGCTCAGCCGGCCCGGGCGGCGCTTCTGTACCAGCGTGTGAGCGCCGCTTCGTGGTGGCGCGCCCGCTCCGCGCCCTGTGGCAACCAGCGTGCCGGGCTGGCGGCGGCGCGCGAGGCGAAATCGAGCCAGGCCACATGGCGCCGCAGCACGCGCTGCTGGCGGTGGCCTATCAGCGGGTTGAACAGCCCCAGCCGCGAGAACAGCTGGCGCGGGTTCTTCTTGACCCACAGCCAGGAGCCCATCTCCAGCGTCAGCGGCAGCAACACATGCTCGTGCGGCGCGGCCAGCACCAGGTGGTCCCACAGGTCGCCATGCGCCCGGTACTGCCGGCTTTGCGGCTCCAGGATGTAGGGGTGGTGCGGCAGCGACTGGTCCATCAGCTCGCCCAGCGCGTGCAGCGCCGCCAGCTGCGGCATCGGCCGCGCGGTGTGGGCAAACGGAAACCACAGCCGGTCGTGCAGGCCGAAGCCGGAATGGCAGTCCACCACCAGGCTGAACGCACGCGGCAGCAGCTCGGCCCGCACCGCGTCGCACAGCGCCTGGGCTTCGGGCTGCATCGGCGCGCCCAGCGGCCCGCGGTACCAGGGCAGGCCGGGGCCGATGCGGTGGCCACCGACCAGCCAGGGCCCGGCTTCGTCGCTGTCCACCGGCGCGTTGCGCATCAGGTCCACGCCCTGCGGGTTGGCGCGTGTGCCCAGCCGCAGCCCGCCGGGGTTGACCAGCGGCATCAGCACGATGCGCATCTGCTCGAGCTGGCGGTGCAGCGTTTCGTCCCAGCGCAGCCGCATCACCAGGCTGCGCAAGTAAGCCAGCGCCACCTCGGCGCCGATGCGCTCCAACCCGTGCACGCCGCCGAACACGCCGAAGGCCGGCAGCCCGGGCGCCGGGTTGCCCAGCGTCAGCAACCACACCGGCAGGCGCTCGGTGCCGAGATCGACCTCGCAGACCACGCGCGACTGCAGCCAGCTGCCGCCCTGCACGATCAGGCGCTGCAGTTCGTCCAGTTCGGGCAGCGGCGGCGGGGGCGGGGTGGTGGGCACGGGCAACGCGCGAGCCTAGCGCCGGCGCGTGACAGTTCGCCGCTCAGCGGAACCCGGGCATGATCGACGCCTCCGCCGCTGCACTGCCGACACCTCACCATGCTGCTCGACACCATTGAACTCCACCCTGCGGCCACCCCGGTGGCCAGCGTCATCGTGCTGCACGGCCTGGGCGCCGATGGCAGCGACTTCCTGCCGATGTGCGACGAGCTGGACCTGTCCGCGGTAGGCCCGGTGCGCTACGTGCTGCCGCGTGCCACGGTGCGGCCGGTGACGGTGAACGGCGGCTACCGCATGCGCGCCTGGTACGACATCACCGGCGCGGACCTGACACGCCGCGAGGACGAAGCCGGCCTGCGTGAATCGATGCGCCAGGTGCATGCGCTGATCGGCCGCGAGGTGGCGCGCGGCATCCCGGCGCAGCGCATCGTGCTGGCCGGTTTTTCGCAAGGCTGCGCGATGACACTGCTGGCCGGCCTGCGCCACCCGGAGCGGCTGGCGGGCCTGGCCGGGCTGTCAGGCTACCTGCCGCTGCCCGAGACCACCGCCGCCGAATGCCACCCGGCCAACCGCAACGTGCCGATCTTCCTGGCCCATGGCCGCAACGACGGCGTGGTGCCGCTGGCCCGCGGCGCCGCCTCGCGCGACGCGCTGCAGGCCATGGGCTATGCGCTGGAATGGCACGAGTACCCGATGGAGCATTCGGTGTGCATCGAGGAGATCAAGGCGCTGCAGCAGTGGTTGCTGCAAGCCCTCGCCTAGCGTCTCGAGTGCCGTCACCGCGCCGTCACACACGGCGGCTACGGTGCAAGGCACTTGTTTGCCAGGAGCCGCCCCATGCTCACGCACCCACCGCACCTCGTCGTTACACGGCCCATGCTGGCGCTGGCCGGTGCCTGGCTCGTCGGCCTGCGCGAATGGCTGGCGCTGGCGCGTGCGCGCCGGCATCAGGCGCGGGCCGCGAAGTAGCGATCAAAGCGGGCCTGATGCGCCGCAGGGGCTCGGGCCGGCGGTCTCGAAGTCGATCACGGCAACGGCCGTGATGGCGGCTTCAGGCCAAATGCGTCAAAAGAGCGGCCAGGAAATCCGGCTGCCACCCAGCAGGAGGCCCGCTACGCTTCCTGCCGCTCGGCGACAGGACTGAGCCCGGTCGGCACGAAGACCGATTCCCGCCCGACGCTCACGCGATCGGCTTGCGATAGAACACCCGATCGAAACCGGCTTGCGCCCTGCGGTCGTACTCCAGATAGCCGATCTTCGGGTAGAGCACCTGGTTCTCGGTCATTCTGGAGTTCGTGCACAGATAGATCGACCGGAAGCCCCGGCGCGCAGCCTCGGCCTCGGCAAACTGCAGCAGGGCGCGGCCGACGCCCGTGCCCCGATGGCCGGGGCCGACGGCCACGGTATCGATGTAGAACCCCTCGTCGGTCTCGTACTGCACCAGCACGCCCACCAGCTCGGTGCCCCGCTCTGCCACCCAGACGCGATGGGCATCGATCAGGGCCGGAAAGTCCAGCAGCATCGGCGCCGGCGGCTTGCCGATGCGCACGAGGTACGGCTCGAACGCAGCGTGCACGCAGGCCTGAACGGCAGGTGCGTCGGCAAGGTGTGCAAACCGGATGTCGGTTGCGGCGGTGGACGGTGTGTTCATGCTGGCTGGCGTTTGATCAGGCGTGGTCCGCGCCCGCGGGCTTCACGGGAAACCTCGTGGCCGGCCGATGGTACGGGACAGGCCGCACCAACCCCACGCACCCCGGCATACCAGCACGGCCGATGGCCGCGTCAGCGCCAATGGCATCTGCCGGCGGCGCATTGCCAGCCCCCGCGCTCGGCGTTATCGTGTTCTGCTTGACCTCTATGATCCACCGCCCCGCGGCTGAGCGGGCCGTCATCAGCCGTCCCCGACTGTTGAGGAGATCGATCATGCAACTCCTGCCCGGCAAGTTCGTCTGGTTCGAACACCAGTCGCCCGACGTGGCCGCGGCCCGTCGTTTCTACGATGAGCTGTTCGGCTGGCACACCGAGATGATGCCCATGGGTGAGCAGCGCTATCCGCTGATCATGAACGGCAGCGCCGGCATCGGCGGCTTCACCGCGCTGGCGGCCGGCAGCGCATCGCCGCAATGGCGCAGCTACCTGTCGGTGGCCGATGTGGATGCGAGTTATCGCCTGGCGATCGTCGCCGGCGCGAAGAGCCTGCAAGGCCCCACGGATTTCGGCGAGGTCGGCCGCGGTGCGGTGATCCAGGATCCCACTGGCGCCGCCGTCGCGCTGTGGACCAGCAGCCAGGGCGACCACCCCGACGTGCCGCAGGCCCCTGTCGGCAACTTCTGCTGGACCGAGCTGAGCACGCCCGACGCGCGCCGCGCGCTGGCCTTCTACGAGCAGGTCTTTGGCTATGGCCACCAGACCGAAACCATGCCGCAAGGCCAGTACCACCTGCTGACCAAGGACGGCCAGCAGCGCGGCGGCCTGATGCAATGCCCCGACGCCAAGGCGCCGGCGAAGTGGCTACCCTATGTGGCGGTGGCCAGCGCCGAAGACACGCTGGCCAAGGCCGAGAGCCTGGGCGCCCGCAGCCTGATGTCGCTGCACGACGTGCCCCATGTCGGCCGCATGGGCATGTTGACCGACCCGCAAGGCGCCAGCATCGCCTTCATCCAACTGCTGCCGCTCGCAGCCTGAGCCCGCCCTTACCGGAGACCCCTGCATGCCCACCTTGAACGTCAATGGCAACCCGCGCCAGCACGATGCCGAACCCGAGACCCCGCTGCTGTGGGTACTGCGCGAGCAGCTCGGCCTCACCGGCACCAAGTACGGCTGCGGCATCGCAGCCTGCGGGGCCTGCACCGTGCACATCGACGGCGTGGCCACGCGCTCCTGCGTGCGGCCGGTCTCGACCATCGGCGCGAAGGAGAAGGTGGTGACCATCGAGGGCCTGTCGCCCAAGGCCAGCAACGCCTTGCAAAAGGCCTGGGCCGAGCTCGACGTGCCGCAATGCGGCTTCTGCCAGAGCGGCATGCTGATGGCCGCCGCCGCGCTGCTGAAAGCCAAGCCCCAGCCCAGCGACCAGGACATCGACGAGCACATGACCAACATCTGCCGCTGCGGCACCTACAACCGCGTGCGCGCGGCGATCAAGCTGGCGGCCAAGGGAGGTGTGGCATGAGCGCCGCGATGCTGTCCCGGCGGCAGTTCGTCGCCACCAGCACCGCCGCGGCCGGCGGCCTGATGCTGGGCTTTCACGTGCCGGCGCTGCCCAAGACCGCGCTGAACCCCGAGATCAATGCCTGGGTGCTGATCCAGTCGGACGACACCATCATCGTGCGCATCGCGCGCAGCGAAATGGGCCAGGGCTCGCTGACCGGCCTGGCCCAGTTGGTGGCCGAAGAGCTCGAAGCCGACTGGTCCAAGGTGCGCACCGAGTACCCGACCCCCGGCCAGAACCTTGCGCGCAACCGCGCCTGGGGCAATTTCTCCACCGGCGGCAGCCGCGGCGTGCGCGAGTCGCACGACTACGTGCGCAAGGGCGGTGCCGCCGCGCGTTTGATGCTGGTGCAGGCCGCCGCCGACGGCTGGAACGTGCCGGTGGCCGAGTGCAGCGCGAAGAACAGCGTCGTCACCCACACGCCCAGCGGCAAGCGCCTCAGCTACGGCAAACTGGCCGCCGCGGCCGGCAAGCTGACGCCGCCCACCGAGGTCCCGCTGAAGGACCCCAAGACCTGGACCATCGCCGGCAAGCCGGTCAAGCGCCTGGACACGGCCGAGAAGCTCAACGGCAAGCAGGTCTACGGCATGGACCTGAAGCTGCCCGGCATGCTGAACGCGGCCATCCGCGACTGCCCGATCGTCGGCGGCAAGCTGAAGTCCTTCGACGCCGCGTCGATCGCTGGCAAGCCCGGCGTCAAGAAGGTCGTGAAGATCGGCGACACCGGCGTCGCGGTGATCGCCGACACCTGGTGGCGCGCCAAGTCCGCGCTCGATGCACTGACGATCGAATGGGACGAAGGCCCGCACGCCAAGCTGTCCAGCGCCGACATCGCGACGATGCTCAAGGCCGGGCTGGACGCCAACGATGCGGTGGTCGGCCACAGCGCCGGCAATGCCGCCGAAGCGCTGACCGGCGCGGCCCGCACCATCGAGGCGGTCTACAGCTACCCGTACCAGAACCACGCGACGATGGAGGTGATGAACGCCACCGCGCGCTTCACGCCGGCCGCCGGCAGTACCGCCGCGCGCTGCGAGGTCTGGACGCCGACGCAGAACGGCGAATCCGCGCTCGCCGCCGCGGCCGAAGCCTCGGGCCTGCCGCCCGCGCAATGCGAGGTCTACAAGATCCACCTCGGCGGCGGTTTCGGCCGGCGCGGCGCGACCGACTGGATCCGGCAGGTCGTGGAAATCGCCAAGGCGATGCCGGGCACGCCGGTCAAGCTGATCTGGAGCCGCGAAGAAGACATGCTGCACGGCTTCTACCACCCGGTGACGATGTGCAAGATGAAAGCCGGGCTGGACGCGCAGGGCCAGTTGCAGGCGCTGCACATGCGCATCTCCGGCCAATCGATCCTGGCCGGGCTGTTCCCGCAGAACATCCGCGATGGCCGCGACCCGGTCGTCTTCCAGGGCCTGAACAAGGGCGGTGCCGAGGGCGCTTTCGGTTATGCGGTGCCGCACCTGATGGTCGACCATGCGATGCGCAACCCGCCGGTGCGCCCGGGCTTCTGGCGCGGCGTGAACCTGAACCACAACGCGATCTATGTCGAGTGCTTCCTCGACGAGGTCGCGCACGCGACGAAGCAAGACCCGCTGGTGCTGCGCCGGCAGCTGCTGGCTGGCTCGCCCAAGCACCTGGCGGTGCTGAACGCGGTGGCCGAACGTGCCGGCTGGGACAAGCCGGCCGCGCCGGTCAACGGCCAGACTGTGCACCGCGGCCTGGCGCAGATCATGGGCTTCGGCAGTTATGTCGCGGCCTGTGCCGAGGTGTCGGTCAGCCCGGCCGGCGAGTTGAAGATCCATCGCATCGTCGCCGCCACCGACCCTGGCCATGCGGTGAACCCGCAGCAGATCGAGGCCCAGGTCGAGGGCTCCTTCGCCTATGGCCTGTCGGCGGCGCTGTTCGGTGAATGCACGCTGAAAGATGGGCGCATGCAGCAGACCAACTTCGACACGTACCCGCCGCTGCTGCTGGCGCAGATGCCCAAGGTCGAGACCATCGTGATGCCCTCCGGCGGCTTCTGGGGCGGCGTCGGCGAGCCGACCATCGCGGTGGCCGCGCCGGCGGTGCTGAACGCGATCTTCGCCGCCACCGGGCAGCGCATCCGCGAGCTGCCGCTGAAGCAGCAGTCGCTCAAACGTGCATGAACTCGCGCGGCGAAGGTGGCGCTTGGCTTCGTTTCTCGCGGTGTCGGCGTTGAGTAGCGGCCTGACCACCACGCTGGCGTTGGCGGCCGATGCCGCGCGGGGCGCGGCCATCGTCAACAGCCGCAGCCAGGGGCTGTGCCTGCTGTGCCACCGCGGGCCTGGCGTGCCGGAGCATTTGCAAGGCACGCTGGCGCCGGACCTGGCCGGTGCCGGCAGCCGCTGGACGGCGGACGAACTGCGGCAGCGCTTGCGGGAACCGCAGCGCTTCAACCCGGACAGCATCATGCCGGCGTATGGCCGCGTGGCCGATGCCGGCAGCGGCCTGCAGCGTGTGGCGCCGGCCTGGCGCGGCAAGCCGCTGCTCGACGCACAGCAGATCGAGGATGTCGTGGCTTACCTGGGCACGCTGAAATGACCGCCCCCGAAGCGCCTTCGGCGCCTCCCCCCAGGGGGCGCCGCCAGCGGCCCGGCAGAGCCGGATCCGCGGCGGCCGCTTGGGTTGACCGCCGCTTGCTGCTGGCCGCCGGCGCGCTGTCGCTGCTGCCGCGCCCGGCCCACGCGCTGTCGCCCGAGTTGCAAGCCACCGTGCGTGCCTGGTCCGGCGGCACCCTGCCGCGTGAAGCGCGCGTGCTGCTGGACATCGCGCCGCTGGTCGAGAACGGCAATGCGGTGCCGATCCGGATCACCGTGGAATCGCCGATGACGGCCGCGTCGTTCGTGCAGGAGATCGTGGTCTTCAATGAACGCAACCCGCAGCGCGACGTGGCGCGTTTCACGCTCAGCCCGGCCAACGGCCGCGCCGACGTGTCCACCCGCATCCGTCTGGCCACCTCGCAGCAGCTGATCGCGCTGGCCCGGTTGAACGACGGCAGCCTGTGGTCGCACAGCGTCGACGTGGTGGTCACCCTGGCCGCGTGCATCGAGGGCTAGCATGGCACGCACGCTGATCCATGTGCCGGCGAACCCGAAGCGCGGCGAGGTGATCGAGCTGCGCGTCACGCTGGCCCATGCGATGGAGACCGGCTACCGGCCGGACGCACAGGGCCAGGTGCTGCCGCGCGACATCGTCACGCAGTTCAGCTGCAGCTTCGACGGCCAGCCGGTGTTCAGCGCCCAGCTCTACCCGGCGATCGCCGCCAACCCCTACCTCGCCTTCAGCTGGCGCGTGGCGGGCAGCGGCACGCTGAGCTTCAGCTGGGAAGGCGACAACGGCTTTCGCCAGACCGAGACGGTGGCCGTTCGCGCGACATGAAGGCTGGCGGCCTGCTGGTCCTGCTGCTGGCCGGTGCGGCAAGCCTTGCCGCCCAGCCACGCCGCTCGGGCTACGACGACATGAGCCCTGCCTTGCAGGCCATGCAGCGCGACGAGACACAGAACCCCGCGATGCTGTGGGTGCGCGAGGGCGAAGCACTGTGGTCGCAGGCCGCCGCCAACGGCCGCAGCTGCGCCGGCTGCCATGCCGGCGACGCGGCGCCCGGCGGCAGCCTGCAAGGCGTCGCCGCGCGTTACCCGCGCTACGACACCGGCCGACAGAGGCCGCTCACTTTGGCCGCTCGCATCGACCAATGCCGCCAGCAGCACCAGCAGGCAGCACCGCAGGCCACCGACGGCCCGCAGGTGCTGGCCCTCACCGCCGCGCTGACCTGGCAGTCCCGCGGCCTGCCGCTGGCGCCCGACAGCGATGCACGACTCGACGCCTGGCAACAGCGCGGCCGGCAGCTGTTCCAGCAACGCTTCGGCCAATTGAACCTGGCCTGCACGCACTGCCACGAGCAGCGCGCCGGCCAGCGCCTGGGCGGCGCGCTGATCCCGCAGGCCCACCCGACCGGCGTGCCCAGCTACCGCCTGGAGTGGCAGGACCTGGGCTCGCTGCAGCGCCGCCTGCGCAGCTGCCTGGTGGGCGTGCGCGCCGAACCCTTCGCCCCCGGCGCCGACGAATGGCTGGCGCTCGAAGTCTTTCTCGTGCGCCGGGCCGCCGGCATGGCGGTGGAGGGCGCGGCGGTGCGGCCGTGAGGGGCGGCACGGTGCGCATCGTTTTGACAGGGCGACGCTGTTGGCCTATGCTTTGGCATATGCCAACTGCCAAGGGGGGCAAACCCGTGTCCACTGAACGCCATGCATCGCTGTTCCGCAACGGCCGCAACCAGGCCGTGCGGATCCCGCGCGAGTTCGAGTTGGAGGGCACCGAAGTGCTCATGCGCAAGGAAGGCGATAGCCTGATCATCACGCCCATCCGAAAGTCGCGGCTGCTGGCCGTGCTGGCGCAAATGGAGCCGCTGGATGAGGACTTCCCGGACATCGAGGACCTGCCACCGCCGCCGATGGAAGCGCTCTGATGGGATCGCTTCGCTACTTGCTGGATACCAACATCCTCTCAGCGCTGGCACGCGAACCACAGGGGAGCGCATACGCGGCCTTGAACAAGCGCTTGCCAGATACGGCGTGCACGAGCATCGTGGTGGCCTCCGAAATTCACTTCGGCCTGCAGCGCGGCGCTTCGGCACGGGTGCGGCAGCAAATGGACATCATTCTCTCGGCCATCGACATCCTGCCATTCGAAGCCCCAGCCGATGTGCACTACGGCGAAATCCGCGCGCACCTCGAGAAGTCGGGCACACCCATTGGCGCCAACGACCTCTTCATCGCTGCACACGCGCGCGCGCTGGGTTTGACCTTGGTGACCCATAACCTGCGTGAGTTCCAGCGCGTGCCCGGCTTGCAGGTCGAGGACTGGATCGGCGAAAACACCTGAGCACCGATCCCACGGTCTTCAGGAAGTCACCGCAGCACCGCGCGCCAGCAAGGTCGCAAACCCCGCCGCGTCGATGTTGGCGCCGCAGACGATCAGCCCGACCTTGCGGCCATCGAGTTGCGCGCGCAGCGGCCCCATCAGCGCGGCCGTCGCGGTGGCCGCGGCCGGCTCGACCGCCAGCTTCATGTCGCGGAACAGCCAGTGCAGCGCCTGGCACAGCGCGTCGTCGCTGACGCGCACCATCTCGTCGACGAAGCGCCGGCACACGCCGTAGCTGTAGGGCAGCGCATACGGCGCGCCCAGGCTGTCGGCGACGGTGTCGACACGCGCCAGCGTCGCCACGCGGCCTTGTTCGAAGCTGCGCGACATCGCATCGGCGCCGACCGGCTCGACCCCGTAGACGCGGCAGGCGGGGTTGATCTGCTTCACCGCCGCGGCGATGCCGCCGGCCAGCCCGCCGCCGCCCACCGGCACGATCACCGCGTCCAGCCCCGGCACCTGCGCCATCAGCTCCAGCCCGACGGTGCCGGTGCCCAACGCGGTGAGCGGCCCGTCGAAGGGGTGAATCATCGTGCGGCCCTCGTCGGCCACCAGCGCCTGCGCGGCAGCGAAGGCGTCGTGCACGGTGTCGAACAGCAGCACCTCGGCGCCGTCGGCGCGGCAGGCCTCGATGCGCGCCGGGCTGGCATGGCGCGGCATGCACAGCTTGGCGCCGGTGCCGGCGGCTCGCGCCGCATGGGCCGCCGCCATCGCATGGTTGCCGGCACTGGCGGCCACCACGCCCCGCTGCAATGCAGCGTTATCGAGCGCGGCAATCGCCGTCAGCGCACCGCGCAGCTTGAAGGTGCCGGTGCGCTGCAGCAGCTCCAGCTTCAGCCACACCTCGGTGCTCGCTGACAGGCGTTGTTCGACGATGCCGGTGCGCCAGCGCCAGACCGGCGTTTCGAGCACGCGGCCGCGCAGGCGTTGCGCATTCGCGCGCAGCGCATCGAGGGAGGGATAGGGGGTGGACGACAGCAGGTCGTCTTCGGCACAGGCTTGCACGGCACATTTCCTTGGCTTGATCGGAGGGGGCGGACGACGTTTGTCGTCGGCCTGGCGGCACCTTTTCAGGCGCGCAGCGGCAGCGTTACGGATCGCCAAGCACCGGCCCTCGCGGGCCGCAGCTCAACGACCCGGCCGAATTCGAATCAAGCCTTGCGTGACAGTGGTAATGGCCAGCGCTTGCGCGCGCACGCCCGCGTCCGCAACAAGGCGGTCAGCAGGGGCGTGGGGAACGAAGGCCATGCCGCGATGATCGCACAGCTTCAGGCCGGCGCCGGGCCGCCATCTCAGCCGGACAGGGCCTGCGCGAAGTCGGCCTGCAGGTCCGCCAGGGTCTCGATGCCGACCGACAGCCGCACCATGCCGTCGCTGACGCCCATCTCGGCGCGGCGCTCCGGTCCCATCTCCCAGAAGATGGTCTGCGCCACCGGAATGGCCAGCGTGCGTGTGTCGGACAAGTGGCTGGACAGGATCACCACGCGCAGCCGGTCCAGCACCGCCATCACGTCGTGTTCGGGCCGCAGTTCGAAGCTCAGCAAGGCCCCGTACTGCCCGCCAAACAGCGCGGCCGCGCGGCCATGCTGCGGGTGACTGGACAGGCCCGGGTAGTGCACCCGCTGCACCTGCGGCTGCTCGGCCAGCCAGCGCGCCATGGCCAGTGCGTTGGCGTTGGTGGCGGCAACCCGCAGGCCCAGCGTCTCGGCGCCGATGGCGATGCGGTGGGCGTCCTCGGCGCGCAGCGTGGCGCCCATGTCGCGCAGGCCCTTCTTGCGGATCTGCTGCAGGCCCCAGCCGGCGGGGTCGCCGACCCGGTAGCTGTCGGCGATGTGCGGGTAGTGCTGCCAGTCGAACAAGCCGGTGTCGCAGACCGCGCCGCCCATCACCTGGCCATGGCCGCCGATGCCCTTGGCCAGCGAATGCACCACCAGCGAAGCGCCGACGCGGCGCGGGCGGAACAGCACCGGCGTGGTCATCGTGTTGTCGACGACGTAGACCAGGCCGCGTTCGGCGCACAGCGCGCCGATGCCGGCCAAGTCGGCCACCTGCGTGCCCGGGTTGGCGATGGTTTCGACGAAGACCAGCCGCGTGCTCGGCTGCACCGCGGCGGCCACCGCGGCGGCCTCGGTGGCGTCGACGAAACTGATTGCCACGCCCAGGCCGGCCAGCGTGGTGAACAGGCTGTGCGTGTTGCCGAACAGGTAGCGGCTGGCCACCACATGGTCGCCGGCCTTCAGCAAGGTCAGCATCACGCCGGCGATCGCCGCCATGCCGGTGGAGAAGACCGCGGTCGCCCGTGCATCCTCCAGCATCGACAACTTGGCTTCGAGCGCCGAGCCGGTCGGGTTGCCCTGGCGGGCGTACACATGGCCAGTCTTCCGGCCCTGGAACACCGCGACCAGCTCGGCGGTGTTCGGGTACGCAAAGGTCGCCGCCGGGTGCATCGGCTTGTGTACGGCGCCATGCTCGGGACTGCCGCGGCGGTCGGCGTGCAGCAGGCGGGTCAGGGTGTCTTCGGTGTCGGGCCGGGGGTCGGTCGGTGAGCTCATGCTGCATTTTCGCGCAGCAGCGCCGCACTCACGCACCGGGCTTGGCCTTCAGCCCGTAGCGGCTGAACTTGTCGACCACCACGGCAATCTCCGCCTCGTCCAGCAGCACCGGGCCGCCCAGCTGCAGGCTCATCACGTACTGCTGGGCCAGTGTCTCGATCTCGCGCGCGAGCCACATCGCGCGCGGCAGGTCCCGCTCGAAGGCCAGCAAGCCGTGGTTGGCCAGCAAGCAGGCCTTGCGGTCCTGCAGCGCCAGCACGGCGGCCTGCGACAGGGCTTCACTGCCGTAGGTGTGGTACGGCGCACAGCGGATCGTCGGGCCGCCGGCTGCGGCAATCATGTAGTGCAGCGGCGGAATCTCCTGGCGGCGGATCGCCAGCACCGTGGCATAGGTCGGGTGGCCATGCACCACCGCGCCGGCTTCGGGCCGCGCCTGGTACACCGCCTGGTGCATGCGCCACTCGGACGAGGGCTCCAGCGCGTGCTGCCATTGCCCGTCGTCACCGACGAAGACCATGTCTTCGGGCTGCAGCGTGTCGTAGGCGATGCCGCTGGGCGTGATCAGCAGGCCGCCGGCCACGCGCACGCTCAGGTTGCCCGAGCTGCCGGTGGCCAGGCCCAGCGGAATCAGGCGCCGGGCTTCGTGCGCCAGCTGTTCTCGGGGGTCGGGGATCAGCGCTGTCATCGGTCGGCTCCTGAGGTTCTAGGGGGAAAGGCGCCGGGCTTACAGGATGTTGCATGGCCGCTCACTTCAACCGGCATGCCACCATGCCATAGTCGCCCGCGCAAAATTCCAAACAGGAGGGCAGATGCCGCAACTCAGTGGCCCGGTCTGGGTCAATCGCTTTCCCACCAGCACCAGTGTCAGCGATCTCAGCGCGGGCTTCGCCGCCTCGGTCAACAACTTCATCGCGGCGCTGGAAGCCGGCGGCGCCAGCGTATCGATCGCCGCCACGCTGCGACCGCCGCAGCGGGCCCACCTGATGCACTATGCCTGGAAGGTCGGCCGCGAGAGCATGGACCCGGCCACGGTACCGGCAATGGCCGGCGTCGACATCGACTGGGTGCACCGCAACCGCCGCGGCCAGGCCGATCTGACGGCTTCGCGCTCCGCCGCGCTGGGCATGGTCGGTTTGTATGGCATCGTCTACGCGCCGGCGCTGGCTTCGCGCCACACCGAGGGCCGGGCCATCGACATGACGATCTCCAACTACGTCAACCACACCGTCACCGACGGCGGCCGCAGCGCGGTGCGCATCACCAGCGCCGCGGCTCTGCACACCGTGGGGGCCAGCTTCGGCGTGATCAAGCTGGTTTCGGATCCGCCGCACTGGTCGGACGATGGGCACTGAATGCAAACATACACCGCACGCCTGATGAAGATTGCCGCCGCCAAGCGCCTACGCCGGGCGATGAGTTCGAGGGCGCTGATGGCGACGCTCATCGCAGCGCTCATCCCGGCCGCGGCCTCGGCCACACCCTCGGCCAGCGACTGGTTCGCGCTGGCCGACCTGCGCCATCCGGACGGCCGTGCCACGCTGCTGGTTGCCGAGGGCGATGCCGCGCCGCCAGCGCGGGACTTGCGCTATCTGCGGCTGTCTGGCAGCGGTGCGGCGCGCATCGAATGCTGCCTGCGGCCTCTGGCGGGCCAGACAGGCCACACGGGCCAGGCCGACAAGACGGCAGCGCCGTCGGCCGAGGGCATGGCCGCAGCCGAACAGTTGGCGGCCGATGGCAGTGGCAGCGCGCTGCGCCCCTACCCGGCGCGCGTGCGCCCGGCCCCGCGTGAAGGCGCCATTGCGCTGGCGCTGGGCAGCCGCTCGGCGTCGGTCAAGCGCTTGTCGCCGCAGCAGCTGATCGTGCGCTGGCCACACAAGCTGCAAACGCTCCGCATCACCCACTGCCTCAGCACCGAAGGCCTGCATGTCTGGCTGGCCCATGCCGCCGAGCCGGTGCGCCACCTCTACCTGCACCTGGGCATGGAGGTGGCCGCCAATTGCCCGGCCGAGCTGCTGGCCGCCGGCACGCCGGCCGCCGCCGCGTCAGCGCCGAAGTAGTCCTGCCTCAGGGCTTCAACACCTTGGCCACCGGCGTCGCGCGCAGCCGGTGCGCCTGCGGCAGCCCGCTGCCCAGCAGCGGCCGCAGGTAGTGGCGGAAAGCGTCGGTCACATCGTTGCCGCTGTCGCTGATGAAGGCATCGTCCATCACCCGGGTCTTGCCGGCCACCGTCTCCAGCGGCACCAGCGCGTAGTTCACTGCGTAGTCGCCGCAACGCTGGATCGCCACCGAGCCATTGCGCTCACCCCACATCGCGAACTGCACCGCTCGTTCGCCGACCTCGCGCGCTTCGCGCTGGTCCACCTCGCTGACGCAGCCGAGGAAGCTGCGCTGCACGTAACCGAAGGTGTCGCCGCGCACACGCTTGATGCCGAGCCTTGACTTGATCTGCTCGCACAGCAGATCGGCCAGCGCACCGGTGCCCGACAACTGCACATTACCGTGCGCATCGCGCTCGACCTGCGACGACAGCTGCGCGGCAATCGCTTCGCCACTGGCATCGTGGATGCCTTCGGACACCGCGATCACGCAGCGGCCGTGGCGTTCCTGCACCGCCTTCACATCGGCCAGGAAGCTGTCCAGCACGAAGGTGCGTTCGGGCAGGTAGATCAGGTGCGGCCCGTCGTCCGGGTACTTCTTGGCCAGCGCCGAGGCGGCGGTCAGGAAACCGGCATGGCGGCCCATCACCACCGCCACGTAGACGCCCGGCAGCGCCGCGTTGTCGAGGTTGGCGCCGGCAAAGGCCTGCACGACGAAGCGAGCGGCGGACGGGAAGCCCGGCGTGTGGTCGTTGCCGACCAGGTCGTTGTCGATGGTCTTCGGGATGTGGATGCAGCGCAGCGGGTAGTTGGCCTTGGCCGCTTCGTCGGCGACGATGCGCACGGTGTCCGACGAATCGTTGCCGCCGATGTAGAAGAAGTGGCCGATGCCGTGCGCCTTCAGCGCGGTGAAGATCTTCTGGCAATACGCCAGGTCGGGCTTGTCGCGGGTGGAGCCGAGTGCCGACGCCGGCGTCGCGGCCACCAGCTCCAGGTTGGCATCGGTTTCCTGGGTCAGGTCGACGAAGTCTTCGTTGACGATGCCGCGCACGCCATGCCGCGCGCCGTACACCCGCGCGATGCCGGGGTGGCGCCGCGCTTCCTGCACCACGCCGACCAGCGACTGGTTGATCACCGCGGTCGGGCCGCCACCCTGGGCGACCAGGATCTTGCCGGGGCTTGTGCTCATGGCCAATGTTCCTCCATCAGCGCCGCCGCGGCGCCTTGAAGTGGATAGCGTAGCGCCTCCCGCCGACACCGTCGTGGTTTCCAGGTGTCGGGCTGGTGCATCATTGCCACTGGCCGCGTCACTGGCGCGGCAGACCTGAGGAGTCATGATGGTGCGATCCTTCCAGCGCGGTGTGCGGCAAGCCGTGATGACCTTGCTGGCCGCCACGCTGGCCGCCGGCGCCTGCGCGCAATCCCCCAGCCCGGCCGCGGCACAGCGCCTGCGCATCGTCGGCGGCCTGGCCGGCGTGAACCAGTACACCCGGCATGAAGAGCCGTTCTGGACCACCGAGCTGACGCGCCTGACCAACGGCCAGCTCAGCGCCGAGATCGTGCCCTTCGACCGTGCCGGCATCCGCGGCCAGGAAATGCTGCAGCTGATGCAGCTGGGCGTGGTGCCTTTCGGCACCGCCATCCTGAGCCAGAGCGCCATCGCCGAACCGATGATTGCCGCGCCCGACCTGGCCGGGCTGAACCCCGACATCGCCACGCTGCGCCGCACCGTCGCCGCCTACCGGCCGCAGCTGGAAAAAACGCTGCGCGAGCGCCACGGCATCGAGCTGCTCGCCGTCTACACCTACCCGGCGCAGGTGCTGTTCTGCAAGAAGCCCTTCACCGGCCTGGCCGACCTGGGCAAGCGCCGCATCCGCGTCTCCAGCCCGCCGCAGGCCGACTGGGTCGAGGCACTGGGCGCCGTGCCGGTCAGTGTCAGCTTCGCCGGCATCGTCGACGCGGTGCGCGCCGGCAACATCGATTGCGCGATCACCGGCACCATGTCGGGCAACACCATCGGCCTGCACGAGCTCACCAGCCACGTGCACTCGATGGCGGTGAACTGGGGCCTGGCGCTGTTCGGCGCCAACCAGGCCGCCTGGAAGGCGCTGAGCCCGCCGCTGCGCGAGCTGCTGACGCGTGAACTGCCGAAGCTGGAACAGGCGATCTGGGCCGAGTCCGAACGCGAAACCGGCGAGGGCCTGGCCTGCAACACCAGCGCCGCCGGTTGCGTCAGCGGCAAGCGCGGCCAGATGGCAGAGGTACGCGCCACGCCGGAAGACGACAAGCGCCGGCGCCAGATCTTCGCCACCACCGTGCTGCCGCGCTGGGTGCAGCGCTGCGGCCCGGGCTGCGCCGAGGTCTGGAACCAGACCCTGGGCCCGCAACTGGGCATCACGGCGCCTGCGCGCTAGGGCCGGCCCGGCGCATGAAACGCCTGCAACGCACCTTGTGGACGGCCACCGGCCTGCTGGCGCTGGCCATTGCCGCCGCAGCCGTGGCACTGGTGATCTTCCAGCGCCAGCAGGCGCTGCGTGAAGGCGAGATGCGCGCGCTGCACTTCGTGGCCGGCGCCGAGGCCGCGGTGAACCGCAGCTTCGTCGGTGTCGACGTGCTGCTGGCCGGGCTGAACGAGGTGCTGGCCGAGGCCCGCGGCACCGAAGGCTCGCTGGACCTGCCGGCGATCGAACGCCATCTGGTGCGCTTGAACCACCAGATGCTGGGCGTGCGCGACCTGGCCTTGCTGGACGAGCAGGGTCAGGTGCTCGCCGCCGCCGAACCCGGCACCCGCCGCCTCGGTGTGCGGCTGCCCGAAGGCCTGCTGCAGCAGGTGCTCGCGCAGCCCGCCGCGGGGCTGATGATCAGCCCGCCGGTGGTCAACTTCGCCAACGCCGAACGCTCGCTGTACTTTGTGCGACCGGTGTCGCTGCCCGGCGAGCGCCGCGGCCTGGTGGTGGCCGAAGTGCCGGTGCCGCTGATCGAGACCATGCTGCCGCAGGCGGTGGGTACGCCCGGCCTGGTGGCCACGCTGGAGCGCGACGACGGCCTGCTGCTGGCCAGCAACCCGGCCAACGAGCAGTTCAGCGGCCAGCGCCTGCCCACGCCGCTGCCCGCGGCCTCGGCCACCGGCCAGGCCTTCCGCGGCCCGGCGCGGCTGAACGGCGAGCCGGCCATCATCGTCGCGCGGCCCATCATCTATCGCCAGGTGCGCGTGGTGGCCAGCATCCCGCTGAGCGCCGCGCTGGCCGATTGGCCGCGCACCAGCCTGGTCATCGGCGGCATCGCGCTGGCCTTCATCGCCACGCTGATCGGTGCCGCGTCCTTTGCGCATTGGGACCTCGTGCGCCTGAACCGCATCCGACGCGAACTGGCAAGCTCCAAGGCCACGCTCGAGCATGCGCTGGGTTCGATGCACGACGGCTTCCTGCTGCAGGATGCGCAAGACCAGGTGGTGGCCTGGAACCAGCGCTATGTCGAGCTGTTCCCGTGGCTGGCCGGCGTGATGGCGCCCGGCGTCAGCGCACGCGCCGTGGCCGAAGCCGCCGCCGGCGCGCTGCTGGCCGACGGCAGCGAGGAAGAGCGCTGCGCCTGGGTCGACGCGCGCCTGGCCAAGGCCCGCGATGGCAACGGCATCCATTCGCAGACCCTGCCCGACGGCCGCATCGTGCACACCATCGAGCGCCGCACCACCGATGGCGGCATCGTCAGCGTGTTCCGCGACATCACCGCCGCCGAAAGCGAACTGGCGCAGGTGAAAGAAGCGGCCGAAGCGGCCAGCAAGGCGAAATCGCGCTTCCTGGCCGCGATGAGCCACGAGATCCGCACGCCGCTGAATGCGGTGCTGGGCATGAATGGCCTGCTGCTGGCCAGCCCGCTGAATGCCGAACAGCGCCACCATGCCGAGTTGATCCGCAGCTCGGGCCAGAGCCTGCTGGCGATCATCAACGACATCCTCGATCTGTCGAAGATCGAAGCCGGCCGCATGCAGCTGGAGATCGTCGATTTCCTGCTGCGCGACACCATCGAGGAAGTGGTCACGCTGCTGCGCGTGCGGGCCGAGGCCAAGGGCTTGTCGCTCGGGCTGCAGCTGCCCACCGACCTGCCCGAGGTGGTGCGCGGCGACCCGAGCCGGCTGCGCCAGGTGCTGTTCAACCTGGTGGGCAACGGCCTGAAGTTCACCGAAGCCGGTCGGGTGGACGTGGCCGTGCAGCACCAGCGCGTGGACGGCGAGCACGAGCTGCGCGTCACCGTCAGCGACACCGGCATCGGCATCGACGCTGAGGTGCTGCCCAAGCTCTTCGAGCGCTTCAGCCAGGCCGACACCTCCACCGCGCGGCGTTACGGCGGCACCGGGCTGGGCCTGGCGATCAGCCGCGAGATCGTCGAGCTGATGCACGGCAGCATCACCGTGCACAGCGAGCCCGGCGCCGGCAGCCGCTTCATCGTCACGCTGCGCATGGCCGCCGCCGGCCCCGGCGACACCAGCAGCCTGGCGCCGGCCCACGACGCGATGCCGCCGCCCGCCGAGCGCGCGCTGCGCATCCTGGTGGCCGAGGACAACGGCGTGAACCAGATCCTGATCAAGGCCATGCTCGACCAGCAAGGCCACTTCAGCGACGTCGTGGCCGACGGCATCGAGGTGCTGCGCCAGGTGCAGGCGGCACAGTACGACCTGGTGCTGATGGACATCCAGATGCCCGAGATGGATGGCCAGGCCGCGGCCCAGGCCATCCGCGCGCTCCCCGGCCCGCTGGGCCGGCTGCCGATCATCGCGATGACGGCCAATGCGATGCCCGAAGAGCGCAAGGCCTACCTCGCCGCCGGCATGAACGACCATGTGACCAAGCCGATCAACCCGCGGCTGCTGGCCGAGGCGATCGTGCGCAACACCACACCAGCCACGTCGATGGTCGGCTAGGCCTGCTGCCGAGCCGGCATGGCGACCGCCGCGCGCCCGGCCGTGGATCGTCAAATTAGTTGACATCTAAAGTATTCAGGCCTAAATTTCGGGTCTCGTCTGGAGACCTGCACATGCGCATCACCTGCCTCGGCGGCGGCCCTGCCGGCCTGTATTTCGCGCTATTGATGAAAAAGCGCAACCCGGCGCACGAGGTGACGTTGATCGAACGCAACCGCGCCGACGACACCTTCGGCTGGGGCGTGGTGTTCTCTGACCAGACGCTGGGCGCGCTGCAACAGGCCGACCCGGAAACGGCGCAGCAGATCCTCGATGCGTTCAACCACTGGGACGACATCGCCGTGCACATCGGCGGCCAGCGCATCGTCTCCGGCGGCCATGGCTTCTGCGGCATCGGCCGCATGCGGCTGCTGCACATCCTGCAGGCGCGCTGCCGCGCGCTGGGCGTGGACCTGCGCTTCGGCACCGAAGCGCCGGACGACAGCCAGATCGACGCCGACCTGGTCATCGCCTGCGACGGCCTGAACAGCCGCGTGCGGCAGAAGTACGCCGCCACCTACCAGCCCGACATCGACCTGCGCGCCTGCCGCTTCGTCTGGCTGGGCACGCACAAGCTGTTCGACGCCTTCACCTTCGATTTCCAGCACACGCCGCACGGCTGGTTCCAGGCCCATGCCTACCGCTTCGACGACGAGACCTCCACCTTCATCGTCGAGGCGCCTGAAAGCGTGTGGCGCGCCGCCGGGCTGGAAGACATGAGCAAGGAAGACGGCATCGCCTTCTGCGAAAAGCTCTTCGCCCAGGTGCTGGACGGCCACACGCTGATGTCCAACGCCTCGCACCTGCGCGGCTCGGCGCAGTGGATCCGCTTCCCGCGCGTGGTCTGCAAGACCTGGGTGCACTACGGCGGCCCGCACGGCAAGACGCCGGTGGTGCTGATGGGCGACGCGGCGCACACCGCGCATTTTTCGATCGGCTCGGGCACCAAGCTGGCGCTGGAAGACGCCATCGCGCTGGAGCGCGACATCAACGCGCATCCGGGCGACTTGCGCGCCGCGCTGGACGAGTACCAGGCCACGCGCAGCATCGAGGTGCTGCGCATCCAGAATGCCGCGCGCAATTCCACCGAGTGGTTCGAGAACGTCGCCCGCTACACCGCGCTGCCGCCGCAGCAGTTCGCCTATTCGCTGCTGACGCGCAGCCAGCGCATCAGCCACGAAAACCTGCGCCTGCGCGACAAGGCCTACGTCGAAGGCTTCGAAGACTGGATTGCCGAACGCGCCGGCCTCACGCGGCAGCCGCCGCAGGGCGCCATCCCGCCGATGTTCACGCCGTTCACGCTGCGCTCGGTGACGCTGAAGAACCGCATCATCGTCTCGCCGATGGCGCAGTACTCGGCTGATGACGGCATTCCCGGCGACCACCACCTGGTGCACCTGGGCGCCCGTGCGCTGGGCGGCGCGGCGCTGGTGATGGCCGAGATGACCTGCCCCTCGGCCGACGCCCGCATCACCCCGGCCTGCCCGGGGCTGTGGAACACCACGCAGCGCGACGCCTGGGCGCGCATCGTGAACTTCGTGCACAACCAGCCCGGCGTGAAGATCGGCCTGCAGCTGGGCCACGCCGGCGCCAAGGGCTCGACCAAGGCCATGTGGGACGGCATCGACCAGCCATTGGACCGCGGCAACTGGCCGCTGATCTCGGCCTCGCCGCAGCAGTACCTGGACGGCATCAGCCAATGGTCGCGGCCGATGACCCGCGCCGACATGGACACCGTGCGCGACGAGTTCGTCGCCGCCACGCGTCGCGCGGCCGAGGCCGGCTTCGACTGGCTGGAGCTGCATTGCGCGCATGGCTACCTGCTGTCCTCGTTCATCTCGCCGCTGACCAACCAGCGCAGCGACGACTATGGCGGAACCCTCGCCAACCGCCTGCGCTACCCGCTGGAGGTGTTCAACGCGATGCGCGCGGTGTGGCCGCAGCAGCTGCCGATGTCGGTGCGCATCTCGGCGCACGACTGGGTCGAGGGCGGCATCACGCCGGACGATGCGATCGAGATCGCGCGGGCCTTCAAGACGGCCGGCGCGGACATGATCGACTGCTCGTCCGGCCAGGTCAGCAAGGCCGAGCGGCCGACCTTCGGGCGCATGTGGCAGACGCCGTTCGCCGACCGCGTCCGCAATGAAGCCGGTATCGCAACGATCGCGGTCGGCGGCATCACCGAAGCCGACCATGTGAACTCGATCATCGCGGCCGGGCGCGCCGACTTGTGCGCCTTGGCGCGGCCGCACCTGGCGAACCCGGCCTGGGCCTTGAACGAGGCGGCGCGCATCGGCTATGCGGAAATGACCTGGCCGGTGCAGTACCTGAGCGGCAAGAGTCAGCTGGAACGTAACCTGGAACGTGAGCGGGCGCAGGCAGCACAGGCGGCTGGCTTGTCGGCACTGGAGCAGGCGAATCGCGCGCTGGGGGTTTGAAGACACATGAAGAAGCTCTCTGACACCGACATCGGCCTTGAAGCCCGCGCCGGCATCGACGACCACGCGACGCTGAAGCTGTGGCTGCGCCTGCTCGCCTGCAGCACGCAGATCGAAACCGAAATCCGCCGACGGCTGCGCACCCGATTCGGCATCACCCTCTCGCGGTTCGACTACCTCGCGCAACTGCACCGCCACCCCGAAGGCCTGCGCATGAACGCGCTGTCGCGTTACCTGATGGTGACCGGCGGCAACATCACCGGCCTGACCGACGAGCTGGAAAAGGAAGGTCTGGTCCAGCGCGACGCGGTAGCACAAGACCGCCGCGCCTTCGTGCTGACGCTCACGCCGGCCGGCCGGGCCAGCTTCGACAGCATGGCCAGCGAACACGAGGGCTGGATCATCGAATTGATGGGCGGCCTGAAAGCCGCCGAACGCAAGACCCTGCACACCCTGCTCGGCACGCTGCGCCTGACCATCGCGCAGCAGCAGGACAAGGACCGGCAGGACAACGCTTCCCTCTCCACCGACGAGGCCGCATGAGCCAAGACATCGCCCCCCCACGCCTCGACCCGGCGCTGGCCGCCGGCAACCGCCGCCACCTGGCCGCTTATGATGCGCGTCATTTCCAATGGCAGGTCCAGGGCAGCGTCGCGACGATCACGCTGAACCGCCCCGAACGCAAGAACCCGCTGACCTTCGCCTCCTACGCCGAACTGCGCGACCTGTTCGCCGCGCTGCGCCATGCCGACGATGTGCATGCCGTCGTGCTGCACGGCGCCGGCGGCAACTTTTGCTCCGGCGGTGACGTGCACGAGATCATCGGCCCGCTGGTGCGGCTGAAGGCGCCCGAGTTGCTGATGTTCACGCGCATGACCGGCGATCTGGTGAAAGCCATGCGCGCCTGCCCGCAACCCATCGTCGCGGCGATCGACGGCGTCTGCGCCGGTGCCGGCGCGATCCTGGCGATGGCCAGCGACCTGCGCCTGGGCACCGCCCGCTCGAAGACCGCGTTCCTGTTCAACCGCGTCGGCCTGGCCGGCTGCGACATGGGCGCCTGCGCGGTGCTGCCCCGCCTCATCGGCCAGGGCCGCGCCAGCGAACTGCTGTACACCGGCCGCGCACTCGGCGGCGAGCAGGGCCTGCAATGGGGCTTCTTCAACCGCCTGTGCGAACCCGAAGCGCTGCTCGCCGAAGCGCAGGCCCTGGCCGCCGACATCGCCGCCGGCCCCAGCTTTGCCAACGGCATCACCAAGACCATGCTGCACCAGGAATGGACCATGACGGTGGACCAGGCCATTGAAGCCGAGGCCCAGGCCCAGGCGCTGTGCATGCTGACCGAGGA
>NZ_DATILJ010000007.1:0-7227 GCF_035476535.1 Aquabacterium sp.
ATTTCGTACGCTGTCCCTCATCACGCGCCTTGGCATGGCCCGGCGCTGCCAGGAGAGACCGATGCAACTCAGCCCCGAACAACTCGCGCAATTCGACCGCGACGGCTACGTGTTCTTCCCCGGCCTGTTCACGCCGCAGGAAACCCAGGTCCTCAACGACTGCGTGCCCGCGCTCTACCAGCGCCGCGAGGTCTACAACGTGCGCGAACGCGGCTCGGACGCAGTGCGCACCAATTTCGCCGCGCACCTGGTCAGCGCGCCCTTCGCCCGGCTGGCGCGGCATCCGCGCATGGTGGAGCCGGTGGCGCAGCTGCTCGGTGAAGCGGTCTACATGCACCAGTTCAAGATCAACGGCAAGATGGCCTTCGAAGGCGATGTCTGGCAGTGGCACCAGGACTACGGCACCTGGCGCAACGACGACCACATGCCCACCGAGCGGGCAATGAACGTCGCGATCTTTCTCGACGAAGTGAATGCCTTCAACGGCCCGCTGATGTTCATTCCCGGCAGCCACAGACAAGGCGTGGTCGACGCGAAACACGACCTGACGACCACCAGCTACCCGCTGTGGACGGTGGACAAGGCACTGATCGCGCAACTGGTCGAACGCGCTGGCGGCAAGCACGGCGGCATCGTCTCGCCGACCGGGCCGGCAGGCTCGATGATCCTGTTCCACTCCTGCCTGGTACATGCGTCCAGCTGCAACCTGTCGCCATGGAACCGCGTCAGCGTGTACCTGAGCCTGTGCGCCGCCAGCAACCACATCCGGCGCTTCCAGCGGCCCGAATACATCGCGCACCGCGACTTCACGCCGATCAGTTGCCTGCCCGACGACTGCCTGCTGGGCGAGCTGCCGGTCGATCTGCCGTGGCTGCACGGCCTGCCGGCCAGCGCGCTGGAAACCTCGGCCGACGACATCACACAGGCGGTCACGCCATGAGCCTCCACGCCCAACTGCTGAAGCGAGCGGCCGACCGGCAACCGGTGCGCATCGGCCTGATCGGTGCCGGCAAGTTCGGCGCGATGTACCTGGCGCAGGTGCCGCGCACGCCGGGCGTGCACCTGGTGGCCATTGCCGACCTGTCGCCCGCCCATGCGCGGGCCAACCTGGCGCGTGTGGGCTGGGCGGACGAGCGCAGCCGCGCGACGTCCATCGACGACGCCGTCCGGCACGGCAACACCCACATCGGCGAGGACTGGGAAGCGCTGGTGCGCCACCCGGCGATCGACGTGCTCGTCGAATGCACCGGCAACCCGGTGGCCGCGGTCGACCATTGCCTGGCCGCGTTCACGAACCGCAAGCACGTGGTCAACGTGACGGTGGAGGCCGATGCCTTCTGCGGCCCGCTGCTGGCCCAGCGCGCGGCACAAGCCGGCGTGCTGTATTCGCTGGCCTTCGGTGACCAGCCGGCGCTGATCTGCGATCTGGTGGACTGGGCGCGCACCTGCGGCTTTCCGGTGGTGGCAGCCGGACGCGGCCACAAGTGGCTGCCGCACTTCTGCGAATCGACACCCGAGACGGTGTGGGGCCACTACGGCCTGACGCCCGAGCAGGCCGAGCGCGGCGGCCTGAACCCGAAGATGTTCAACAGCTTCCTCGACGGCTCCAAGCCCTCGATCGAATCCACCGCGGTGGCCAACGCCACCGGGCTGACGGTGCCGAGCAACGGCCTGCTGTACCCGCCGGCCAGCGTTGAGGATATTCCCTATGTGACGCGGCCAGTCGCTGAAGGCGGTGTGCTCGAACGCAAGGGCATGGTGGAGGTCATCTCGTCGCTGGAAGCCAATGGCCGAAAGATCCCCTACGACATCCGCATGGGCGTGTGGGTCACCGTGGAAGCCGAGACCGACTACATCCGCCACTGCTTCGAGGAATACAACGCGCACACCGACCCCAGCGGCCGCTACTTCACGCTGTACAAGCGCTGGCACCTGATCGGCCTGGAAGTCGGCGTCTCGGTCGCCAGCGTGGCCCTGCGGCGTGAAGCCACCGGTGTTCCGACCGCCTGGGTCGCCGATGTCGTGGCCACCGCCAAGCGCGACCTGCGCGCCGGCGAGCTGCTCGACGGCGAAGGCGGCTACACCGTGTGGGGCAAGCTGTTGCCGGCGGCCACCTCGGTGGCGATCGGCGGCCTGCCGCTGGGCCTGGCCCACGGCGTGAAGCTGCTGCGGCCGGTAAAGAAAGGCCAGAGCCTCAGCTGGGCCGATGTGGCCATGGACACCGGCACACTGGCCTGGCGCTGCCGCCAGGAGATGGTGCAGCGTTTCGCGCCGCCGCCGTCCGCGGTCTGAGCCGCAGGCTGGCCGGCCCTGCTGCGGCCAGGGGCATCGAATTCGACCGCAAGCGCCGGATGGCGGGTCTTGCTGGAATCCCTAAGCTCCCGGCATCAACATCCACCGATGCAAGAGGCAGCTCCCATGATCACGACGACCTCCCGAGCCCAGCGCGCCGCGGCCACCGCGGCCGACCCACGCTGGGCGCGCATCCAGGCCCGCGATGCCGGCGCCGACGGCAGCTTTGTCTACGCCGTGCGCAGCACCGGCGTGTACTGCCGGCCCAGTTGCCCGGCGCGCAGCGCGCGGCCCGAGAACATCAGCTTCCACCGCAGTGCGGCCGAAGCGGCATCGGCCGGCTTCCGGCCCTGCAAGCGCTGCAAGCCGGACCAGCGGGATGCGGATGCACAACGCACGGCGATGGTCACGGACCTGTGCCGCCACATCGACAGCGCCGATCCCGCGCCGACGCTGGACCAACTGGCCGCCCGCGCGGGCTTGAGCCCCTTCCACCTGCACCGCGTGTTCAAAGCGGTGACGGGGCTGACGCCCAAGGCCTACGCCAGCGCCCAGCGTGCACAACGCATGCGCCAGGCACTGGCCGAGAGTGGCTCGGTCACCGAAGCGATCTACGACGCCGGCTACGGCTCGGGCAGCCGCTTCTACGAACAGGCGCACCAGGTGCTGGGCATGACACCCAGCGCGTTCCGCGACGGCGGCGCCGACACCGAGATCCGCTTCGCGATCGGCCAATGCTCGCTGGGCGCGATCCTCGTGGCGCAGAGCGCACGCGGTGTCTGCGCGATCCTGCTGGGCGACGACCCGGATGCGCTGGCGCGTGATCTGCAGGACCGCTTCCCGAAGGCGCAGCTGATCGGCGGCGACGCCGGGTTCGAGCAGCTGGTGGCCACCGTCGTCGGCCATGTCGAAGCACCCCGGCATGGCCTGCGGCTGCCGCTGGATGTGCGCGGCACAGCTTTCCAGCGCCGGGTCTGGCAGGCGCTGTGCGAAATCCCTGCCGGCCAGACCGTGAGCTATGCCCAGGTGGCCCAGCGCATCGGCGCGCCGAGCGCCGTGCGTGCCGTCGCGCAGGCCTGCGCCGCCAATGCGCTGGCGGTGGCCATCCCGTGCCACCGCGTGTTGCGCAGCGATGGCGGCTTGTCGGGCTACCGCTGGGGCGTCGAGCGCAAGCGGGCCTTGCTGGAACGCGAGGCCCAGACATGAATGCGCCGGATCGGCAGCTGCCGCCGCGCGCCGTCGGCGCGGGCAGCCTCCCCTCCCGCGTCGAGGCGACCGATTGGCAGGCGGCCGGCGATGCGCTCGATCAGCAGGGCTGGGCCGCTATCCCGGGCCTGTTGTCGATCGAGGAGTGCCACGACCTCTCATCCCTTTACGAACTATCAGAGGACGCCGGCAGGTCGCTGTTCCGCAGCAAGGTGGTGATGGCCCGCCACGGCTTCGGCCGCGGCGAGTACCGGTACTTCGCCCATCCCTTGCCGCCGTTGATCACCACGCTGCGCGAGGCGGCGTATGCGCCGCTCGCGGCCATTGCCAACCGCTGGCAGGCGGCCTTGGGCCTCGCGCAGCGCTTTCCCGCGCGGCATGCCGAGTACATCGCGCAATGCCATCGGGTCGGGCAAACGCGGCCCACGCCCTTGCTGCTGCGCTACGGTCCGGGCGACTACAACTGCTTGCACCAGGATCTCTATGGTGAGCAGGTGTTCCCGCTGCAGATGGTGTTGCTGCTGTCGGAGCCGGGCCGGGACTTCGACGGCGGCGAGTTCGTGATGACCGAGCAGCGGCCACGCATGCAATCCCGCGCGATGGTGCTGCCTTTGCGCCAGGGCGACGCGGCGGTGATCGCCGTGCACCAGCGGCCGGTGCAGGGCAGCCGCGGTCCCTACCGCGTGAACCTGCGGCACGGCGTGAGCCTGCTGCGCAGCGGCCGGCGTTACACCGCCGGCATCATCTTCCATGATGCGAGCTGAGCGCTGCGCGGCCACGCCGGATCTCTTCGCGGCCGCGGCGGACGCACAAGACACCGTGCCGCTGGAGCCGGGTGCTGTCGTGCTGCCCGGCCTGGCGTTGCCGCAGGCCGAACAGCTGTTGCACGATGTCGCCGGCGTGCTGGCGCAGGCGCCGCTGCGCCACCTGGTCACGCCGGGCGGCTACACCATGTCGGTGGCGATGAGCAATTGCGGCCCGCTGGGCTGGACCAGTGACATCACGGGTTATCGCTACACGGCCACCGACCCGCTCAGCGGCCGGCCCTGGCCCGCCCTGCCCGCCGCGATGGCCACACTGGCGCGGCAAGCCGCCGCACGCGCCGGCTTCGACGGCTTCACGCCCGACGCCTGCCTGATCAACCAGTACAGCGCTGGCGCGCGGCTCAGCCTGCACCAGGACCGCGACGAGCACGACCTGCGGCAACCCATCGTCTCCGTCTCGCTGGGCCTGCCGGCCGTGTTCCTGTGGGGCGGCGCGCGGCGCAGCGCCCCAGTGCGGCGCATCCCCCTGAGCCATGGCGATGTCGTGGTCTGGGGCGGACCGGCACGGCTGCACTACCACGGCGTGCTGGCGCTGAAGGGCGGCTGCCACCCGCTCACCGGCGAACACCGCATCAACCTGACCTTCCGCTGCGCCAGCTGAGCCGGGCCTGGCCCTGCTGTCTGGCGCCGCGGCCCAGTTCGGAGCACACTGCAGCCAGGCTGAAGCGGCGCGACACGCTGTCGCGGGCCGCAGCAGCCGCAAGACCCACGGAGGCCGTCATGGCGATTCCTTTGCGTCTTTCCAGCTACCTGGACCAGCGCGGCGCGCAGTACGAGATCTGCGCGCACCTGCGCAGCCGCACCAGCGCCCAAACCGCCCGCACCGCCAATGTGCCGGCCCATGAACTGGCGAAGTCGGTCATCGTCGAAGACGACACCGGCTGCGTGATGGCCGTTCTGCCGGCGGACAAGAAGCTCAGGCTGGGTGAACTCTCGCGCCTGCTCGGCCGCAGGAACCTGCGGCTGGCCGACGAGCGCCGCATCGCCGAACTGTTCACCGACTGCGACCTCGGCGCCGTGCCCGCGCTGGGCATGGCCTGGGGCATCGAGACGGTGGTCGACGACGAACTCGAATCCTGCCCGACCATCTATGTCGAAGCGGGTGACCATGAGCGCCTGCTGCGCTTGTCGCACGATCAGTTCCATGCGCTGATGCTCACGGCGCGGCACGGGCGCTTCTGCGCCGAATCCATGCATTGATGGTGTGCGGCGGCCGCCATGAGCCACGCACCACTGCGCCTGCATGTGCCCGAGCCCAGCGGGCGCCCGGGGCACAGCACGGACTTTTCGTACCTGCGCCTCTCGGCCGCCGGTGAGGTGCGCCGGCCACCGATCGACGTGTCGCCCACCGACACCGGCGAGCTCGCCAACGCACTGGTGCGCGTGCTCGACGAGCAGGGCCGCGCCATCGGCCCCTGGGATCCGCGGCTCGACGTTCAGCAACTCCAGTCCGGCTTGCGGGCGATGCTGAAGACGCGCGCCTACGACGCACGCATGCTGATCGCGCAGCGCCAGAAGAAGATCTCGTTCTACATCCAGTGCCTGGGCGAGGAGGCCATCGCCACCGCGCACACGTTGGCGCTGCAAGACGGCGACATGTGCTTTCCCACCTACCGCCAGCAGGGCCTGCTGCTGGCGCGGGACGACATAGCCATGGTCGAAATGATGTGCCAGGCGATGTCCAACGAGCGCGACCCGATGAAGGGCCGCCAGCTTCCGGTGCTGCACTCCTACAAGCGGGCCGGCTTCTTCACCGTGTCCGGCAACCTGGCGACGCAATTCATCCAGGCAGTGGGCTGGGCCATGGCCTCGGCGATCCAGGGCGACACCAAGATCGCCTCGGCCTGGATCGGCGACGGCGCCACTGCCGAGTCCGATTTCCACACCGCGCTGACCTTCGCCCATGTCTACCGCGCGCCGGTGATCCTGAACGTGGTGAATAACCAGTGGGCGATCTCCAGCTTCCAGGCGCTGGCCGGCGGCGAATCGACCACCTTCGCGGCGCGCGGCGTGGGCTGCGGCATCGCCTCGCTGCGGGTCGACGGCAACGATTTCCTGGCGGTGCTGGCGGCATCGCAGTGGGCCGCAGAGCGGGCGCGCCAGAACCTGGGGCCCACGCTGATCGAATGGGTGACCTACCGGGCCGGTCCGCATTCCACTTCGGACGACCCGTCCAAGTACCGGCCGGCCGACGACTGGGAACGCTTCCCGCTGGGCGACCCGATCGCGCGGCTGAAGCAGCACCTGGTGGGCCTGGGTGCCTGGTCGGAGCAGGAGCAGGCGCAGGTCCAGCAGGAGCTGGAAGCCGAGGTGCTGGCGGCGCAGAAAGAGGCGGAGAGCCACGGCACGCTGCTCGACGGCCACATCCCCAGCGCGGCCACGATGTTCGACGACGTGTATGCGCAGATGCCGGAGCATTTGGTGCGGCAGCGGCAGGAAATGGGGGTGTGAAGATGGAATTGCTGACACACAACCCCATGCCTGTCATGCCGGACTTGATCCGGCATCCAGGCTGTTCTGCTTTCGGGCCGCGCTCCGCACGGTGGATGCCGGATCGAGTCCGGCATGACAACCGACTTCCGGGTCAAGCCCGCAATGACAGCGTATCGGGAGGCACTTCATGCTGACCCAGACCCGCGAGACCCAGGTGGAAACCGCCGCTGGCCCCACCAAGCCGATGACCATGATCCAGGCCTTGCGCTCGGCCATGGACGTGATGATGGAACGCGACGACAAGGTGGTCGTGTTCGGCCAGGACGTCGGCTACTTCGGCGGCGTGTTCCGCGTCACCGAAGGCCTGCAGGCCAAGTACGGATCGTCGCGCTGCTTCGACGCGCCGATCAGCGAAGGCGGCATCGTCGGCGTCGCCGTCGGCATGGCGGCCTACGGCCTGCGGCCGGTGGCG
>NZ_DATILJ010000008.1:0-17524 GCF_035476535.1 Aquabacterium sp.
CTCCTTCAGCACGCGGTTGACCATCTCGCGCGACGAGCCCACGCGCTCGGCGATGTCCTGCTGCGTCAGGCGCTGGCGCACGATGCGCTCCTCGCCCGCCGGATCGGACAGCTCCATCAGCACCCGCACCATGCGGCCATAGACGTCTTGCAGCGCCAGACTCTTCACCTGCTCGGTGAGGCGGCGCACCATGCGGCTGAGTTTCAGCGCCAGGTGCAGCGCAAAGTCAGGGTGCTGCGCCAGGAACTCGCGCAACTGCGCGCCCTGCACCACGCGGCAGCTGCAGGGCTCCAGCGCCATCACCGAGACCGAGCGGCGGCCGCCGTCGAACGACAGCTCGCCGAAGTACTCGCCCGGCCCATGTTCGCCAAGCACCACGTCACGGCCATCGTCGGAACTGGCATAGACCTTCACCCGGCCGCTCAGCACGACATAAAGCGAATCGGTGGTGTCGCCCTCATTGATCAGGATCGCGTGGGCCGGAAACGTGCGCGTGCCGCCATGCGTGGCGATCTCCGCCAGCAGGGCCTTGGGGATCGTGTCACCGATCGGCAGTGAGGGGTGCAGCGGCTCGGGCGACATGCCGGTGATTATTCATGCGCGTCCGGCTGTGATCAATGTCACTGCCGGGTCGAGCAGTCATCACTCGTGCTGAAGCGGGCCGGTTTCTACAGTCAGCTCCAAGCCGGCGCGAAGGGCGCGTGCAGGCCTCACCCCTGGAGCTGGCCATGAATTCCCTCTTCGGCAACATCCGCGTGCTCGTCCTCATCCTCGGCTTCGGCCTGGTCGCCCCGGTGGTGGCGCTGGCCGTCATCGCCGGCGTGTTCTGAGCCATCAGCTCCGCGCCTCACCGAAGAGCCTCGATGCAGCACGCCGAGCCGCCCTAGCCCAAAGCCTGCAGCCGCGCTAACCTCGCGGCACACGGCGTGCTACGGTGCGCTCCACCCGCACACTGGGCCTTCGCATGAGCAGCCACACCACGGCCAGCACCGATTGGCAGGAACACATCGCGCCCGACGAGGCCCAGCGCTTCGAGCGCTACGCACAGCAGATGGTCGAGCTGCAACGGCGCAAGTCGGCCCGCCACGGCAACGGGCGTGCGCTGCACCGCAAGCAGATCGTCGCGGCCCGCGGCACGCTGACGGTGCATGCCAACCTGCCTGCCTTCGCGCGGCACGGGCTGTTCGCCGAACCCGGCGCGCACGAGGCGCTGGTGCGCCTGTCCAACGGCGGCATGGACCGCGCGGCGGACAAGGTGCCCGATGTGCGCGGCTTCGCGATCAAGGTGCTGGGCGTGCAGGGTGACAGCGCGCTGGGCAACGGCCCGGCGACCAGCCAGGATTTCCTGCTGATCAACCAGCCCAAGTTCGCCTTTCCCGGCAGCGGCGAGTTCGTCGACTTCGTGCTCGCCGCCTCGCGCGGCAAGGGCGCGCTGCTGGCCTACCTGCTGCGGCGTTACGGCCTGATCGGCGGGCCACGGCGGCTGCTGCGTTTGCTGTCGTCGATCGGCGCGAAGTTCAGCGGCTATGCCACGGCGCAGCTGTTCAGCGCCGTGCCGATCGCCTGCGGCCCGTATGCCGTGCGCTTGCGGCTGGAGCCGGCGGCCGGCAATGGTGACGCGGCCAGCGGGAGTGACTTTGCGGCCGATGTCAGCGCGCGGCTGGCGCGGCAGCCGCTGCAGTGGACGCTGCAGTTGCAGCCCTTCACCGACGAGCGGGCCACGCCGATCGAGGATGCCTCAGTCAACTGGGTCTCGCCCTACACCACGGTGGCCACGCTGGTGCTGCCGCAGCAGGACCTGGCGTCCGCCTCGGGTCAGGTGCTGCAAGCCCAGGCCGAGGCCGGCGTGTTCGACCCCTGGCAGGCGCTGGCCGCGCACCGCCCGCTGGGCGATGTGCAGCGGGCGCGCAAGGTCATCTACTTCGCGAGCCAGCGCGAACGCGGCGCGGCGTAACCCGCCCACCCCCCGAGCGCCTTCGGCGCCTCCCCCAAGGGGGCGGCCGCCTGCGGACGGGCAGAGCCAGATCCGTGGCGGCTACTTGGCAATACAGTTCCTGCGCTGGACCCTCAAGCCTCAGCGGTCAGGATGAAATCACGCAGCAGCGCGAAGGCGGCTTCGGGCTCGTCGCGCCACGCGCCATGGCCCGAGCCGGCGAAGGCCGAGAAGCGCAGCAGGTGTTGCGGCAGCGCCGCCGCGATGTCGCGTGCATCGTCCAGCGGGCACACCGGGTCCAACGCCCCCGCCATCACCAGCACGGGGCACTGGGCCCCCGCCAGGCCGGGCAGCAGGTTCATCGTCTGCTGCTCGCCGCCGGCCGAGGCAAACAGGATCGGCTCGTTGAACACGATGCGCCGGTGCGCGTCGTCGGTCGCCGGCTGCACGGTGTTGTAGTGCCGCTTGCAGACACGGTTGTACTCGGCCCAGGTGGCTTCGTTCGGAGCGGTCCAGAAGCGTTCGGCCACCGCGCGGGCCTCGGCGCCGCCGAGTTGTTCGAACATCGCCAGCTTGCGCGGCAGCGCCATGTGCGGCGAGGTGCTGGACAGGATCACCTTGGCCGGATGCGCCGGGTGCCGCGCGATGTAGCGCTGCGCGACGAAGCCGCCGAAGGACTGGCCCAGCACGATGGGCTTGGTGATGCCGAGTGCATCGCACAAGCGCACCACGTCGTCAGCGAAGGTGTCCAGCGTCCACTCATCGGACGGCCGGCGATCGCTGCGGCCATGGCCGCGGTGGTCGTAGTAGACGATCTGCGCAATGTCGGCCAGGCGCGAGAACGCCGGCTTGAAGCCCGAATGGTCGTAGCCCGGGCCGCCGTGCAGCAGCAGCAATGTCGGCTTCTCGCGCCAGCCGGGACCGTCCGGCACCAGCGCCGGGCCTTCGATGTCGACGAACAGGCGCACGCCGGGCGCTAGGGTGATCAGCATGCTCAGAGGTGGCGGGTGGAGAAGCGGGGCATTGTGCGCGCCCATGGAGCGCGCGCCAGCCGCGGCACCACTACGCGCTGCGGTCGATGCGCACGGCCAGCACCACCGAGGTGGTGGTCTTCAACACGCCGTCGATCTCGCCGATCTCGTCGAGCAGCGCGTCCAGCCGCGCGGTGGTATCGGCGCGCAGGACCGCGATGTAGTCGAACTCGCCGCTGACCGAGCTGAGCTGCAGCAGTTCGGGAAGCTTCTGCAGCTTGCGGATCACGTCGCGCGACGATTTCGGCTGCAGCGTGATGCCGACATGGGCCATCACCCGCGGACGCTCGTCGTCCAGCCCCAGGCGCACCGTGTAGCCGACGATCACGCCCTCGCGCTCCAGCCGCGCCAGCCGCGCCACCACCGTGGTGCGCGCGATGCCGAGCTTGCGCGCCAGGTTGGCGGTGCTCTCGCGGGCATTGGCCTGCAGCAGCGTGATCAGGTCGCGGTCTGTCTGGTCTTTGGCCATAACGTCATGAACCGTTGACGAAACGGCAGGATTGTCAGCGCTTTCGTCGAACTCATGCTTTCTTTCGTCGCAGGACCTTCCTAGACTTTTGCCCATCGACCTGAAGGAGTTTTCCATGCGCATTGCCCTGCTCGGCGCCGGCCACATCGGCCAAACCATTGCCCAACTGCTCGGCGGCTCGGGGGACTACCAAGTCACCGTGGTCGACAAGAACCCGGCCACCTTGGCGCGCATCAGCGGCCGCGGCATCAGCACGCAGACCGTCGACACCGAAGACCGGCAGGCGCTGGCCAGCGTGCTGCGCGGGCAGGACGCGGTGGTCAATGCCCTGCCTTACCACCTGGCGATCACCGCCGCGCACCTGGCGCTGGAAGCCGGCTGCCACTACTTCGACCTCACCGAGGACGTCGCCGCCACCAAGGAGATCATGCGCATTGCCGCCGGCGCCAAGACCGCGTTCATGCCGCAGTGCGGCCTGGCGCCAGGCTTCATCGGCATCGTCGCGCATCACCTCGCGCAATCCTTCGATGCGCTGCACGACGTGAAGATGCGCGTCGGTGCGCTGCCCGCCTTCCCGACCAATGCGCTGAAGTACAACCTGACCTGGAGCGTCGACGGCCTGATCAACGAGTACTGCCACCCCTGCGAGATCATCAAGGACGGCGAGGCCATCGCCGCGCTGCCGATGGAAGGGCTGGAGCACTTCTCGCTGGACGGCACCGAGTACGAGGCCTTCAACACCTCCGGCGGCCTCGGCACGCTGTGCGAAACGCTGTCCGGCCGCGTGCGCAACCTCGACTACAAGACCGTGCGCTACCCCGGCCACCGCGACCTGATGTGCATGCTGCTCGAAGACCTGCAGTTGAAACACGACCAGGAGACGCTGAAGGCCATCATGCGCCGCTCGATGCCGGCGACGATGCAGGACGTGGTGCTGGTCTTCGTCACCGTCAGCGGCATGCGCAAGGGCACGCTGGTGCAGGAAGTCTTTGCGCGCAAGATCTTCGCCGATCGCAGCGAGACCGCGCCGCTGTCTGCCATCCAGATCACCACGGCCGCCGGCATCTGCGCCGCGGTCGACCTGTTCCGTGAGGGCAAGCTGCCGCCAAGCGGCTTCATCCGGCAGGAACAGGTAGAGTTGCCGGCCTTCCTGGCCAACCGCTTCGGCAAGGCGTACCAACAGTCACGCCAGGTCGAATCCATCGGTTGAAGAGAGATTCTCATGAGCACTGCCACCACCCTGCTCGGCGCCCTGGGCGTCGTTCCCGAGGCCTACGCTGCAGGCACCCTCACTGCGCGGTCACCCATCGACGGCAGCACGATGGGCCTGGTGCCCGATGCCGGCGCCGAGGCGATGAACGCGGCCGTCGATCACGCGCACACCGCCTTCCTGGCCTGGCGCAAGGTGCCGGCGCCGCGCCGTGGCGAACTGGTGCGGCTGTTCGGCGAAGAGCTGCGTGCGCACAAGTCCCAGCTGGCCGCGCTGGTGACGCTGGAAGCTGGCAAGATCACCAGCGAAGGCCTGGGGGAAGTGCAGGAAATGATCGACATCTGCGACTTCGCCGTCGGCTTGTCGCGCCAGCTGCATGGCCTGACCATCGCCAGCGAGCGCCCCGGCCACCGCATGATGGAGCAGTGGCATCCGCTGGGCGTCGTTGGCGTCATCAGCGCGTTCAACTTCCCGGTGGCGGTGTGGGCGTGGAACGCCGCGCTCGCGCTGGTCTGCGGCAATTCGGTGGTGTGGAAGCCCTCGGAGAAGACGCCGCTGACGGCGCTGGCCACGCAAGCGCTGTTCGAACGCGCGCTGAAGCGCTTCGGTCATGACGCACCAGCCCACTTGAGCCAGGTGCTCAACGGCCTGGCGGCCACTGGCCAGGCGATGGTCGACCACCCGCAAGTCGCGCTGGTCTCGGCCACCGGTTCCACCCGCATGGGTCGCATCGTCGGCCCACGCGTGGCCGCTCGTTTTGGGCGTTCTCTGCTGGAGCTGGGCGGCAACAACGCGATCATCGTCACGCCCTCGGCCGACCTCGATCTGGCCGTGCGCGGCATCGTCTTCGGGGCTTACGGCACAGCGGGCCAGCGCTGCACGACGACGCGCCGCATCATGGCCCACAGCAGCATTCACGATGCGCTGGTGGCCCGGCTGGAGCGCGCCCGCGCGAGCCTGAAGATCGGTGATCCGCGCGAGGCCGGCGTGCTGGTCGGCCCGCTGGTGGATCAAGCCGCGTTCGACGGCATGCAGCAGGCCCTGGTGCAGGCCCGTGAACAAGGCGGCCAGGTGGCCGGTGGAGAACGCGTGCTGGCCGCCGCGCAGCCGAATGCCTGGTACGTGGCACCGGCGCTGGTGCAGATGCCCGCACAAACGGCAGTGGTCTGCCACGAGACCTTCGCGCCCATCCTCTACACGCTGCGCTACGACACGCTGGACGAAGCCATCGCCTTGCAGAACGGAGTACCGCAGGGCTTGTCCTCGGCCGTCTTCACCAACGACTTGCGCGAAGCCGAAGCCTTCCTGGCCGCCAGCGGCTCGGACTGTGGCATCGCGAACGTCAACATCGGCACCTCGGGCGCCGAGATCGGTGGTGCGTTTGGCGGCGAGAAGGAAACTGGCGGTGGCCGCGAATCAGGCTCGGATGCCTGGCGCAACTACATGCGCCGGGCGACCAACACCGTGAACTACTCGCGTTCGCTGCCGCTGGCGCAAGGCGTGCAGTTCGACATCTGAACGACGACCGACGGCAGAGCCGGCCCGGCGACCGGCGCTCTACGGCTTGGTGGAGTTGAGCGTCGCACCCGCCACTTCGCCCTGCTCGATCAAGGCACGCAAATACTGCCGCGGCGCCTGAACAAAGGCACTGCCGGTCAGCGGGAACGGCGTCACACGCGCAGGCTGGGTGCCGGTGATCTCCCCAGCACGGGCCAGGGCGTGAGCAATGGCCTTCGACATCGCTTGCGCGCGCAACTCGCGTCTTTGCATGATCGGCATCGTGCCCGCAGCAGGCTGGACGTCAGTTTCGAACTTGAGCACAACGTCGATCAGTTCGTCGGGCCCGACGTTCGCATCCAAGGCACGCTGAAGCCGCGTTTCGACTTTAGGTTGCATCAGATCGACTCCTGTCGCATTACACCCCTGACAGCATAGACCATCGGGCAAGGAGCACTCCTATAACCCTGCCGACCCGTTCACGTCACCTCGGGTTTCAAGCTGCGTTTTCGCCAGAAGCCACGGCCAACTTCAATGCCGCCAAGGCCAAGACCGCGTCTGGCATGCCGCGCCCGGCACGGGTTTCGGGCATGTGGCCCGAGCGCCGCGCGGACGCAAAGATGGCCGACTCGACCTGCGCCACGCTGGCGTCCGGGAAGGCCTCGAACAACAAAGCTGCCAGGCCCGCCACATGCGGGGTCGCCATCGACGTGCCCTGCATGCGCTGGAATCCCCCGCCCGGCGCGGCCGACCAGATGTCCACGCCAGGCGCCACGATGTCCGGGACGATGCTGTCCACATCCCGCACCATGACTTCGCTGCCGGAGAAACCCGGTACGCGCGCGCTCGGCCCGGCAGCGCCAACGCTCAGCGCCTGCACATAGTTGCCGGGGGATCGTGTCGAACCCTCGCCTTCGTTGCCGGCCGCAATGACCGGCAGGCATTCGTTGGCCCGCAGCGCGTCGATGATGGACAAGAAGCTGTCCACGTAGTTCGGCCAGCCCAAGGACAGGTTCAGCACTCGCGCGCCGTTCTGCAGCGCCCATTCCATGCCGCCCAGCACGCGGGCGATGGCGTCGCCGCCTTCGATGACCTCCGCAGTCAGCAGTCTGGCCTTCGGCGCCACGCCCACGTGAACCTTCTTGAACGGCCGCCCCGCGATCGTGCCCGCAGTGTGCGTTCCGTGATCATCGCTATCCGTCGGCGGCTTCGACGCCTTGCCCTCCTGGCCGAACATGTCAAAAACAGCGGCCTTCTCGATGGCTTGGTCCAACACCGGGTGCGCGCCGTCGATGCCGGTGTCCAGGTGCCCGATCAGAACCCCAGCGCCGCTCAAGCCTTCAGCCCACAGCGCATCGACCTTGAGGGCCCGGATACCCCAGGTCGGACCCTTCTCAGGTTTGCTGGGCGCCGAGGCTGCGGCCGACGCCGTGTAGGGAATCGGCCGGATCATGCGCAGGCTGTTGGCCTCGGACACGGCTGTAACGGCCTTGTGCTTGCGCATGGCCTCCAGGCCATCGCGCGTGACCGCGCCATAGGCCAAACCGAGCCTGGGGAACACCAGCATGGGCTGCGCCGCGGCCGCACCGCGCCTGCGGCCGCGTGCCGCACCTGCACTCAGCATGGCGCCACGCGAACCCGCTTCGGCGTCGAACAGCGTCGCCAGCGATTTCATGTCGCCGGGTGCCGTGGAAGCAAGCCGTACCAGGACGCCGGCAGCCCGGCGGTGGGTCAGTAGGTCTTCGATGCTCATCGTGCATGTCTCCTTGGTGTGGTCGGCACAGGGTCAGGGCAGCGCCCGAATGCGATCGGCAACTCGTCGCGCCAATCGCGATGGGCGCTGGCCGCCGTCTGCTGCCAATCCGCTGCGGCGGGCACGGGCTTGGGTCTTCAATTGATCAACGGCTTCAGCCGACAACGCATCGAGCTGCGCGTCCGTCAGTTGCTTCATCACGGGCATCCTGGGTCTCCCTCGTTGACTCGACGCGGCGCGCCGCCGCCAAGCGATAGGCGGCCAACTGCTTGCAGTCTCATGCCAGCGCCCAAGCCCTTGCATCAACACGATGAGGGACGTCTTTTCCCGCGACGGACCGGCGGCAGCCGCATATCACGTGCACCCGGCGCCCGACTTAAGATCCGCCCCGGCGCCAGCCCGCCAAGCATTCACCGGGACTGACCACCGATTCGTCGGCCGAAGCCTGGGCTCCGGGGTTTCCCCAGGGCAGATTCACCACCGTGCCCAACCGGCGCGTGACCCGAAGTGCGCTGACGCGCACGTCCGATCGCGCTTCACCTGCAGGTTGGCGGGCTGGTCGCCACCTTGGCGCCGATGCAGCAGCAGCTCAGCTACCGTGAATGGATTGCCCGTGGCCTGGCGCATGCGCTGCTGGCCGACCGCGATGCGCCCGGCGCGACGGCCTTGCATGCGCTGCGCGCGCGTGCCGCAGCAGCACTCGGTGAACAACCGGCCTGGCTGCCCGGCCTGATTGAAGCTATCGGCGCGGGCGCGGTGCAGCGGCTGGACCTGCACACGCTGACCGCGCACGTCCTGCAGTTGCCGGCCTTCCATGCCGTGTTCGAACTGGCCACGCCGCGCATCCGCCGGCTGATCCTGCGGCCGGCGCAGATGGCCACGCGCCCACTCGGCCTGCACGAGGCCGTGCTGCCCAGCCTGGCCACCCACACCGACCTGGCCGACTTTCTGGGCCTGCGCACCGATCGCCTGGACTGGCTGGCCGGCGAAGCCCAGCACTACCGCGGTCCGGTCGATGGCCGACGCAGTGCCACGCAGCACTACCACCCGCAGCTGCAGCCCAAGCGCCAAGGCGGGCTGCGCCTGATCGAAGCGCCCAAGGCCGAGCTGAAACTGGCCCAACGCCGCCTGCTCGACGGCCTGCTGCACGCCGTGCCGGTGCACGAAGCGGCGACGGCCTATGCGCCCGGGCGATCGGTGCGCGCGCATGCCGCAGCGCACACCGGCCAAGCGGTGCTCGTGCGCTTCGACCTGACGGACTTCTTTCCGAGCATCCGCGCCTCCCGCGTGCACGCGCTGTGGCGCACGCTGGGCTACCCGGCGGGCGTGGCGCGCACGCTCACAACACTGTGCACCACGCGCACGCCGCCGGCCGTGCGCGCCCGCCTGCGTGAAGCCGGCGCCATCGACTGGCTGGGCGCCAAGCGCCTGGCCGCCGCGCACCTGCCGCAGGGGGCGCCGACCTCGCCGGCGTTGGCCAATCTCTGCTGCTTTCGGCTGGACCTGCGGCTGGACGGCCTGGCGCACGCCTTCGACGCGCGCTATACGCGTTATGCCGACGACATCGTGTTCTCCGGCTCGGCGCTGCTGCGCGACCGCCTGGTGTCGCTCAGCAGCTGGGTCGCCGGCATCGCCGCCGACGAAGGCTTCGTGCTGCACCCGCGCAAGACCCGCTGCCTGCCGCAGCACCGGCAGCAGCGCATCACCGGTGTGGTGGTCAATCGGCACACGAACCTGCCGCGAGAGGACTTCGACCGGCTCAAGGCCTGCCTGCACCGCTGCCTGCAGCATGGGCCGCCCGACGACGCGCAGCGCGCCGAACTGCGCGGCCGCATCGCCTGGGCCACGCAGCTGAACCCGGCGCGCGGCGCGAAGCTTCAGGCCATGTTCGAACGCATTGCCTGGCCCGCGCCCGCGGCGCCGCCGTGAGCCGTCAATACCCCAGCGCCAGCCCGGTATTGCGCCGCGGATCGTTCGCGCCATAGAAGCGCTTGTTGCCCACCGGCTTGCCACCCAGGCTCGGCGCGCCGACGAGGATCGCCGCCATGTGGTTGGCCGGCTGCGGGTTGCCGATCTTGTGGCCCATGCCTTCCAGCAGCTTGAGGGTGTCCGGGCTCAGCGCGAACTTCTCGACGTTGGTGGCCTCGGGCAGCCATTGCTGGTGGAAACGCGGCGCGTCGACGGCTTCCTGCACCGTCATGCCGTAGTCGATGACGTTCAGGATGCTGTGCAGCACCGCGGTGATGATGCGGCTGCCGCCCGGCGTGCCGACCACCATCACCGGCTTGCCGTTCTGCGTGACGATGGTCGGGCTCATCGAACTCAGCGGGCGCTTGCCGGGCGCGATGGCATTGGCCTCGCCCTGCACCAGGCCGTACAGGTTGGGCACGCCGATCTTCGCGGTGAAATCGTCCATCTCGTTGTTCAGCAGCACGCCGGTCCTGGCGGCGGTGACCTTGGCGCCGAACCAATCGTTCAGCGTGTAGGTCACCGACACCGCGTTGCCGTGGCGGTCGATGATCGAGTAGTGCGTGGTGTTGCTGCCTTCATGCGGCGCAACGCCGGGCTTGATGTCCTTGGACACGCCGGCCTTCTGCGGGTCGATCGCGCCGCGGATGTTCTGCGCGTAGGCCTTGTCCAGCAGGCGCTCCAGCGGGTTCTTCACGAAATCCGGGTCCCCGAGGTAGCTGTTGCGGTCGACATAGGCATGGCGCATCGCCTCGATCTGGTAGTGCACCGCCTGCGCGGAGCGGTAACCCAGGTCCTTCAGCGGGTAGCCTTCGAGCACGTTGAGGATCTCGCAGATGATCACGCCGCCGGAGCTGGGCGGCGGCGCCGAGACGATGCGGTAGCCGCGGTAGTCGCATTCCACCGGCGGCATCTCGCGCGTGCTGTACTGGTCCAGGTCGGCCTGCGTGATGATGCCCTTGCCCGCCTGGCTGGAAGCGACGATGGCCGCACCCACCGGGCCCTGGTAGAAACCGGCGGGGCCTTTCTGGCTGATCAGCCGCAGCGTCTTCGCCAGGTCTTTCTGCACCAGCTTCTGGCCCACCGCGAAGGGCTCGCCCTTGTTCAGGAAGATCGCGCCGGAGGCCGGGTCCTTGCGGAAGTCCTCGGTCGCGGTGCGCAGCATGTCGACATCGCCCTGCTCTAGCACGAAGCCCTTGTCGGCCAGCGCGATGGCTGGCGCGATCAACGCGGCGCGCGGCTTCGTGCCGTACTTGCTGCGCGCCAGTTCCAGCCCGGACACCGTGCCCGGCACACCCACCGCCAGGTGGCCATTCGTGCTCAAGCCCTTGACCACGTTGCCTTGCGCATCGAGGTACATGTTGGCGGTCGCCGCCAGCGGCGCCTTCTCGCGGAAGTCGAAGAAGGTCTTGCGGCCGTCGGCCAACTGCAGCGTCATGAAACCACCGCCGCCCAGGTTGCCCGCGGCCGGGTACACCACCGCCAGCGCATAGCCCACGGCCACCGCGGCATCGACGGCATTGCCGCCCTTCTTCAGCACGTCGACACCGATCCGCGTGGCCAGGTGCTGCGCGCTGACGACCATGCCGTTCTCGGCGGCCACCGGGGCCACCGAAGCCGCCTGCGCCAGTGCGCAGCAAGCCGCGGCGACAAAGGCTGCGAACGGGCGCAGCCGGAAGAGGTGTTTCATCGGGCGATCTCCGGGTCGGGTTGTCAGGACCTGGGTTTGTACGCCACCACGTCGATCTCCACCTTGGCGTCCACCATCAAGCGCGCTTCGGTCGTCGAGCGCGCCGGCTTCGGGCCGCTGAACTGTTCCATGTAGACGCGGTTGAAGGCGCCGAAGTCGCGCGCATCGTGCAACCACACGGTGGCCTTGCAGACATCGTCCAGCGTGCAGCCGGTCAGCGCCAGCACCTTTCGCAGGTTATCGAACACCTGGCGTGTCTGCGCCTCGATGCCGCCGGCGACGATCTCGCCCGCGTCGTTGGCCGGCACCTGGCCGGAGACATAAACGAAGTCGCCGGCACGCACGGCCGGTGAAAACGGACGGGGCTGACGGTCAGAAGCGAGCGGCGGATTGCCCAGGTGTTCAAGCGGCATGTAGATCTCCTGTTGCGGGAGCCGAATCTTCGCCGAACTGAAATGTCATTTCAACAGAACAACGATTGATTCGGGTTTACGCGAATTCCAGGCACGAATCTGGCTAACTATCGTCTAGATACTGAAATTCACTTTCACGCCACCGGAGAACCTGGATGCTTCACTTCCCCGCCTCCCGCCGACTGCTGCTGGCTCTGCTCACCGGCGCCCTGGCCGGTGCTTCGCTGGTCGCGCAGGCGCAGCCCGCGAAATCGGCGCTGAACCTGGCGATGGTGGCCGAGCCGCAGACGCTGGACCCGATGGCGTCCACCGCCGACCTGGTCGGCACCATCATGCAGCACGTCTACGAGCCGCTGTACACCTTCGATGCCAAGTGGGCCATCGTGCCGATGCTGGCCGAAGCGCTGCCCACGGTGTCCAAGGACGGGCTGAAATACACCATCCCGCTGCGCAAGGGCGTGCAATTGCACAGCGGCCGCGAACTGCTGGCCGACGACGTGGTGGCCAGCCTCAGGCGCTGGATGGAGATGGCGCCGCGCGGCAAGGCCGTGGCCAAGGAATTGGCCTCGCTCGAAGCCAAGGGCACGCACACGGTGGAACTGGTGCTGAAGACGCCTTATGCGCCGCTGCTGCCGCAGCTGGCGCTGCCCAGCGGCATGGCCGCGATCATGGCCAAGGAGGCCATCGCCAACCCGCTGACCAGCTTCGTCGGCACCGGTCCCTACCGTTTCAAGGAACGCCGGCCCGACCAGTACGTGCTGCTCACCCGCTTCGAGCAATACAGCCCTCGCAAGGAGCCGGCCAACGGCTACGGCGGCAAGCGCGAGGCCGCTGTCGAGGAGCTGCGCTTCGTACCCGTGCCCAATGCCAACACGCGGGTCGAAGGCGCACTCGCCGGCCAGTTCCAGTACGCCGACCTGCTGCCGATCGAAGCGCTGCCGCGGCTGGAAAAGGCCGCCGGCAAGACGCTGCCGGTGATGACTGCGTCCTTCGGCTTCCCCTACCTGGTGCTCAACACCAAGGAAGGCGTGATGGCCGCCCAGCCCCTGCGCAAGGCGGTGCAGATCGCCATCGGCCAGGGCGAGATGCTGGCGGCGGGTTTTGGCGACACACGCTTCTTCATCGCCGAGGGCAACCACTTCCCCAAGGGCACGCCGTTCTTTTCGGAAGCCGGCGCGGACGCGTACAACGAGCGCAATGCCAACAAGGCCAAGGCCGCCGCCGCAGCCGCCGGCTACAAGGGCGAGACGATCCGCGTGCTCACCAGCCGCCAGTACGACTTCCACTACAACATGGCACTGATCATGGCCGAGCAGCTGAAGCGCGCCGGTTTCAAGGCCGAGCTGAACGTCGTCGACTGGGCCACGCTGGTGCAGCGCCGCAACGACGCCAAGCTGTGGGACATCTACGTCACGCACTCGGGCCAGTTCCCCGAGCCGATGCTGTCGCCGCCGCAGCTGGGTGAAGGCGCCCCCGGCTGGTGGGGCACGCCGGCCAAGACCGCCGCGCTGGCCGCTTTCAACCAGGAAACCAACCCGGCCAAGCGCGCGACGCTGTGGGGCGCGGTGCAGAAAGTGGTCTACGACGAGGTGCCCTACATCAACGTCGGCAAGTTCAACAGCTTGTCGGCGAGGGCGCCGAATCTGGAAGGCTATGTGCCGGCGACGTGGCCGTTCTTCTGGAACGTCAGGCTCAAGAGCTGAGCTCGTGTGGAAGTACCTCGGCTCGCGCCTGGCCGGCATGGCGGTGGTGATGGCCCTCGTCGCGGTGATGGTGTTCATCCTGACCCGCGCGGCATCGGGCGACCCAGTGTCGGTGCTGCTGGGCGACCAGGCCACGGCCGCCGACATCGCGCGGGTGCAGGTTCAGTACGGCCTGGACCGGCCGCTGCCGGTGCAGTTCGGCTATTGGCTGAAAGAGCTGGCCAGGGGCAATCTCGGCGACTCGATCTTCCTGCAGCGCCCCGTCACGCAAGCGCTGTGGGAACGCGCCGAGCCCACCACCTTGCTGGCGCTGATGGCGGTGGCCATCGCGACGCTGATCGGCGTGCCGGCCGGCATCGTCGGCGCGGTGTTCCGCGGCCGCTGGATCGACCAGGTCTTCACCTCGCTGGCGATGCTGGGCGCCAGCATCCCCAGCTTCTGGCTGGGCCTGGTGCTGATGCAGCTGTTCGCGGTCTCGCTCGGCTGGTTCCCGGTGTCGGGCTATGGCGACCCGGGTGCGCCGCTCCATGAGCGCCTGCACTATCTGGTGCTGCCGGCCACGGTGCTGGGGCTGTTGAACTCGGCGTTGATCATCCGCTTCACACGCGCGTCGATGCTGGATGTGCTGAACGAGGACTATGTGCGCACCGCGCGCGCCAAGGGCCTGGGCGAGATCCCGGTGGTGCTCAAGCATGCGTTGCGCAATGCGCTGGTGCCCATCGTCACGGTGATCGGCCTGACGGTGGCGCTGATGATCGGCGGCGCCGTGGTCACCGAAACGGTGTTCGGCCTGCCCGGCGTCGGTAACCTGGTCGTTAGCGCGGTGCTGCGGCGCGACTATCCTGTCATCCAGGGGGCCTTGCTGGTCATTGCGATGATCTACGTGCTGATCAATTTTCTCGTCGACCTGCTCTACACGGTCGTCGACCCGCGGGTGAAGTTCTGATGTGGCCAACCCTCCAAAAGCTCTTCCGCCGCAAGATCGTGCTGCTCGCGGCCCTGCTGCTGGCCGCCGTCGCGCTGGCCGCATTGACCGCACAGTGGCTCACCCCCTATGACCCGAATGACACGGCCGTGCTGCAACGGCTGAAAGCACCCAGTGGCGAGCACTGGCTGGGTACCGACGAGCTCGGCCGCGACCTGTTCTCGCGCATCGCCTTCGGTGGCCGCTATTCGCTGGCCATCGCCGCGCTCACTGCGGTCGGCGCCATCGTCGGCGGCAGCGTGATGGGCCTGGTCGCCGGCTTCTTCCGCCGGCTCGATGCACCGCTGATGCGCGTGGTCGACGCGATGATGTCGCTGCCCGACATCCTGCTGGCGATCTCGCTGGTCGCCATCCTTGGGCCATCGCTGCTGAACGTGGTGCTGGCGCTGGTACTGGTCTACACGCCGCGCGTCGCGCGCGTGGTGCGTGCATCGACGCTGGTCGTGCGAGAACTGCTGTTCGTCGAAGCGGCGCGGGCCATCGGCATCTCGACCGCGCGCATCCTGTGGCGCCACATCCTGCCGAACCTGCTGTCGCCGATTCTCGTGCAGGCTTCGTTCATCTTTGCCTACGCCATCCTCGCCGAAGCGGCGCTCAGCTTCCTCGGCGTCGGTGTGCCGCCGGACATCCCCACCTGGGGCACGATGGTCGCCGGCAGCCAGCAGTATGCGCACCAGGCCATCGGCGTGGTGTTGTTTCCGGGGTTGGCCATCATCGTCACCGCCTTGTCGCTGCAACTGCTGGGCGACGGCGTGCGCGACCTGCTGGACCCGCGCCTGAAGAAGTCGATGTCATGAATACCCCGCGCCTCAAGGTCACGCAGCTCAGCACCGCCTTCCACACCGACGAGGGCACCGTGCCCTCGGTGGCCGATGTCAGCTTCACGATCCAGCCGGGCCAGACCACCGCGCTGGTCGGTGAATCGGGCTCGGGCAAGTCAGTGACCAGCCTGACGCTGATGCGCCTGCTGCCGCCCACCGCCCGCACCACCGTCACCGGCTCGGCGCTGTTCGTCGACCGCGCCGGCGAGACGGTGGACCTGCTGACGCTGCCCGAGCGCCGCATGCGCGGCCTGCGTGGCAACCAGATCGCGATGATCTTTCAGGAGCCGATGACCAGCCTGAACCCGGTGTTCACGATCGGCGAGCAGATCGCCGAGAGTCTGCGCTTGCACAAGGGCATGGACAGCCGCGCGGCGCTGGCGCAAGCCCAGCGGCTGCTGGAACGGGTCGAGATCCCGGCCGCGGCGCAGCGCCTGCACGAATACCCGCACCAGCTCTCCGGCGGCATGCGCCAGCGCGTGATGATTGCGCTGGCCATGGCCTGCGAGCCGACGCTGCTGATCGCCGACGAGCCCACCACCGCGCTGGACGTCACGATCCAGGCGCAGATCCTCGCGCTGATGCGCCGGCTGCAGCGGGAGACCGGCACCAGCATCCTGTTCATCACCCACAACCTCGGCGTCGTCGCGCACCATGCCGACGAGGTGGCGGTGATGTATGCCGGGCGCATCGTCGAAGCGGCACCGGTGCGCGAGCTGTTCGCGCGGCCGCGCCACCCGTACACGCAGGGGCTGATGAACTGCCTGCCGGCGCGGCAGAAGCACGCAGCGGCCGGCGGCCCGAAGCGGCTGTATGCCATCCGCGGCCAGGTGGCCAGCCCCTTCGCGCCGCCATCGGGCTGCGCCTTTGCACCGCGCTGCGACAAGACCCTGGGTGCCGCCTGCGACGCGGCGATGCCACCGCTGCTGCCCGACGGCCCGCAGCGCCAGACCCGCTGCGTGCTGACGCAATCGATGAGCGGAGCGCTTGCCGCATGACGACCACCGCCGCCGCCGCCCCGCTGATCGAAGTCAGGCACCTGAAGCGCTACTTCGGCAGCCCCTCGCGCCCGGTGCGCGCGGTCGACGACGTGTCGTTCAGCATCCAGCCCGGCGAGACGCTGGGCCTGGTCGGCGAATCGGGCTCGGGCAAGAGCACCATCGGCCGCACGCTGCTGCGCCTGATCGAGGCCAGCGAGGGCCAGGTGCTGTACCGCGGCGAAGACCTGGGCGCGGCATCGTCCAGGCGCATGCGTTCCCTGCGCAGCAAGCTGCAGATCATCTTCCAGGACCCGTATGCGAGCCTGAATCCGAAGATGCGCGTGCGCGACATCCTGGGCGAAGCGCTGCACACCCATTCGCTGGTCAAGGGGAAGGCCGCCACCGCCGATCGCATCGCCGAGCTGTTGCGCCTGGTGGGGCTGCAGCCCGAGCATGGCGCGCGCTTTCCGCATGAATTCTCGGGTGGCCAGCGCCAGCGCATCGGCGTCGCCAGGGCGCTGTCGGTGGAGCCCGAATTCATCGTCGCCGACGAGCCGCTGTCGGCGCTCGACGTGTCGATCCAGGCGCAGGTGGTCAACCTGCTGTGCGACCTGCGCGACCGGCTGTCGCTCACCATGCTGTTCATCTCGCACGACCTGGATGTGGTCGAGTACCTGTGCGATCGCGTCGTGGTGCTCTACCTCGGCCGCGTGATGGAAGTGGCGCCCACGCAAGACCTGTTCGCGCGGCCGCTGCATCCCTACACCCAGGCGCTGCTCGCCGCGTCGCCGACGCCCGACCCGCAGGTCAAGACAATTCACATCCCGCTGAAGGGCGACATCCCGAGCCCGGTGAATCCGCCTTCGGGTTGCGTGTTCCGCACGCGTTGCCCTTATGCGATCGACGCCTGCGCCCAGACGCGGCCGGAGCCTCGCGCGATGGGCGGCGGGCGCTTCAAGGCCTGCATCCGCGACGACATTCCCTCATTGGCGCCCCCATGACATCCGGAAGTACAACCATGGTCCCCCGCGTCCTCGAAAAAATTGCCGCGATCATCGACCGCGCCCCCGC
>NZ_DATILJ010000009.1:0-27048 GCF_035476535.1 Aquabacterium sp.
TGATCGTCGGGCAACTGCAGGACGTGATGGGCCATGACGCGGCCGTGGCGGTGGAGCAGGCGGTGGCCCGCTCGCGCATCGAGGAGTCGGGCCTGCTGCCCACGCTGCTCGGCGTGGCGGCGCTGATCGTCGGCGCCACCACCGTCTTCGGGCAGATGCAGCATTCGCTCAACACCATCTGGGGCGTGACCGCACGGCCCAATCGCAGCAGCCTCTTCGTCTTCGTGAAGAGTCGCCTGTTGTCATTGACCGTCGTGCTGGCCATCGGCTTCGTGCTGCTGGTGTCCCTGTTGCTCGGCGTGGTGCTGCGCGCGATGCTGCACTTCGCCGATCAGTTCGTGCCGGCGGCGATGGCGGCGCTGCTCAGCGGCGCCGAACTGCTGCTGTCGCTGCTGGTCATGTCACTGCTGTTCTGCGCCATCTTCAAGGTGCTGCCCGACGTGGTGCTGCACTGGCGCGACGTGCTCGTCGGCGCGCTGGTCACGGCCCTGTTGTTCTCCGTCGGCCGCTATGGCATTGCGGCCTATCTCGCCTACACCGCCACCGCCTCCACCTACGGCGCGGCGGGCTCGGTGGTGCTGATCCTGCTGTGGGTCTACTACTCGTCGCTGATCCTGCTGTTCGGTGCCGCCTTCACCAAGACCCAGCTGCTGGCGCGGGGTCGCAGCATCGTGCCGCGCAATTCGGCGGTGCGGATCCGGCATGAACTCGTGACGGATCCGCCGCCCTGAGGCTGCCGCGGCGCGGGTCTTCGGCAAGACGATGGCGTTCGTTGCTTCGCCCGCCCCGTGGGCTTGTAAGCTCCAACGATTGCCGGCACAGGAACGTTCGATGGACAAGGACAAATCCACCCGCTTCATGCTCAAGGTGGTGGGCGACGTGGCCACCGCGATGGCCGCCGGCCTGCTGCTCGTCGGCGACCGGGCGGGCCTGTTCAAGCAGATGGCCGGGGCGGGGCCGCTGGGTGCGTCCGAGCTCGCCGAGCGCGCGGGCGTGCGGGTCCGCTATGTCGAGGAATGGCTGGCCGCGATGGCCGGTGCCGGTTATGTCGAGTACGACGCGACCAGCGATCGTTTCACGCTGCCGGACGAGCATGCGCAGTTCCTCACCGACCCCGGGTCCGAGTACTACCTGGGGGGATTGTTCGGCAGCCTGCCGGGCCTGCTGGCCATGGCGCCGAAACTGGCCCAGGCCTTCCAGACCGGCAGCGGCATCTCCTTCGCCGACTTCGGATCCGAGTTGCCGCAGATGCTGGAGGTGATGAACCGCCCGGTCTACGAAGCGCGGCTGGTGCAGCACTGGTTGCCGGCGATGCCCGAGGTGATGTCGCGGCTGCAGGCCGGCGGGCGGGCCCTGGATGTCGGCTGCGGCACGGGCGTGGTGCCGATCACGCTGGCCAAGGCCTTCCCCACCGCGACGGTGGCCGGGATCGATCTGGACGCGCATTCGATCGACATCGCCCAGGGCTACGCGCGCGACGCCGGGCTGGCCGAGCGCGTGCACTTCGCGGCACAGCCGATCGAGCACTTGACGGCGCAGCCGCGCTGGGACCTGATCACCACCTTCGACGTGATGCACGACCTGCCGGACCCGGTCGGCGCGATGAAACGCATGCGTGCCGCGCTGAACGACGGCGGCACCTACCTGATGGTGGAACCGAAGGTGGCCGACGACCTGGAGACGAACCTGGGCAACCCCTTCGCACGCATGTTCTACGGCATCAGCTGCCTGCACTGCGTGCCGCAGTCGCTGGCCCAGGGCGGGCTCGGGCTGGGCGCCTGCTGGGGCGAGAAGCGGGCCCGCGCGCTGGCCGCCGAAGCCGGGTTCACACGCTTCGAACGGCTGGGCATCCGCACGGCGGGCCTGGTGTTCTATGCGCTGGGCCAGGAGCCCGCCGAGGCCGCCTGAACCAGGATCGCACGACCATGACCTTCGCCCGCACCAAGATCCAGCCGCCGCGGCCGCGCGGCCGCGTGCTGCTGTCGAGGCCGCGCGTCGACGGGCCGCTGCGCGATGCACTGGCCACGCAGCGCCTGGTGCTGGTCAGCGCGCCGGCCGGCTACGGCAAGAGCGCGCTGATGGCGCAGCAGCTGCAGGACTGGCCGTCCGGCGTGGCGCTGGCCTGGGTCTCGGTCGATGCCGACGACGACCTGCCGCGCCTGCTGGAATGCCTGGTGGCCGCGCTCGAGCCCTACGACTTGCCGTGGCGCAGCGCACCCGAGGCGCTGGTGGCCGGCGCCGGCGATGCGAACGGCCGCGCGCGTTTCACGGCCGAGCTGCTCAATGCGCTCGAGGCCACCGACGTGTCGCATGGCGTGATCGTGATCGACGACCTGCACCGCACGCGCGACGAGGATGTGCACCGCTTCCTGGAGTCCCTGGTCGACCGGCTCGGCCCGCGCTGGACGGTGGCGATCCTGACGCGACATGACCCGCCGCTGGCACTGGCCCGCTGGCGTGCCGCCGGCGAACTGGCCGAGTTCTCGCAGGACGCGTTGCGCTGGACGCGCGACGAACTCGCGGCGTGGCTGGCTGCGGCTGGCGCTGCGCCCGAGCGGCTCGATGCGCTGCTGGCGCGCACCGAAGGCTGGGCCGCGGGCGTGCAGTTGGCGCTGCGCGTGGGCCGCGGGGGCGCCTCCATCGGCAGCGAACGTGCGTTCAACGATTTCCTGACCGAGGAGGTGATCGACACGCTCGATGCCGAACTGCGCGACTTCCTGCTGCAGGCTTGCGTGCTGCCGGAACTCACGGCGGTGCGCGCGGCCGCCGTGACCGGCCGGGCGGATGCAGCGCGCCTGCTCGAACGCGTGGAGGCCCTGGGCCTGTTCGTCACGCCGCTCGAGGCGCCCGAGCCCACCCTCCGCCTGCACGACCTGTTCCGCGCCGCGCTCGAGCAGCGCCTGCGGCTGGAGCGCCCCGATGCGCTGCCGCAGCTGCTGCGCCGGGCCGCGGCGGGCGAGACCGACCCGGTGCGCTGCATCACGCTGCTGCTGCGCTCGGGTGACGCGGCCGCTGCCGCGCAGGTGCTGCTGGCGGCCACGCCGGCCTGGATCACGGCCGGTGCGTTGCCCACTGCGCGCGCGATGCTCGCGCTGTTCGATGCCGCCTCGCGTGAACGGCTGGCGGCGTGGCATCTGTCGCAATGCCTGCTGGGCTGGGCGCAGGGCGACTTCGCGACGATGGATGCCTCGGCGCGCGCTGCCGAGGCGCTGGGCCGGAGCGCGGGCGACACCGAGGTCGCGGACATGGGGCTCGGCTACCGCGCGATTGCGCTCAACTTCCTGAGCCGCCGCGGCCTGCGCGAGCTGGGCGTCGAGCACCTGCAGGCCCGCGCGCCGGCGCCGCATGTGGTGAGCGGCGTGGCCCTGGCCTGGGCGCACATCGACGAAGGGCGTTTCGACGAGGCGCGCCAGTGTTACGCGGCCACGCTGCAGCACCTGGAGCGCAGCACCGAGCCGCACCTCTGGTACCAGGGCAACCTCGGCACCGTCGGCGTCCATATCCCGGGCATGGGCCCGCTGATCGAGCGCTGGATCGACGGTGCCTTGCGCGTCAGCGGCGAGCAGCCCTTGACGCTGAAGGCGATGGCGCTGATGACCCGCGGCTGGCACCGCCTGCTCGTGAACGGCGACATCGCCGGCGCGCGCGATGCGCTCGAAGCCACGCAGCAGGAGCTGCGCTGGCTGGCCGAGCCGACCGGCGTGAACGCGCTGGCCAGCGTGCTGCAGCTGCAGATCGCGGCCGCCAGCGGCGACGCAGCCGCCACGCGCGAAGCCATGCAGCAGCTGCTGCACGGGCCTTCCACAGGTCAAGGCCACCGCGCCCGATGGATCATCGCGAACTTCATCGCCGGCTGCGCCGCTGCGGTCGGCGACGCCGAGGCGCTGCGCGAGCAGCTCGCGGTGCTGGAGTACACGCCGGTCGACAGCGCCTTGCCGGGCCTGCATGCGATCGTGATCGACATCGCGCGCGGCCATGTCGCGTGGCTGCGCGGCGACGACGAGGCCGCCATCAGCGCCTGGCAGCGCGCCGTGGCCGACGAGACCGGTTTGATTCGCACCCGCCTCGATGCGCCGACGCGTCTGTTCCTCGCCGCCGCCTGCGCACGCGCCGGCCGCCTGCGTGAGGCCGCGGCACCGCTGGTCGGCTGGCATGCACGGGCGCGGCTGGGCGCGGCAGGCTCGGCGCTCTTCGCGCGGCCGGTGGCCGCGCTGCTGGCCGCGCAGGCGTGGCGCGGCCAGCTCGACGAGGCCGATCGCGGCGAACTCGAGCGCTGGCTGCACCGGCTGGCCACGGTCGCGGTGCCCAGTCAACCGACCCCACCGACCCAGCCGACCCCGCCGGACGCCGGCACGACGGCGGGCGGTTCAGTCGGCGTCTTGAGCAGCCGCGAGCTCGAAGTGCTCGAGCGCGTTGCCGCGGGCGACAGCAACAAGCTGATCGCCCGCGCGCTCGTCGTGAGCCCGCACACGGTGAAGCGTCACGTCGCGAACATCCTCGACAAACTGGCGCTCGCCTCCCGCGGGCGGGCCGCGGCCTGGTACCGCGCGAACGTGTGAGCGGCGGCTGGGCTTTGCGCGGCACGCGGACTGGCATCGGGTACGGTGCTCTATACCTGTCGGTCAAAGTCGGCAGTTGACCCGTTGCGGGCGTTGATGTTCGCTTGAAGCGGCCGATTGGTCTGTGTTGCTTTGGGCGGTGATTCTTCGTTGCACTGCGCCGGGATTCCGCCCCGGCAGGCGGGTCACTTTCTTCCTGGCCGAAGAAAGTAACCAAAGAAGGCCTTAAAACCCAAACGTTCATTTGTGCCTCCGTCACTCCAGCACGGAGGCACAAATGAACGTTTGGTTTTCTGGCTCTCTTTCTTGGTGACTTCTTTCTGAGCCAGCAGAAAGAAGTTACCCGCCCGCCGGGGCGGAATCCCGGCCACTCCGCAGGACTCAACAATCGAATGTCGGCTTTCAGCGAATCGACCCAAAGACCGCAACGGGCCGAATGCCGCCGCCTTCCACTGCGCCAACGTTTCATGCGTCGCGAGTGGCGCGCAGCGGAATGGACCACCGATATCAGGCGCCACGGCAGCGGCCCGGCTCACCTCGCCAGCGCCTGCTCCAGGTCGTCCAGCACCGCATCCAGCCGCCGCAGCGGCTGGGCCAGCGCGTTGCGCACCCGGCGCCGCGACGAGGCCGACACCAGGTGCCGCGCCGGATCGTTCAGCGCGGCATCGTCGACCACCAGCCCGTGCTGCGCCAGCATCGTGCCCAGGGTGCCGCGCCGCGAGCGCAGGTCGCTGCGCGTCTGCTGGTAGGCGTGCTCGGCGAGCAGGCGGCGCTGCGAGTAGCTCAGGATGTTGGCCAGGAACATTTCGGGGTCGCGCTGGTCGGGCTCGAACAACAGGATGTCGGTGCCCGGGTGCGAGGCTTCATAACCCTTCAGGCCCAGCTCCAGCCGCGAATGGATCAGTGTGCGGAAGGTCTGGCTCAGCACCAGCGGCAGGCCGCCCTGCACGATGCGCGGGATGCGATGGCCTTCGAGCACACGGTGGCGCAGCGAATGCGTGGCATCGAAGGGCACCAGCGGGTTCAGGCACAGCAGCAGGTCCAGCCCCTGGTCCAGCAGCACGCGCGCATGCAGCGTCTTCTTCAGCGCGCCGTCCACATACCAGCGGCCGCCGATGGCCACCGGTGGAAACAGCCCCGGCAGCGCGGCGCTGGCGGCCACCGCGCGCGAGATCGGCACATGGTCCCAGCCAGGTTGGCCGAAGGGCGCGGCCTCGCCGCTGTCCAGGTCGGTGGCCACCAGCACCAGGTGCTGCTTCAGCCGGCGGAAATCGTCGCTGCGGCCGGGCGCGGAGAACACCTGCTTCAGCCGCGCTTCCAGCGGCGCCGAACTGAACAGCCCGGTGGGCAGGGCGCGGCCCAGGCGTTCGATCGTGGCGATCAAGGAGCGCCGGCCCAGCAGCAGCTGGAAGCCGGCCTGGGTGCTCAGCAGCGGCAGCATCGCCAAACGGCCCAACAGCTCGGCCACGGCGGGCCGCACGAACAGCGTCGGGCTGACCACGTCGCCGGCGGCGCCGTCGTTCTCGATGAACGACGCGCAGAGTTCACGCGGCCGCATGCCGTTGGCCAGCGCCGCGGCGATGAAGCTGCCGGCCGAGACGCCGACATACCCATCGAGCGCCGTGAAGTCGACGCCGGGCAGCGCCTCCTCCAGCGCGCACAGTGCGCCGAGCTCCCAGGTGGCGCCCAGCGGTCCGCCGCCGGCCAGCGCCAGGCCGATGCGGGGCGAGCCCCGGCGTGCGGTGCGACGACCCGCGCCGCGCTCCACGCGGTGGTGCCGGGCGGGATGAAAAAAGGGCGCCGCAGCGCCCTTCCTGTTCTGCCGGGTCACGCCCATGCCACTGCGGATCAGGCAGCCGCGCCCGTGGCGGCCTTGCGCGCCACACGGCGCTTGGCGGCCGGCTTGGCCGTGCCGTTGGCCTCGGCGGCCTTGCTGGCCGCCTTTGTCGGTTCAGCAGCGGCCTTTGCGGTGGCCTTCTTCGGCGCGGCGGCCTTGCGCGCCGCCTTGGCCGGTGCGGCCGGGGCCGCCACCTTGCCGCCGAGCTGGGCCACCGCAGCAGCCAGCGCCTCGACCCGCTCGGTCAGCGCGGCCACGTCCTTGGCCGTGGGCACGCCCAGCTTGCCCATCGCACGTGCCGTGCGCTCTTCGAAGATGGACTCCAGCTTGTCCCACTGCGCGTTGGCCTTGCTGCCCACTTCACCGGCCATGGCCGACATCTTGCCGGCCACGTCGCCGAGCTTCTCGCCGGCCACGGCTTGGGTCTTGCGGTGCAGGCTGACGCCTTCCTTGATCAGCGTGTCGAACATCTTGGTGCCTTCGCCCTGCGCCTTGGCAAAGGCGCCCAGGCCGGCCAGCCAGATCTGCTGGGCCGAATCCTTCACCGTCTGCGCCAGTTGGCTGTCCAGCAGGCCGGTGGGCGAGGCGGCCTTCTTCTCGGCCATTTTCTGCAGCTTCTTGACCATGGTGTTTCCTTCGTGTGGGTGCCGATGTGCGGCGGTGCGAGAGCGCAGCGCTGCGGCGGCAGTTTAGGCAGTGCCGCTCGAGGGCACAGCCTAATTCGCTAGGCTGTGTCCTCTAGGCTTGCCCTGAGGTGACAAGCGCTACAAGAGTTCCTCGGGCACCAGCGGGCTCAGCAGCCACATCTTGATGCGCAGCCACAGCGAGGCGTCGGGCTCGGTGTCCAGCACCTCGTCTTCTTCGTCGACGCCGGCGCCCAGCCACTCCAGGCCCTGGCCGTTGGCGCGCAGCCGCACGCGGTAGGCGCTTTGCAGCCGGTCGAGGTCGATCACGCGCAGCAGTTCCCGGGCGAGCTGCGGGCTGTCGATCACCGCGCCGAGCTCGGTGTTGATGGTCGCCGAGCGCGGGTCCAGGTTCATCGAGCCGATGAAGGACATGCGCTTGTCGATCACCACCAGCTTGGCATGCAGCCGGCCCAGGCTGGTGCCGAAGTGGAACGGCCGCTTGTTCTTCTTGACGCGTGCGCCGCTCAACTCGTAGAGCTCGATGCCGAGCTTGAGCATCTCTTCGCGGTAGCGGCTGTAACCCAGGTGCACCACCGGTTCATCGGTGGCGCCCAGGGAGTTGGTCATCACGCTGAGATGGACATTGCGGGCCCGCAGCGAACTCAGCAGTTCCATGCCCTTGGGGCCGGGCACGAAATACGGTGACGAAGCCACCACTTCGCGCTTGGCCAGCTTCATCGCCTCCAGCACGTTGTAGGTGACGCTGGTCTCCAGCAGCTCGCCGCCCACCGAGCCTTCGAAGGGCTTGTCCGGATGGTCGGCGAAGACATAGCCGTCGCCCCAGATCAGGCCGAGCCGGCCGTCCTGCAGGTCGTCGGCGATCGGGCCGTAGCCCAGGATGTCGTTGGGCGGCAGCGGCGGCGGCGGCGGCGTGTTCTCGGGGCCGGTGATGCGTTCGAAATAGGCCAGCAGCGCTGTCTTGTCCATCGCGCTGCGGGCGATGGCGTCGTAGGGGTACACCGGGTCGCTGTTCCAGTAGCGGTCGAACAGCGCCGCCAGCGGCTCGACCATGCGGCCGACGACCAGCGCGTCCAGGTCGATGAAGTTGTTGGCCTCGCCGCGCAGGTAGTACTCGTTGGCGATGTTGCGCCCGCCGATCACCGAGGCAATGCCGTCGGCGATGAACAGCTTGTTGTGCATGCGGTGGTTGACACGGCCGAAGTCGTTCAGGGCCACCAGGAAGCGGGTGATCTGGCCCGAGCCGCGCGCGCAGCAGAAGGGGTTGAAGACCCGTACTTCCACGTTCTTGTGCGCCGCGAAAGACAGGAACAGGTCGTCCGCGCCGCTGGTGTAGAAATCATCGATCAGCAGGCGCACACGCACGCCGCGGTCGGCGGCGTCGCGCAGCGCACGCAGCAGCCAGCGGCCGGTTTCGTCGTTCTCCAGGTGGTAGTACTGCACGTCCAGCGATACCTCGGCGCGGCGCGCCAGCTGCACCCGGGTGTCCAGCGAGAACGAGCCCAGCGGCATCAGCCGGAAGCCGCTGAGCGCCGGGTCGGGCGTGGAGTTGGTGACAACGTAGGACAGCGTGGTGTTGGGCGAAGGCGGAATCGCCTCGCTGGCGATGGCTTCTCGGTTGATCGTCGGCAGCTGCGTGGCGCAGCCGGCGAACAGCAGCGCGGCCAGCAGCGGCAGCAGCAGGCGCAGGCTCCAGCGCAGCAGGGACGGCAGCGGCCGCGCCCCCAGGGCGGGCGGCGGGAAACGCAGGGCAGAGTGGGGCATGGCGCTCATCGGTTGCCGTGGATTTTCGCCACGAACGCGGGCGCTGTGCAGTCTTTGTCGCGCTGGCGCCAAGGAATCCTGGGGTTAGCGCGCAAGGGCAGGCCCTCGCGCATCGTCAAGAATCCGGGCGTCCAGGCCGCGACGCCGGCCAACATCCAACGAGGAGAACGCGATGAACTATTTCGTCACCGGTGCCACCGGTTTCATCGGCAAGCGCCTGGTCAAGGCCTTGCTGGCCCGGCGCGGCGCCACGGTGTACTTCCTGGTGCGCCCCGGCAGCGAGGCCAAACTGGGCGATCTCTACAAGTTCTGGGGCGTCACCAAGACCCGCGCGGTGCCGATCAGCGGCGACCTGACGGCGCGCAAACTCGGCGTCGGCGCAGACGACGTCAAGGCGCTGAAGGGCCAGATCGACGGCGTCTACCACCTGGCCGCGGTGTACGACCTGTCGGCCGACGAAGAAAGCCAGGTGCAGGTCAACATCGAGGGCACGCGCAACATGGTCGAGTTCGCGAAGGCCATCGACGCGAAGCACGTGCACCATGTGTCGTCGATCGCCGCCGCCGGCCTGTATGAAGGCGTGTTCCGCGAGGACATGTTCGAAGAAGCCGAGGGCCTGGACCATCCGTACTTCATGACCAAGCACGAGAGCGAGAAGATCGTGCGCAAGGAATGCAAGGTGCCGTGGACGGTGTACCGCCCGGCGATGGTGGTCGGTGATTCGTCGACCGGCGAGATGGACAAGATCGATGGCCCCTACTACTTCTTCAAGCTGATCCAGCGCATGCGCCAGCTGCTGCCGCCGTGGATGCCCACGGTGGGCCTGGAGGGCGGGCGCGTCAACATCGTGCCGGTGGATTTCGTCGTCGCGGCGCTGGACCACATCTCGCACACTGCCAAAGACCTGAAGGGCAAGTGTTTCCACCTGGTCGACCCGGTGGGTTACCGCGTCGGCGATGTGCTGGACATCTTCAGCAAGGCCGCGCATGCGCCGAAGATGAACCTGTTCATCAACGCCGCGCTGCTGGGCTTCATCCCGAAGAGCGTCAAGAAGGGCCTGATGGCGCTGGCGCCGGTGCGCCGTGTGGTGCACGCAGTGATGAACGACATCGGCGTGCCCGAAGACATGATGAGCTTCGTCAACTACCCGACGAGGTTCGACTGCCGCGAAACGCTGAAGGCGCTGGAAGGCACGGACATCAAGTGTCCCAACCTGAACGACTACGCCTGGCGCCTGTGGGACTACTGGGAACGCCACCTGGACCCGGACCTGTTCATCGATCGCAGCCTGAAGGGCGCGGTCGGCGGCAAGGTGGTGCTGATCACCGGCGGCTCCTCGGGCATCGGCCTGGCTGCGGCGATGAAATTCGCCGAGGCCGGCGCGATCACCGTGATCGCCGCGCGCGGCGAAGACAAGTTGGCCGAAGCGGTGGCCGAGATCAAGGCCTTCGCGGGCAAGGACGCGAAGGTCTTCAGCTACTCGGTGGACATTGCCGACGAGGCCGGCTGCGCCGCTTTTGTCAAGGCGCTGAACGACAACCACGGCGGCGTCGACTTCCTGATCAACAACGCCGGCCGCTCGATCCGCCGCGCGATCGAGAACAGCTACGAACGCTTCCACGACTTCGAACGCACGATGTCGTTGAATTACTTCGGCTGCCTGCGCGTGACCATGGGCCTGCTGCCCGGCATGGTGAAGAAGCGCAAGGGCCACATCGTCAACATCAGCTCGATCGGCGTGCTGACCAATGCACCGCGCTTCTCGGCCTATGTCGCCAGCAAGGCCGCGCTGGATGCCTGGACACGCTGCGCATCGAGTGAATACGCCGACCAGGGCATCAGCTTCACGACCATCAACATGCCGCTGGTGCGCACGCCGATGATCGCGCCGACCAAGATCTACAACAACGTGCCGACGCTGGCGCCGGAAGAAGCGGCCGACATGATTGCGCAGGCCTGCGTCTACAAGCCGGTGCGCATCGCCACCCGGCTGGGCATCTCCGGCCAGGTGCTGCATGCGTTTGCGCCGCGCATTGCGCAGATCGTCATGAACACCAGCTTCCGCATGTTCCCGGATTCGGAAGCGGCCAAGGGCGAGAAGGGCGACAAGCCCAAGCTCAGCGCCGAAGCGATGGCGCTGCAGCAGATGATGAAGGGCATCCACTTTTAGTAGGCCGCCGGCTGCGCCGTCGGCCTACTTCGCTCGATCGAACGGACAGCCTGCGGCTGCCGCTCATCTCGCGGTTCTGGGTTCCTCGCCCTCGCAGGCTGGGCTTGGGGGTCGGTAACATTGCTGGGCATGGCACTCCCTTCGGTTGAACTCATGGGCTGGGCGGATCTTTCCGCTGGCGAACAGGCGCAGGTGCGCGCGCTGCGGATTTCGGCCGACCAGGTCGAGTACGCGGGCACGATCGAACGTGCCATCGACAAGGTCGTCGACGGCCAGGGCGATGAGCTGGCCGGGCTGGCGATACGGCGGGGCACGGAGATCGTCGGCTTCATCGTGCTCGCGCGCCGATCCAAGGCGCCCGACTGGGCGGAGCGCGAAGCCGCCGTCGTCAGCGCCATGCGCATCGGTGAACAGCATCAGGGCCGGGGCTTCGGCGCCGCCGCATTGCACGCACTGGCCGACTGGGTGCGCCGGCACTGGCCCCAGGTTCACGCGCTGAGCCTGTCGGTCGACGAGGGCAATGCGGCGGGCATTCGCGCCTATCAGAAAGCCGGCTTCGTCGATCACCGCGAGCGTGTGGCCGGGCGCATCGGCTGGGTGCGCTACATGTCGCGCTTGATCGGTGCGGACTGATCGCGCTGACGCTCACTTCAGGCGTTGGGGCAGCGGTGCACCTCGATCGTCGTGTGCTTCAGCTGCGTGATCGGCTGCAGCCGCTGCTGGTAGGCGTCCGCCGGCAGCGGCCGGTCGGCGACGATGCTCAGCACGCCTGAATAGGCCTGCGCACCGACCTGCCAGACATGCAGGTCGGCGAGCTTGGCGTCGCCATCACTTTCGATCGCCGCGCGCACGGCGTCGCGCAGAGGCGCATCGGCGCTGGCATCGACCAGCGCACGCGCCGTCGTGCGCAGCAGTCCCCAGCTCCACTGGCCGATCACCGCGGCGCCGACCAGCGCCACCACCGGATCCAGCCAGTGCCAGCCCCACCACAGCCCGGCGCCCAACGCGACGATGGCCAGCACCGAGGTGAAGGCGTCGGCCAGCACGTGCATGTACGCGGCGCGGAAGTTGTGGTCGTGGTGGTGGCTGTGGCCATGGCCATGACCGTGATGATCATGGCCCGGGTGCGCAGACTCATGCGCATGGCCGTGGTCATGACCCGCAGGCTCGGCCTTGCCGCTGCGTGACAGCAGCCACACGCTGGCCAGGTTCACCACCAGGCCGAGCACGGCCACCACCATCGCTTCGCCGAAGGCAATCGGCCGCGGCTGCACGAGGACGTGCACCGCATCGATCGCCAGGCCGATGGCCACGGCGGCCAGCAGCAGTGCGCTGGTGTAGGCCGCCAGCACCTCGATCTTCCAGCCGCCGAAAGCAAAGCCCTCGTGCTCGCGGGCGCGGCGCGACCAGCGCATCGCCAGCACCGCGCCGCCCAGCGCCGCGGCGTGCGTGCCCATGTGCCAGCCGTCGGCGGTCAGCGCCAAGGAGCCGCTCCACCAGCCTGCCGCCAGTTCGGCCACCATGGTCACGATGGTGATCAGCGTGACGGCCAGCAGCGCGCGGCTGCGTGCCGCTTCGCCCTCGCTGCCGAAGGCATGGCTGTGGCGGAAGGGGCGCAGATCGTGTTGATGTGATCCGGGGTGCGATCCGTGCGTCTCGCCGGCGTGGGGATGGGGATGGGAGTGGCTGGCCATGGCCGCGAGGGTAGCGCAGCGCCTGTCCGCATCGCCCCATGCCACTTCGTGGAAAGTGCCTTCCCTACAATCGTCGCGCAACCCCCACCCACCGCCTGCGAGACGCCATGAAACCAGATGCCGCCCAGCCGAACCTCGACCACATCGTGCCGCGCGACAAGGCGGAAATCCTGGCCCAGGCGCTGCCCTACATCCGCAAGTTCCACGGCAAGACCATCGTCATCAAGTACGGCGGCAATGCGATGACCGATCCCGCACTGCAGCAGGACTTTGCCGAGGACGTGGTGCTGCTGAAGCTGGTCGGCATGAACCCGGTGGTGGTGCATGGCGGCGGCCCGCAGATCGACGAGGCGCTGGCCAAGATCGGCAAGAAGGGCACCTTCATCCAGGGCATGCGCGTCACCGACGAGGAGACGATGGAAGTCGTCGAATGGGTGCTGGGCGGTGAAGTGCAGCAGGACATCGTCGGCCTGATCAACCACGCCGGCGGCAAGGCGGTGGGCCTGACCGGGCGCGACGGCGGCATGATCCGCGCACGCAAGCTGAAGATGGTCGACAAGGACGACCCGGCCAAGGAACACGATGTCGGCATGGTCGGCGAGATCGATTCGATCGACCCCAGCGTCGTCAAGGCACTGCAGGACGACGCCTTCATCCCGGTGGTCAGCCCCATCGGTTTCGGCGCCCACAACGAAAGCTACAACATCAACGCCGACCTGGTGGCCGCCAAGCTGGCCACGGTGCTGCGGGCCGAGAAGCTGATGATGCTGACCAACACGCCCGGCGTGCTCGACAAGTCCGGCCAGCTGCTGACCGACCTGACGGCGCGGCGCATCGATGAACTCTTCGCCGACGGCACCATCTCCGGCGGCATGCTGCCGAAGATCGCCGGCGCGCTGGATGCCGCCAAGAGCGGCGTCAATGCCGTGCACATCATCGACGGCCGCGTGCCCCACGCGATGCTGCTGGAGATCCTGACGGATCAAGCCTACGGCACGATGATCCGATCCCATTGATGGCCCACCCCCGTAGCGGCCTGGCGGCCGCCTCCCCCTCAAGGGGGCCGAGCCGGGACACGAGAGGTCCAGTGGACCTCTGGTGCCTGGCGAGGGGCTGGGTCCTTGGGACCGGCGCGGCCTGCAAGGCACGCCAGCGGACCGGCGGAGCCGGATCCGCGGCGTTCGCTTGAGGGCGCTTCGGCGTCGGCCATCGGACGTGCAGACACTGAACACTGGCGCCCTGCAGCGCGCTGCGCTGGCCGCGGCCTGCTTCGCCGGCTTCCTGTGGGGCACCGGTGCACTGGTCGTCAATGTGCTGATCGTGCGCCACGGCTTCAGCCCGGAGACGATTTCGTTCTGGCGCTTTGTCGTCGGCGCCGTGGTGCTGCTGGCGGTCTTCGGCCGGCCGGCGCTGTGGCCGGCGCTGCGCACTCAGCTGGGCCTGGTGCTGGGTGCGGGCAGCTGCATGGCGCTGTATGTGCTGTGCTGGTTCCTCGGCATCGAACGCATCGGCGCGGCAGTGCCGACGCTGATCGCGCTGTGCCTGCCGCCGGTGCTGGTGACACTGCTGGCAGTGCTGCGCGGCCGCGAGCGGCTCGACGCCGGCTTGCTGATCGTGCTGGGCGCGGCGCTGGCCGGCACGGTGCTGATCGTGCTGCGGCATGGCGCCGGCGGTGCGCCGGTGGCCGCCGGCACGCTGTGGGCCGGCATCGGCTTCTCGGTGGCCTCGGCCGTGCTGTATGCCGGCTTCACGCTGGTCAGCGGCCGCTTGTCGACCGGCCTCGGTGCCGGTCCGGCGACGATGTGCCTGACGGTGGTGGCCGCCGCGGTGATGGGCCTGTCGGCGCTGTACCGGCCGCTGGTCTGGCCCGCGGAAGTGGCGCCCGAGGCCTGGTTGCTGTACCTCGGTGTGGTCACCGCCGCGCTGGCGCTGCTGGCCTTCAGCTGGGGCGCGGCGCGGCTCAGCCCGACCGCGCTGACGGTGGCCACGCTGGTCGAGCCGCTCACGGCCGTGGCGCTGGCGGCGCTGCTGCTGAACCAGCCGCTGAGCGCGATGCAATGGCTGGGCGCGGTGCTGTTGCTGGCCGCGATCTGGGGCCTGAGCCGCCGACCCAACACCGGGACACACGCATGACACGCGCATTTTTCAGCTGGAGTGGTGGCAAGGACTCGATGCTCGCCTTGCACCGTGCGTTGGACGCCGGCTTCCAGGTCGAGGCCTTGTTGGCGATGTTCGACGAAGGCGGCGAACGCTCGCGCTCGCATGCCTTGCCGCCGGCGCTGATGCAGGCGCAGGCCGATGCCTTGGGCATTGCGCTCGTGATGCGCCAAGCCTCCTGGGCCGACTATGAATCGGAGTTCGTCGATCAGCTGCAGCGCTTTGCGGCAATAGGCCTGACGCATGGCCTCTTCGGCGACATCGACCTGCAGCCGCACCGCGATTGGGAAGAGCGGGTCTGCGCCGCCGCCGGGCTGCGTGCCGAGTTGCCGCTGTGGCAGGCGCCGCGCCGTGCGCTGGTGGACGAGCTGCTGGCGCTGGGCTACCGGGCGCGCGTCGTGTGTGTCGATGCACGCTGGCTGGACGCCAGCTACTGCGGCCGCGAGTTCGATGCCCGCTTCATCGCCGACCTGCCGGCGAACGTGGACGCCTGCGGCGAGAACGGCGAATTCCACACCTTCGTGTTCGACGGGCCGCGCTTTGCGCAGCCGGTGGCCCATGTGCTGCGCGCGGTGCATGAGATCCAGCCCGTGGCGCCGGCGCCGGGGCACTATTTCGTGGCCGAGCTGGCGCCGTCGTGAATCGCATGTGCCGCTCATTTTTGGCGCTAGCAATCCGGCCAGGAAGAGCGGCATGACCGTCTGGCTGTTCGACCTGGACAACACCTTGCACGATGCCGGCGCCTTCGTCTTCGGCGCGCTGAACCGATCGATGGGCGAGTTCGTGCAGCGTGAGCTGCAGCTCGACGCGGAACAAGCCAATCGACTGCGCCGGCAGTACTGGCTGCGCTACGGCGCCACGCTGATCGGCTTGATGCGCCACCACGGCGTGAAGCCGGCCCACTTCCTGCACGACACGCACCGCCTGCCCGGCCTGGAGGAAAGGCTGTCCGGCCACCGCCATGACTTCGCGGCGCTGAAGGAGCTGCCGGGCCGCAAGCTGATCCTCACCAACGCGCCGCGGGCCTATGCTTTGCGCGTGCTGCGCGCACTGCGCATCGAGCACCTGTTCGACGCGGTGCTCACCATCGAGGACATGCGCATGTTCGGCGAGATCCGGCCCAAGCCGGATGCGCGCATGCTGCGCCGGCTGGTGGCCCGGCTCGGCGTGCCGGCCGCGCGCTGCGTGCTGGTCGAAGACACGCTGGTGCACCAGAAATCCGCGCGGCGTGTCGGCATGCAGACGGTGTGGATGCAGCGCTATGCCCGCCGCGGCGAGCATGCCGGGCCGCGCGTGGCGCGCTGGTCGATGCGGCCGGCCTACGTCGATCGCGTGGTGCGCGGCCTGCGGCCGCTGTGCAAGGTGTGACGTAGGCCTCGCTTAGGTGTTTACGCGGGCCCGGGCGCGCCGTGTCCATGTGCCAGAATGTTTTTCGCCCCCCCTAAGCCCCATTCCGCCGCCGTGATGTCCGACTTGCCCGCGCCATCCGGCGACGCCGACACCGTTGCGCTGCCCGCCGACGAGCCGGCGGCTGCGGTGGCCGAGATCGTCGCGGCGGCCGGCACACGCAAGCGGCCACGGCCCGGCGAACGGCGCGTGCAGATCCTGCAGACACTGGCCGCGATGCTGGAGCAACCAGGCGCCGAACGCATCACCACCGCCGCGCTGGCCGCGCGGCTGGAAGTCAGCGAAGCGGCGCTGTACCGCCATTTCGCCAGCAAGGCGCAAATGTTCGAGGGGCTGATCGAGTTCATCGAATCCAGCGTCTTCACGCTGGTCAACCAGATCACCGAGCGCGACCCCGGCGGCACCCTGCAGGCGCAGAAGATCTGCACCATGCTGCTGCAGTTCGGCGAGAAGAACCCGGGCATGGTGCGGGTGATGGTCGGCGATGCGCTGGTCTTCGAGCATGAGCGGCTGATCCTGCGCATGAACCAGTTCTTCGACCGCGTCGAATCGCAGTTGCGGCAATGCCTGCGCGGCGCCGCCGATGCCAACGGCTCGCTGACACCGACGGTCGACGCCAATGGCCTGGCTTCGGGCCTCACCGCTTTTCTGATCGGCCGCTTGCAGCGTTATGCGCGCTCGGGTTTCAAGCGCAGCCCGACCGAGCACCTGGATTTGCTGCTGCCGCGCCTGACGGCGTGAACCCTCTGACGGCTGAGCTGGCGCCGGGTGCGGCGCTGCAGCTGTGGCCGCAGCGTGCGGCTTTTGACGCTGCCCTTGGCATGTTGCTGATCGCCGATGCCCACCTCGGCAAGGCCCAGTCGTTTCGCCGGCTCGGTGTGCCGGTGCCGGCCGGCACCACGGCCGAAGCGCTGGCGCGGCTCGACGGGTTGATCGCCGCCACCGGCGCGCGGCACATCGTCTTTCTCGGCGACTTGCTGCACTCCGAACGCGCGCTGGCGCCCGGCACGCTGGCAGCGTTTCGCGCCTGGCGTGCCCGGCATGCCGCGGTCACGATGACGCTGGTGCGCGGCAACCACGACGAGCGCGCCGGTGATCCGCCGGCCGACCTGCAGATCGCTGCCGTCGACGGCCCGCTGCGCCTCGGCCCCTGGGCGCTGCAGCACCACCCGGCGCCTGTTGCTGGCGCCTATGCGCTGGCCGGCCATGTGCACCCCTGCGTGGTGCTGGGCGGCCGGGCCAAGGACCAGCTGCGCCTGCCGTGCTTTCACTTCGGTGCGCAGGTGGGCGTGTTGCCGGCCTTCGGCGGTTTCACCGGCATGCACGCGCTGCCGCGGCAGCCCGGCGACCGCCTGTTCGCGGTGGCCGACACGGTCGTTGAAGTGCCGCCGCGCAAGAGCTCCAGCGCCTCGTAGCTGACGGTACCAGCGCGCAGCGCCTGGCCATCGGCCTGCCAGCGCTGCTCACGCAATGCGCCGGTCGGTCGCGCCATCGAACACATGCGCATGCTGGGCCTGCCAGTGCAGGTGAACGCGCTCGCCGACCTGCTGTCGCGCATTGCCCGGCACGCGCACCGTCAGCTTGCCGACGGCGGTGTCCACCGTCACATAGGTCTCCGGGCCGGTGGGCTCGATCATCGACAGCGTGCCCGGCAGCCCGGCATCGGCAAAGCCCAGGTTCTCGGGCCGCAGGCCGTAGACCATCTCGTTGCCGGCCAGATCTTGCAAGGCCTGGCGCTGCGCCGGGCTGGCGTCCAGTTCGATGCCGTGGGCCAGCAGTGCGCTTCCGCTGCGCGTGGCCGGGATCAGGTTCATCGCCGGCGAGCCGATGAACTCCGCGACGAAGCGTGTGGCCGGCCGCGAGTAGATGTCGTCCGGCGTGCCGAACTGCTGCACCACGCCGTCTTTCATCACCGCGATGCGGTCGCCCAAGGTCATCGCCTCGACTTGGTCGTGCGTGACGTAGACCGTGGTGGTCTTCGTGCGCTGGTGCAGAAGCTTGATCTCGGCGCGCATCTCGACCCGCAGCTTGGCGTCCAGGTTCGACAGCGGTTCGTCGAACAGGAACAGCTTCGGGTCGCGCGCCAGCGCACGGCCCATCGCGACGCGCTGGCGCTGGCCGCCCGACAGCGCACCGGGCTTGCGGTCGAGCAGATGGCCGATCTGCAGCATCTTGGCCACACGCTGCACGGCCTGCTCACGTTGCGGTTTAGGAACCTTGCGCATCTCCAGCGCAAAGGCGATGTTCTGCGCCACGTTCATGTTCGGGTACAGCGCGTAGCTCTGGAACACCATCGCGATGTCGCGGTCCTTGCTGGGCAGGTGCGTGACGTCGCGCTCTCCTATGTGGATGCTGCCCTGGCTGGGCACGTCCAGCCCGGCAATCATGTTCAGCAGCGTGCTCTTGCCGCAGCCCGAGGGGCCGACCAGGATCAGGAACTCGCCGGCCTCGATCTCGATGTCGATGCCTTTGAGGATCTCGACGGGACCAAACGTCTTGCGAACATTGCGAATCGACAGTGCGCCCATGATGCTTACCCTTTGACTGCGCCGGCCGTGAGCCCGCGCACGAAATACTTGCCGGCGACGATGTAGACGAACAGCGTCGGCAGCGCGGCGATCAGCGCGGCGGCCATGTCGACGTTGTATTCCTTGACCGAGCTGGACGTGTTTGACAGGTTGTTCAAGCCGACGGTGATCGGCTTCGAATCGGCGCCCGAGAACACCACGCCGTAAAGGAAGTCGTTCCAGATGTTGGTGAACTGCCAGATCAGCGTGACGACCAGGATCGGCGTCGACAGCGGCAGCACGATGCGCACGAAGATCTGCCAGAACGACGCGCCATCGAGCATGGCCGCCTTGATCAGTTCGTCCGGCAGGCCGACGTAGTAGTTGCGGAAGAACAGCGTTGTCGATGGGATGCCGGCGATCACATGCACCAGGATCAGTCCCCAGATCGAACTCGCGATGCCCAGCCAGCCCAGCACCTGGCTCATCGGCAGCAGCACGACCTGCATCGGCATGAACACGCCGAACAGCATCATAGCGAACAGTGTCTCGCTGCCACGGAAGCGCCATTTGCTCAGCACATAACCATTCAGCGCGCCGATGGCGGTGGACACCGCGACAGCCGGCAAGACCATCAGCACGCTGTTGAAGAAAAACGGCTTCAGGCCGCCGCAATCGGTGCCGGTGCAGGCGCCGCTCCAGGCCTTGGCCCAGGCGGCGAAACCGGGGTCGGTGGGCAGCGACAGCAGGTGGCCGTTGCGGATCTGCGCCATGTCCTTGAGGGACGTCACCAGCATCACATACAGCGGCGTCAGGAACCAGGCCGCGAAGGCCAGTAGCACAGCCCACAGCAACAGACGGTGGAGTGTGAGGCGGTTCATTTCTTCGTCCTCAACTCGGAATACAGGTAGGGCACGACGATGGCCGCAACGGTGGCCAGCATCACCGTCGCGCTGGCTGCGCCGAGACCCAGCTGGCCGCGGGTGAAGCTCATCGCGTACATGAAGGTCGCCGGCAGGTCGGTGGCGAAGCCGGGGCCACCAGCGGTGAGTGCCATCACCAGGTCAAAACTCTTGATCGCCAGGTGGCTCACCACCATCAACGTCGAGAAGAACACGGGTCTCAAGGACGGAATCAGGATGCGCCAGTAAATGCGCGGCAGGCTGGCGCCATCGACCTGCGCGGCCTTGATGATGGATTCGTCGATGCCGCGCAGACCGGCCAGGAACAGCGCCATCACGAAGCCGGCGCTCTGCCAGATGCCGGCAATGGCCACGCAGTAGATCGCCTTGTCCGGGTTGACCAGCCAGTCGAACGTGAAGCCGGTGAAGCCCCATTGCTGCATCAGGTGTTCGAGCCCGAGGCCGGGGTTCAGCATCCACTTCCAGGCCGTGCCGGTGACGATGAAGGAGATCGCCATCGGGTACAGGTAGATCGTGCGCAGCAGGCCTTCGGCGCGGATCTTCTGGTCGAGCAGGATGGCCAGCAAGAGGCCGAGCGCCATTGCGCCGCCGATGAACAATACGCCGAAGATCAGCATGTTCTTCAAGGCGACATGGAAGCGCTCAGACTCGAACAGGGCCGCGTACTGGCCGAAGCCGACGAACTCGTAATTCGGCAGCAGCCGCGAGGCCGACAGCGACAGGTAGCCGTTCCAGGCGATCAGGCCGTAGATGAAGAACAGCGCCAGCAGGAAACTGGGCGCCACCACCAGCTTGGGCAGCCAGGGTGTGCGCAGGGCACTCGGGGCAGACATGGCGCGTGGGGACTTTCAGGATCAGGGGAAAAGGCGCCACGCGATGGCAGCAGCACCGCGTGGCGAACCAGGCTCCAGTGAAGACGCTCTTGCTCTTGTGACTACTTGGTCCTGGCCGCGGCGGCCAACTTGCCTTGCGCGTCGGCCACGCTCATCTTGTCGTCGTTCCAGAACTGGCTCACGGTGTCCTTGATCGCACCTTCCACCGCCGAGGGCACTGCCATACCGTGGGCGATCGAGGGCACCAGCGTGCCGGCCTTCGCGGTGTCGACGAAGTCCTTGGCCGAGGCCTTGGCGCAATCGTCGAACTTGTCCATCTTCATGTTCAAGCGCACGGGGATCGAGCCCTTGTACAGGTTGAACAGTTCCTGGAAGGCCGGGGCCATGATCTCCTTGGCCAGATCCTTCTGCGCGGCGATGTTGGCCGCATCCTTCAGCTTGAACATCGCAAAGGAGTCCACGTTGAAGGTGAAGGCCTTGGCCGTGCCGGGTGCGGCCACGCAGACGAAGTCAGTGCCCGGCGTCTTGCCGGCGGCGACGAATTCGCCCTTGGCCCAATCGCCCATCAGCTGCATGCCGGCTTCGCCCTTGATCACCATCGCGGTGGCCAGGTTCCAGTCGCGGCCGGGCGCGTTCTTGTCGGTGTAGCCCTTGACCTTCTTGAAGGTCTCGAGCACCTTGGTCATCGTCGGGCCGGTGATCGTCGCGCCGTCCAGCTGCACCAGCGCCTTCTTGTAGAACTCAGCGCCGCCGACACCGAGGGCCACCGACTCGAAGGTGGTGAAGTCCTGCCAGTTCTGGCCGCCATGGGCGATGGGCACGATGCCGGCCTTCTTCAATGCCTCGGCGGCAACGAAGAACTCGTCCCAGCTGGTCGGCAGCTTGGCGCCCGCCTTTTTGAAGGCTTCGGGGTTGGCCCACAGCCAGTTGACGCGGTGCACGTTGACCGGCGCGGCCACGTAGCTGCCCTTGTACTTCATGATGTCCGAGACGACCTTGGGCAGCAGCTCATCCCACTTCTCGGCCTTGGCCACATCGTCGATGTTGGCGAGCACGCCCTCCTGCGCCCATTCCTGGATCGACGGGCCCTTGATCTGCGCGGCCGAGGGCGCGTTGCCCGAGACCACGCGCGACTTCAGCACCGTCATCGCCGAATCACCGCCGCCGCCGGCGACCGCGAAGTCCTTCCAGCGGTGGCCGCCCTTTTGAAGAGTTATCTTCAACGCGGCGGCGGCCTTGGCTTCGCCGCCGGAAGTCCACCAGTGCAGCACTTCCACTTCGCCGGCCTGGGCCGGCGTGAAAGCGAGCGCGGCGGCTGCGGCCAGAGCGATGGCGCCGAAGCGCTGCGTGCGGGTACTTGTCATGATCAGTCTCCTTGTTGCGTCAGTCTCAAAACCACCACTCGACCTGCGCACCGTAGCTGGTGCCCGAGGTCTTGTCGGCCAGCGCAGCCTGGCCGGTGACATTGCCGGCCGCCTGGTTCCACTTGGCGCTGGTGGCGTACAGGCGGAACTCCGGACGGCTCCAGAAATCGGGGCCGACCGACAGCGTCGGCGCGATCGTCAGCTTGGTCAGGCGCGCGGTGGCACCGCCCTGCGGCTTGTACTGCGACACACCCAGCTCGGTGACGAACTTGAAGTTCTTCGTCAGCGCATACGACACGCGGCCGCCGACCGAGGCCGAATCGACCTTCAGCCCGGCGCCGTTCTTCTCGCTGGCGAACAGCACGATGGCCTGGCCGCCCAGCGGGCCGCTCTGGCCGTTGAAGCTTTCGACGATGCGCCAGCTCTTGGCCTTGGAGCCGGCCGTGAGGTCGCCGAAGTTGCCGTTGAGCTTGGCCGAGCCCTGCGCGAACTGCAGCCACAGCGTGTTCGACAGGCCGGTGCCGAACAACTTGGCCTGGTCATGGCGCACGGTGAAGCCCGCGCCTGTCTTGCCGCCGCTGAAATCGCCCTGGGTGACGCTGGCGAAAAAGTTCAGCTTGCCATCGGCATTGGCCGGCAGGTCCACGTACTCGACGTTGATGCGGTTGCCCGGTTTCACTGCATCGCTGTCGGTCTTGTAGAAGGCGGCACCGAGCTTGCCGCCGCCGGCGGGCTGGCCCTTGAAGCCGGCGCCGATGCCGAGCATCTCGATGAAGAAGGTGTCGACGATGTGCACGTCACCACGGCGGCCGCGTTCCTTGCCGATCCAGAAGGTGGCGTTGGGCGCCACGTCGAAGCCCTTGGCTTCCGCGAACATCTGCTCGATGTTCAGGCCCTTGTCCGGGTTGTCCTGCGTCGCGCCGGTGTAGTGGTTGACCATCAGCGTGGCGCGGTAGTCGATGCCGTCTTTCTGGAAGCCCTGGCTGAGCTGGAACTCGCCATAGAAGTCGCACTCGTTGCCGAGCCGGTACTTCATGCCCGAACTGCCGCCATTGAGGCCGTAGCAGGCGCGCGAGGTACTGGCCGAGGTGAGGCCCGGGCCGGTGCGGAAGTAGCCGGTCCAGTCGACCGCGTGGGCAGCGCCCGCGGTGGCCAGCAGGGCGAGGGCAGCGGCGCTGCGCAGCAAGGTGAATCGGGGGGCATGGACTGTCATGGCGTCGAGGTCTCCGTGTTGTGGTGTCGGGTGCCTCGCCGCCGTGCAACGGCACGGAACATCAACGCAAGGCAGCGTTAATGTTCCATACATTATTAATATTAGTCTCTAGGTATTAACGCGATGTTAATCTGATGTTCAAAAATTGATCAGGCCGTGGCAAGTGGCAGGTCGAGCCGCGCGCGCAGACCCTGCGGCGATGCCGATTGCAGGCTGATCCGGCCTTGGTGACGCTCGGCGATCTCGCGCACGATGGCCAGCCCCAGGCCGCAGCCGCTGCCTTCGTGCGTGGCGCGGTAGAAGCGGCCGAACACCGCTTCTTGCTGCTCGGCCGGGATGCCCGGGCCGGTGTCGGTGACCTCGACGATCGCGCGGCCGGCCTGGGCCCGCACCGACACGGTGATCTCGGCGCCGCGGCCGGCGTAGCGGATCGCGTTGTCGACCAGGTTGAACACGGCTTCGCGCAGCAGCACTTCGGCGCCGAGCACGCGCACCGGCGCGGCATCGGCCGGCGCGTCGTCCAGCCCCAGGTCCAGGCCGACCTGCAGCGCCCGCGGCACGCAATCGGCCACCAGCGCCGTCACCAGCGCGCGCAGGTCGACGCTGCTGCGCGGCAGACTGGCGGCGGCCTCGGGCTCGGCGCGGGTCAAGGTCAGCAGCTGGTTCACCAGGTGCGCGCTGCGCACCGCGCCTTCATGCACGCGCGCCAGCCGGGTGCCCAGCGCCGGGTCAGTGTTGTCCTTCAGCGCGATCTCGGTCTGGCTTTTCAGGCCGGCCAGCGGCGTGCGCAGCTGGTGCGCGGCATTGCTGATGAAGCGGCGCTGCGCGGCCACGCTTTCCTGCACCGCGGCCAGCAGCTGGTTCAGCGCACGGGCGAGGGAGCGCACCTCCTGCGGCGCGGCTTCCAGCTCCAGCGGCGCCAGGTCGTTCGGTGCGCGGTCTTCGACCAAAGCACGCAGCCGGGCCAGCGGCGCCAGGCCGGCGCGGATGCCGGCCCAGACGATCATCGTCATCAGCGCGATCAGCGCCGACAGCGGCAGCAGCGTGTCGACCAGGATGCTGCGCGCCAACTCGTCGCGGCTGGTCTGGCTGCGTGCAATCTGCACCAGCAGCACCTGCCGCGCGCCATCGTCGCCGATCGGCACGAACAGCGCGGCCAGGCGGATGCGCACCGCGTCGAGCCGGCCATCGTAGAAATAGGGCTCGCCCAGGCGCGGCGTGTCGACATCCGGCGGCAGCGGCAACTGGCGGTTGCCGAGGATGAACTTGCCCGGCGGCGTGCTGACCATGTAGTAGACGCGGTCGTCCGGATCGGCCTCGATGATGTCCTGCGCAGCGCGCGGAAAGTCGATGAACAGGCCGCCGCTCAGCGGCTTGACCTGGCGCGCCAGCGAGCGCGTGGCCTGCAGCAGGCTGGCGTCGATGCCGCGGTTGGCATAACGCGCCGCGACGTTGTAGGTGACGAAGGCCGCGGCGATCCACAGCACCAGCTGCGGCAGCAGCAGCCACAGCAGCAGCTGGCGGTGCAGCGAGCGGTGGCCGACGGCGCTGGCGAACAGGCGCTGCAGCAGCGGTGGGCGGTTCATCGTTGAGGGCGTTCAGCTCAGGGCGCCGCGGAACCTAACGCGGATTCGACTCGGGCTCGAGCAAGTAGCCCAAACCTCGCACCGTGCGGATGCTCAGCCCCGAGCCTTCGAGCTTGCGCCGCAGCCGGTGGATGTAGACCTCGATCATGCCGGGCGCATTCGGCGCCTCGTTGCGGTCGTCGGTCCAGGCGGCGGTGATCTGCTCCTTGTGCACGACCTTGTTGCGCTGGCTCAGCAGCAGGTCCAGCAGGTCCCATTCGCGCGGCGACAACTCCAGCAGGTTGCCGTCGATGCTGGCGCGGCGTGCGTCGCGGTCGAAGGCCAGGCGGCCCATGTCGGCCGGCGGTGTCGGAGACGGCATCGGCCGCGTGCGACGCAGCAAGGCACGCAGCCGCGCTTCCAGTTCCGGAAAATCGAAGGGCTTGGTCAGGTAGTCGTCGGCGCCGGCGTTGAGCCCGGCCACGCGGTCGTCCAGGCCGTCCAACGCGGTCAGCACCAAGACTGGCAGGGCAGGCTTCACCGCGCGCACATGCTTGAGCACTGTCAGCCCATCGACCATCGGCAGGCCGATGTCCAGCACCGCGGCGTCGAAGTCACGCCGCAGCATCAGGTATTCGGCCACCGCGCCGTTGGGTGCATGTTCGACGCTGAAGCCGGCCTGTTGCAGCTGCGCCGTCAAGGCGTCGGCCAGGATCGCGTCGTCTTCGGCGAGCAGCAGATTCATGACAGAAGCTTAACGCGCCAAGCTCAGATTAACGACCCTTGAATACCCGGTCGCTACACTCGCCGGCATGAGCCAGAACCCCCTCGAATCCCTGGCGCAGCGCGCCGAACGCCTGCTGGATCGGCTGGAAGCCATCCTGCCGCACCCCTTGATCGCGCCCGACTGGGCGGCGTCCATCGCCTTCCGCTACCGCAAGCGTGGTGTCTCCGGCTGGCTGCAGCCGGTGCGCCAGGTGGCGCGCATGGCACTGTCTGATCTGCAGGAGGTCGATGGCCAGAAGCAGCGCCTGGTGCGCAACACGGCGCAGTTCGTCGCCGGCGTGCCGGCCAACAACGTGCTGTTGACCGGCGCGCGCGGTACGGGAAAGAGCTCGCTGATCAAGGCCTGCCTGAACGAGTATGCGGCGCAGGGCCTGCGGCTGATCGAGGTCGACAAGGCCGACCTGGTCGACCTGCCGGATCTGGTGGACCTGGTGGCCGGGCGGGCCGAGCGCTTCATCATCTTCTGCGACGACCTGAGCTTCGACGAAGGCGAGGCCGGCTACAAGGCGCTGAAATCAATCCTCGACGGTTCGATCTCGGCGGCCGGCGACAACGTGCTGATCTACGCCACCAGCAACCGCCGCCACCTGCTGCCCGAGTACATGAAGGAGAACCTCAGCTACACCCACACCGACGACGGCGAGGTGCACCCGGGCGAGGTGATCGAGGAGAAGATCTCGCTGTCCGAACGCTTCGGGCTGTGGATCAGCTTCTACCCGTTCAGCCAGCAGGAGTACCTGGTCATCGTTGCGCAGTGGCTGCGCCATTTTGGCGTTAGCGAATCGGCAATCACCACCGCCCGGCAGCCGTCGCTGGTGTGGGCGCTGGAGCGCGGCTCGCGCTCCGGCCGCGTGGCCTACCAGTTTGCGCGTGACTGGGCCGGGCGCGACCACGCGGGCGACGAGTTCGCTGCACCGTCCACCGAGACACCGGCACCTGACGGGCTGGACCGTGTCTGAGTCGCAGCCGGTCACTGTCGTGGACCCGGCGACCGAACGCGACGGCGACGCGTCGTCTGCCGCTCCCCGGCCCATCACCGACGTGGCCGTCGGCGTGCTGGTGGAGCGAGATGCCCAGGGCCGCGAAGGCCGCTTCCTGCTGACCTCCCGCCCCGAGGGCAAGGTCTACGCCGGCTATTGGGAGTTTCCGGGCGGCAAGTTCGAACCGGGCGAAACGCTGGAGCAAGCGCTGCGCCGCGAGCTGCACGAAGAGCTGGGCATCACCATCGGTGCAGTGCAGCCCTGGCACGAAGAGATCTTCGACTACCCGCATGCGCTGGTGCGGTTGCACTTCTGTAAGGTCTTCGACTGGGACGGCGAGTTCGAGATGCGCGAAGGCCAGCAGATGGCCTGGTCGGCGTTGCCGGTGCAGGTGCAGCCGGTGCTGCCGGGCACGCTGCCGGTGCTGCGCTGGTTTGCGGCCGAGCGGGGCCATGCCGGGGTGTTGGCGGTGGGCGTCGAGAGCTGAACTGCGGCGGCGGTCGGCCCATTGCGGTCTTTGGTGGTTGCTGGAAGCGGACGTTTGGACTGTCTTGCCTGTGCCGGTGATTCTTCGTTGCACTGCGCCGGGATTCCGCCCCGGCAGGCGGGTCACTTTCTTCCTGGCCGAAGAAAGTAACCAAAGAA
>NZ_DATILJ010000010.1:0-24315 GCF_035476535.1 Aquabacterium sp.
GGCCTTCTTTGGTTACTTTCTTCGGCCAGGAAGAAAGTGACCCGCCTGCCGGGGCGGAATCCCGGCGCAGTGCAACGAAGAATCACCGGCAAAGGCAAGACAGTCCAAACGTCCGCTTCCAGCAACCACCAAAGACCGCAATGGGCCGCCAACCGTCACCCGCCACAGGTGGCGCGCAGCGCAAGGAACCCCGAGATGAGCGCCCTGCTGCATGACGCGCTGCGTGGCCTGCGACGCCGCCGCGGCCCGACCGCGGTGGCGGTGAGCGGGCTGATGCTGGCGCAGGCTGCCGGCCTGCTGGTCGCGCTGCTGGCGATCGCGCTGGCCGCGCCCGACCCGGCGATAAGCGACCCGCATCGGGTGGTGGTGCTGGACTTCAAGCGCAACCCGCCCGGGCCGGCCGGCCCGACTCAAGCGGCCGACGCCGACGCGGGCTGGCCGACCGCTTCGCCGGTCGCCTTCGCGCCGATGCTCAAGCAGCGCCAGCTGCCGCTGGACCTGATCAGCCGGGCGGTCCACGATGGTATCGACATCAACCACCGGGGCGGGCTGCAACCGGTGTACCTGCTGCTGGCCGATCCCGATCTGGTGGCCCTGCTGGGCCTGCGGGCGCTGCATGGCGACCTGCGCGCCACGCTGGCCCGGCGCGACGGCATTGCCATCTCGCCGACCGTCGTGCAACGGCTCTGGGGCGAGTTGCCGCTGGACCAGGCGCTGGGCCGGCGCATCGAGGCGCGCGGCAGCCTCTACACCGTCGGCGCGGTGATACCCAACAGCGACCCGCGCAGCCCGGTGGGCGCCAACACCATCATGGGCCCGATCGGCCAGGCCATGGCGATGGCGGGTTATGACTCGCAGGCCAATACCCGGCCCGAGCACGAGCGCAACGCGATCCACCAGGTCAACGGTCGTGTCCTGGCCCGGCTGCGCCCGGGCACCTCGCCCGACCAGGTCGGCGGCTGGATGCGCGAGGCCTTCATCCAGCATCCGCTGTACGCCCAGCTGCCGGCCGAGTGGGGAGCCGGCCGCGAGGCGGCCTTCTTCCGCGCCGTCACGCTGGACCGCTTGCCGTTCGAAGGTGCCGACCGTCAGCTGCGCTGGCGGCTGATCGGCGCGGTGGCCGCCGCCGCGGCCTTGCTGCTGCTGTTGGCCGCCTTCAATGCCATGAACCTGCAGGCGGCCGACCTGCTGCAGCGCCAGCGTGAAACCGCGCTGCGGCGCGCGCTGGGCGCCAACAGTGCGCAGCTGCTGCAACTGTGGGCGCTGGAGGCCTTACTGCCACTGCTGCTGAGCGCTGCCGGCGCCCTGCTGCTGGCCTGGTGGGTTGCGCCGGCGGTGGCGCAATGGATGGGCCTGCCGCCCAGCCAGCCGCTGGCCGACCCGATCCCGCTGCAGGCGCTGCTGGGCTTGAGCGCCAGCGTGGTGCTGCTGCTGCCGCTGACGCTGGCCGTGCCGGCCTGGCTGGCACTTCGAAACGCGCCGGCACCGGCACTGCAGGGCCGCACCGCCAGCGAAGGGCCGTGGGGCCGGCGGGTGCGCCAGGGCCTGCTGGCGCTGCAGCTCGGCGGCGCGCTGCTGCTGCTGTCGCTGGCCGGCGTGCTGGCGCTGCAGCAGCAGCACCTGCTGCATGCCGACCGCGGTTTCGACACCCGCAACCGGCTGTGGCTGGGTGTGCTGGTCAACCCCGACTTCGTGCCCAACATGGACGCTTTCGTCGCGGCGCTGGGGCAGCACCCGGCCATCCGCCACTGGGCCTTCAGCAATGCGCGGCCGGCGCGTGATACGGAGGGCCCGACCGAGCTGCATGTCAGCACGCTGCAGGGCCAGCAGCACAAGCAGTTGCTGCGCCTGACGACCGTCTCGCCCAGCTTCTTCGACACCTACGGCATGACCCTGCTGGCCGGCCGGCCGCAGACAGCCTTCAGCGAAGCGCGGCTGGTGATCGACGCCAAGGCCGCGCGGCAGCTGGGTTTTGCCAGCCCGCAGGCGGCGATCGGCGCGCTGCTGCGCGGCGGCGGCGATGCGCTGCAGGAAGGCAGCACGCTGCGCCGGGTGGTCGCGGTGGTGAAGGACGTGAAGCTGGAGTCGGCCCGCGATGCGGCGCTGCCGCAGGCCTTTCTGCTCAGCGATCAGCCGCAATGGGACCTGTCCGTCGAAGGGCCCGATCCGGTTGCGCTGCGCCAGGCGCTGGACACGCTGTGGAAAGCCCATGGCCCGGCACTGATGGTTCACCTGCAGACGGCCGATGAGCAGCGCGCCGAGGCCTACCAGCAGGAAGCGCAGCTGACCTGGACATTGGCCGCGGTGTCGCTGCTGGCCGTGGGCGTGGCAATGCTCGGCGCCTACGCGCTGGTGGCCGATACGCTGCGCCGGCGCCGTACCGAGCTGGTCCTGCGGCGGCTGCATGGCGCCGGCCACGGCGCCATCGTGCGCCGGGTGGCGGCCGAGTTCACGCTGCCGCTGCTGATCGCCGCCGCGGCCGGCCTGCCGGTGGCCGCGTGGCTGGGCGGCCTCTACCTGGCCGGCTTCGAAGACCGCGTGGACAGCGCCACCGGCCTGGCCCTGCCGCTGGCAGTGGCCAGCGCAGCGATGCTGCTGACCACCGCGCTGGCCGCGCTGCGCCATGTGCGCCAGGCACTGGCGCTGCAGCCCATCGAAGCGCTGCAGTGAGCGCGGCCGAGTGAAAGCCTTCCGCGTCAGCGACCGGCTGATCGGCCGCATGGGGCGCCTGCTTCGACAGCAGTTGGGCGCCCATCCCTACCTGGCCGGTTCGATCGTGCTGCATGGCGCGCTGGCGATTCTGCTGCTGTGCCTGCCGGGCTGGGGCGAAGCCCAACGCGCGAAGTCAGCGGCCACGACGCAGTCGCAGGCGACACAGCGCATCGCCCAGACGGAGCTGCGCGACCTGCAGCGGCGGGTGCGGCGCATCGATCAGATCCGGCGCCTGCTGGACCCCGCCGCCGCGCCGGCACCGGCGCTGCCTGACGAGCTGGCGCCAGGCCAGGCGGAAGCGTCGCCGGCGCTGCTGGCCGCGCGGGCCCAGGCGCTGGCCATGCAGGCGCAGGACTTGTCCGCGGCCATCGATGCGGCGCAGCGACGCCAGCGCGCGGCCGAGCTGGCCCGGCTCGCCGGCCTGCCGCTGGCCGAAGCGACCCGGCAAGTCGATGCCCAGGCCGGCGCGCCAAGGCCGCTGACAAGCGCGACACCGGCCGCCACCATCGCGCAACTGGAGCAGCATGCGCAGAAGAGCCTGACGGCGCGGCGCGCGCAACTGGCGGCCCGGCGCGATGGCGTGCCGGTGACACGCGCCGCGCCGGCGCCGGTGCAAGCCGTCACTGGGTCCACCGGTCAGACCGCCGCGGCCCCCGGCATCCCACGGTCGATGGCCGACCAGCTGGCCGCGATGGCCCGCCTCGGTCCGCCGCAGGGGCGCGTCGGCGTGCCCGGCGTGGCCGGCGGGAGGTCGGTCAATCCGCTGGGTGTCAAGGGCGTGGCCGGCGGCCGGGTCGCGCGCGCGAACGAGCCCGTTCCCGACGACCTGCGGCTGGACGCCCGCTTCGCCGAAGCGCCGCCGGTCACCGTGCCGGGCAGCAGCATCGACCTCACCGGCGACACCGGCGACACCCGCCATGGCGATGACAGCGGCACGCCCGAATTCGGCGCAGACCGCCAGCACACCCGCGTGCGCTACCTGCGGCCGCCGCCCATCGATGCCGCCACGCTGCGCACCGGCGCCGGCCGCACGATCGGCACCGGCGGCAACTTCGCGACCCGCGTCTACCTCGACAGCTGGTACGTGATCGGCCCCTTCGCCGGCCAGGGCGCACGCACGCTGCAGACGGTTTACCCGCCCGAGCAGGACGTCGACCTGGACGGCACCTACCGCGGCCTGGACGGGCGCACGTTGAACTGGCACTACGCCAGCCGCGGCTTCTACCCCTTCATTCCACCGGACCGCGCCGAGGGCGCGGTGTACTACGCCTATACCGAGTTGCGCATCGACGAGGACCGCGACGTGTGGCTGGCGATCGCCGCCGACGACGATTCGATGCTCTGGCTGGACGGCCGCCTGGTGTGGACCAGCGAGCGCCGCGACAAGACCTGGTACCACCCGCCCTTCTACCTGCGCGACGAGCAGCTGGCCAGCCTGGCGCTGGCTGAAGGCCATCGGCGCGTGCGCTTGAGCCGCGGGCTGCACCGCCTGCTCTTCAAGCTCTACAACGAGCGTGAGCACAGCTTCTTCTCGGTGGTGCTGGCGCCATGATTTCCTTGCCCGTCCCTTGCTGAGGTCCTCACCGTGCAGATCAACTTTCTTCACCAACTGGCCGCCGGCGGCACCGGCATCTGGGTGATCGCGGCGCTGTCGCTGCTGGCGATCGCGGTGGCGCTGGAGCGGCTGCACCGCTTTCGCCCGTCGGCGGTGGTGCCGCCGGCGCTGGTCGACCAGGCCGTGCCGCTGTGGCAGGCCGGCCGCTTCGACGAACTGGAAGCGCTGCTGCAGCGGCACGACAGCGTGCTGGCCCGCACCTTGCGCTTGCTGGCTGCGCAGCGCACGCGCTGGCCGGCCGACGCGTTGGCTGCACGCGCCAGCGAGTCGGCGTCGCGCGCATTGCGCGCGGAGCAGCAGCGGGCCTATCCGCTGGCGGTGGTGGCCACCGTGGCGCCCATCGTCGGCCTGCTGGGCACGGTGGTCGGCATGATCGAGGCCTTCCACGTCATCGCGTTCAGCGGCGGCCTGGGCGATGCCGCGCTGCTGGCCGGTGGCATCTCGAAGGCGCTGGTCAACACCGCGGCGGGCCTCAGCGTCGCGCTGCCGTCGCTGGCGCTGCACCACTTCTTTCGTCATCGGCTGGTGTTGTGCGGCCTGGCCATGGAAGAAGAACTCGAACGCCTGCTCGACGCCTGCGTGCGCCCGCCAGCCACGGGAGGCCGCTGATGCGCATTTCGATCGGCGAGGACGAAGCGCCCGAGATCGGACTGATCGCACTGATCGATTGCATCTTCTTCCTGCTGATGTTCTTCATGGTGGCCACGTCCTTCAAGCAGGAGGCCGACGGCAAGCCCGGAAAGGATCTGCCGATCACCTTGCCCCTGTCGGCGGTGTCGCTCGATGCGGCCACGGCCGCGCCCGAGATCCTTGCGATCGGCGTCGACGTCAAGGGCGGCGTGTACTGGGGCCGCGAACCGGTGAGCTCGGTGGTGCTGCGCGAGCGCCTGCATGCCGCGGCGCTGCGCAATCCAGGTCAGGCCGTGCGCATCGATGGCGACACCCGGGTGGCCTACCAGCAGATCGTGCACTTGCTGGACCTGTGCCAGTTCGAGGGTCTGACACGGATTTCACTGCGCACGCGGGACGGACACTGAGCGCGGTGGCCAGCGGCGCCGCCGCGCGGCTCATTCGTAGTGCCTGGGATCGCCGGAATCAGTGGGTGCGTTGATCACGCGCCGCAGCGCCGGGCTCATCGGCAGCTGCAGGTTCATGCCGTTCGGCGGGATCGGCGATTCGAACCAGCGGCGGTAGAGGATATCGATCTCCGCGCTGCGGAACAGACCGATGATGACCGCGTCGACGAGCGTTTTGAACGCCGGATCGTCCTTGCCCAGCGCAATCGCATAAGGCTCGACGGACAGCGTCTCGCTGGAGATGGTGAAGGCCTGGTGGTCGCTCACATCGGCCAGCAGGCTGTACAGCAGCACATCGTCCATCGCGAAGGCCGCGGCCCGATCGGTTTGCACCATGCGCAGCGATTCGGCGTCGTCCTTGCCGATGATGATGCGCATGCCCAGCGCGCGCTCGGCATTGATCGCGGTGAGACGCTGGATGCTGGTGGTGCCGACGGTGGACACCACCGTGCGGCCGCGCAAGTCATCCAGCGTGCGGATGCCCGCCGATTTTTTCGACAGCAGACGGCTGCGCGCGACGAAGGTGGTCACCGTGAACGATTCCAGCTTGCGCCGCTCCAGCGTATGGGTCGTGACGCCGCATTCCAGGTCCACCGTGCCGTTGGCCACCAGCGGGATGCGCGTCGCCGCCGTCACCGCCACCAGCTTGACCTTGAGCTCGGGCAGGGTCAGCGTCTGGCGCAGGCTGTCGACGACGCGCATGCACAAGTCCATCGAATAACCGATGGGCTTGAGCGTCGCGTCGAGGTAGGAGAACGGAATCGACCCGACGCGGTAGCCGATCACGATGACGCCGGTCTCGCGGATCTTCTTCAGCGTGTCTGTGGTCTGGGCGAAGGCGCCCTGCGTCACCGCCGTGAGCAGGCAGACCCCGATCAAACGCCCCACGCGCCGGACACGCCGCGCCGGCGCCGACGATGGACAAGTGCAGCGATCGATGGCAGCGCCCGGGAACATGATCGGCGAATGGTAATGACATTCGCCGGCGCCGCGCGCGCAGGCCACGTTCAGCGGATGAAGCTGCCGGGTTGCCGGTTGACGTGTCAGTGGGGCCTTGCTCCGCCTGGAGTGGCCCGACTGGCGTGACGTGCCGGACGGACCTGCAATGGCCGTTCACCCCCTGAGGACCGCAACATGCTCATTCGCATTGCATCGTTGACCCAGCGGATCTCTGAAAATGGCCAGGCGCTTCACCACGCGACGCTGAGCCGCAATCCGCAGGCGAAGGCGAAGGCGAAGGCGCAAGCTGCGCGCCGGCGATCGGTGATGCCCGGCCGGCGCCGTCAAGCCACGGTTTCCAGCGCGAGCTGCTCGGCGCCGTCGTCGCCGAGCGATCCGGCCTCGGCGCGCAATTGCGCCAGGGCCGGTGCGCCGAGTTGCTGCTCGAGGTGGTCGGCCAGCGCCCGCAGCGAACGGGCAATGAAGAGGCCCCATCCGGCGCGGCCGTCCGCGCGCCGGGCGGCATCATGCCAGCCGAGCAGGCGCCCGGCAGCCTCGGCGCGCCCTTCGCGGGCCGCCAGCCAGGCCAGGCTGACATGGGCCATCCACCGCGTGCCCACGCTGCGCAAGGTCGGCAAGGCCTCGGCGAGGGCGCTGCGCGTGCCGGCGCTGTCGCCACTTTCGGCCAGCATCGTCAACCACAGGGCGAACAACGCGGCATGCTGGCGCAGCCGTCCAGCGGCGCGGATGTCGGCCAGCAGCTGGCGTCCGAGCACCAGCGCGTCGTCCACCCGGCCCGACTCATGCTCGGCCAGCATCAGCCCCTGTGCCGCGATCCAGCCTTCGGCCACCGCGCCCAGGCGCCGGCAAATGGCCAGTTCGCCACGGCAGTAGGCGACGAAAGCGTCGCGGTTGCCGGCCATGCGTTGGTCGTAGCCCTGCACGGCGCGGCGAAAGCGGGTCAGCAGTTCAGGCCAGCCCGGCTGTTCGAGTGCCATCATCCGGGACAGCACCTGGCTGCGGTCGGTCTTGAGCTGCGCATTCACGCTCAACTGGTTGAAGACATGGAGCGCGAAGTAAGCGTGTGCCGGGTCGCCGGCCTGCTCGAACTCATCGGCCGCGCGCTGCGCCATGGCCGCGCCTTCGGCGGGCGGGTAGCTGTTGGCATAGGCCGCCAATGTCGCCAGCGCGAGGGCAAAGCCGCTTCGCAGCGCCGCATCGGCTGTCACTGCGGCCTGCGCCCGCACGGCTTCGCAGCCCGCGCGGCCCTCGGCCATCAAACCGGCGCGCGGCCACAGCATCCCGGAGTGCACGACCAGCGCCAAGGCATCGTCGGCTCGCGCTGACGCCTCATCGGCTCGCGCCAGTGCATCGTCGACACGCGCCGTGGCGGCGTCGCTGCCCGCCCACCGTTGGGCAGCCCGCAGGTTGTCGATCTCGGGCAGGTGGCGGGCCAGCCAGGGCAGCGCCGGTTCGTACAGCGCCTGGGCATCGGCGCGCTGCCAATAGGCACGCATCGCCTGCACATGCCGTGTGCGCAGGGCCGCGGTCTCGCCGGCCTGGGCCAGGCGTTCGAGCGCAAAGGCGCGCAGGCTTTCCAGCAGCGTGAAGCGCGGTGTCGGGCCGTCGCCGGTGGTCGCGGACAACAGCGACTTGTCGACCAGCGCCTGCACGGCATCGAGCACGCCCCAGGCGTCGAGCGTGTCGTCGGCGCACACGGCCTGCGCCAACTCGAGCGTGAAGCCGCCATGAAACACCCCCAGGCGGCGGAAGACGCGCTGCAGCCGCTCATCGAGCAGCCCATGGCTCCACTGCAAGGCATCGCGCAGCGTGCGGTGGCGCGGCGCAGCGCTTCGAGCGCCCTGGGTCAGCCACTGCAGCCGGGCACCGCCGTCGACGGCACCGAGCAGCAATTCAGCGATGCCATGCACGCCGAGCACCGGCACGCGGGCGGCGGCCAGCTCCAGCGCCAGCGGCAGCCCGTCGAGGGCCCGGCAGATGTCGGCCACCGCCTGCTGCTGCTGCGCGGCGAGGCCGAAGCCCGGCAGCCGGCCGGCGACACGCTCGACGAACAGGCGCACCGCGCCGCTGGCCATCAGCTTGGCCGCATCGTCGTCGTCGGCCGCTGCTGGTAGCGCCAAGGGGCCCAGACGCACGACCTGCTCGCCGGCAATGCGCAGCGGCTCCTGGCTGGTGACGACGATGCGCAAGTGCGGTGCCTGCGCCAGCAGCGTGGCTACCAGCGGCGCCAGCGCTTCCAGCAGGTGCTCGGCGTTGTCCAGCACCAGCAGCAGCGCCAGCGGCTGCAACGCGCGCGCCAAGGCCGCGCTGCCGTTCGCCGCGCCCGCGCCGAGCTGCAGCACCTGCGTCAGCGTGGCGCACACGGTGGCCGCGTTGCTGGTCTCGGCGGCCAGCGGCGCCAGCTCGGCGAACCACACGCCGTCCGGCCAGGCCGCACGCTGCGCGGCGGCCAGCGCCAAGGCCAGCCGGGTCTTGCCGATGCCGGACGGGCCAGCGATCGTCAGCAGGCGCTGCGTGGCCAGCACGGCGGCGAGCGAGCCGAGCTCGTCGTCGCGGCCGATGGTCGGCGGCAGCGCTGCGGGCAGGTTGCCCGGCAGCGGCGGTGCGGGTGGCGGTAGCGTTGGCGGCAGAGGCGGCGCCGGATCCGCGACCCCGCCGGTCTCGACGAGGCCGGCGAAGCGGTAGCCGCGCCGCGGCACGGTTTCGATCCAGCGCGGCTGCTTGGGGTCGTCATCGAGCGCAGCGCGCAACTCGCCGACCACCGACTTGATCACGCCCTCGGAGATGAAGCGCCGGCCCCAGACGGCATCGAGCAATTCGTCCTTGCTCACCAGTTGGTTCGGCCGGCGCGCCAGCACCTGCAGCAGCTCGAAGGCCTTCGGCCGCAGCGCCAGATCGCGCCCGTCGCGCGTGAGCCGGGCGGCGGCCAGGTCCAGCGTGAAGGGGCCGAAGTGCAGCAAGGGCGGCGCGGGGGGAGCCATGCGCCAAATGGTAATGGCCCGACGCTAGCGGCCCGACCGGGCCGCCGCTGCCCCCCGCACTGTGACCGAAACAACACCGTTCTGTGACGACGCCAGCGGCGCCGCTGGCCACACTGCCAAGCCACTGCCCCACACAGCCGGCCCCACACCCGCCCCCAGCGGCCCGACCCATCGATGAACGCTTTGACCGACCCCACCAGCGACCCCGCCAGCGACCGCGCCTTCGCCATCCAGCTGCTCGCCGCCGATCCACGCGATCCGGGCCGCCTGAGCGGGCGCATCGAGCATGTTCTCAGTGGCCGCTGCCACGACTTCGACGACGGGCGGGCCCTGCTGGCCTGCCTGGCCCTTGAACAGCGGCTGGTGGCGCAGCGCAGGAACACCCCATGAAGACCCAGGACATCGACCAGCCCCATGCCGACAAGCTCGTTCTCTACGTGGAAGACGAGCCGGTCAACGCGCTGCTGATGCGCCTGCTGTTTGAACACCGCCCTCAACTGCGGCTGGAGGTGGCCACCAGCGGGCAGCAGGCCTTGGCCCTGGCCAAGCAGGAACGGCCCGCGCTATTGCTGCTGGACCTGCGCCTGCCGGATTGTTTCGGCACTGAACTGCTGACACTGCTGCGTCGTGAGCCAGGCTGGCAGGACCTGCCGGCCGTGGCGGTGACGACGGAGCCCGGCTTCGAGGCCGCCGGCAGCGACTTCCTGGAGGTGTGGCCCAAGCCGATGAACCTGCAGCGCGCGCTGACACGCCTGGACGCACTGCTGGACCCGCGCTCGCACGGCGCCGTGACCTGTCCGTGCCAGCCCAGGCGCTGCCACGCCACCGCGCTCGTCGCCGGTGACTCGACCTGTCGAATCCGCCTCGACGAGTTCAGGGATCCAGGCTGATCTTCGCCGTGCGGATGTACGCGCCCCAACGCTCGAACTCGCCGTTGACGAACTGCTGGTAGGCGCTCGGGCCCATGCGGTCGTTCACCATCGCCATCTTCCTCATGACCTCGGTGACCTGCGCTTCGGCGATCGTTGCCGTGATGGCGGCGTTCAGCCGGTCGACGATGTCCGCGGGCGTGCCCGCTGGCGCGAGAAAGCCGAGCCAGGGGCCCATGTCGATCTCGATCCCCAACTCCTTGAGCAGCGGGACGTCGGCAAAGCCGGGCAGGCGTTCGCGGGCCGTGATGGCCAGGATCCGCAGGCTCCCTGCTTGCACGTAGGGGTCGGCGACCAGCACCGGGGCGATCGAACAGTTCACCTGATTGGCGAGCTGCGCCTGGATCAGCGGTGCGGTGCCGTTGTAGGGAATGTGCAGCAGGTTGATCTTGGTCTTCTGCTTCAGCGCCTCGACGACGATCTGCCCCGAGCTGCCCTGTCCCCATGAGCCGTAGCTCAGCGGCTCTTTCGCATCCTTGGCCATCTGCAGCAACTGCGCGAGCGTCGTGGCGGGATGCGATGCATGCACGACCACCGCGAGCGGCGTGAAGCCGATGGGTGCGATGGCGACGAAGTCCTTCCTCGCGTCGTAGGGCGGTGTCTTCAGCACGTGCGGCGCGATCGAATGGGAGTCCGCCGTGCCGTACACGATCGTGTAGCCATCGGCCGGGCTGCGAGCCGCCGCGACGCTGCCGATCGTGCCGATGGCGCCGGGCCGGTTCTCCACGATCAGGGGCTGCCCGAGACGCCGCGCCAGCGACGGCGTCATCGCACGAACCAGCGCGTCGCCGCCCCCGCCGGCCGTCCACGGGACGATGATCTTGATCGGCCGCGAGGGGTATGGCGCCGTCTGCGCCAACGCGGGCCGGAGCCCGCTGGCCGCGGCCGAGGCCGCGAGCCCGGCCAGAACGGCGCGGCGAGTCACGAAGCGCTTCATGTGGTCTCCTTGTCGAGTGGTGATCGATCGCCGTCAGAGGGCTCGGCTCGCCAGCCAACGGATCAGCAGGTCGGCGATCTCGTGGCTGTTGTCTTCGAGCATTAGCATGTGCCCGTTGCCCTGCAGGCCGACATCGGGCAACCAGATGAAATCCGCGTTCAAGTAGGCGGCGAGCGCCTGGTCGACGGCGCGGGGATGGCGGGGGTCGTGCTCGCCGGTGACGATCAGGATCGGCCTGCGCGCGACGACGGACGGCTGATGCAGTCGAAGCCCTTTGTCGCCGATGTTGAAGCGTTCGTTGAGCACGAGTGGACTCTCAGTGACCACCGTCGCGACATAGGCGTCCAGCGCCTGGCGCGGGAACCGTGGGCTGTTGGCCCAGAAGTCTTCGACGAAGGCCCGGTCCGCCCGCACCGGACGGTCCGGCGGCGAGTAGACAGGACAGCCGGCCTCGCGCTCGTGCCGCAGCGCCTGGACCCGCGTCGGATCATCCGGCAAGGCCCGCACCAGGTTCGCCGGCGCTCCGGGGGCGATGCCGATGACGGCGGCGACCCGGGCGGGGTGGTGCTCGGCGATCCACCACGCGATCGGTCCGGCGGCGGAGTGGGCGATGACGATCGCCGGGCCGACTGCTTCGACCACCGTCGCGAGGGCCGCCGCGGCGGCTTCGGTCGTGAGACCGACGATGTTCTCGACACCCGGCGAGCGGCCGTGCGCAGGCCAGTCGGGCACAAAGACCGCGTGCCCGCGAGCCGCGAACCGATCAGCCCAGCCGGCGCGGCCGTCCGGGGTTTGCAGGTAGGAGGCGCCCGTGTGGAAGCCGCCGTGGAGCATCACGACGGGCAGCAGGCCCCGGCCAGCGACCGCCGGCGCCAGATGCTCGACGTGGACAGGATGGGAAGAGGTGCCTGACAGGAAAGACGTGCGGGCCTCGCACGGATCCAACATCCAAGTGCCACCTGCCGGGGGGGACATGCTCTTTTCCATGCTGACTCGTGCGCTGCCTGGCTCCAATGTAGTTCCATATGGAACTACATAGGCCTGGTGCTTTCCCGCACGCTGGCGCGATGCGGGTGGCTTGGTAGCATCGCCCCGTGCACCGACGACTCTCGCGACGATGACGGCCCCTCGACAGCTCAGTGACATTCTGGAAGGCGTAGCGATCCCGTACGCCTACAAGCTCGGCTACATGATCAACTCGTACCGCGAGCCATCGTTTCGGGCGATCGAAGCGACACACGGCTTGACGAGGCCCGAGATACTGTCCCTGATCTTCCTGTGCTTCAGGGATGGCATCACCGCATCGGACATCTGCGACTTCTCCGGGCACCTGAAGAACAACATCAGCCGGGCGGTGACCGCGCTGGAGAAGAAGGGACTGATCCGCAGGGAAGTCGCCGAGGGCGACCAGCGCAAGCAGCTGATCTTCATTACCGCGCAAGGCCGCAAGATGCACGACCGGTTCATGCCCGCATTGGTCGAGCGCGAGACGGCGATGATGGCGTGCCTGTCGGCCGAAGAGCGCCGCGTGCTGCAGCGCTTGCTGCGCAAGCTGTGTGCGAACGTGCCGGCATGGCGCGGCACGGAGCATGTCTGATGGCCGTCCGGGCAGTTCGCGCAATAGGGACGCAAGCTAGGGCCGCAAGCTAGGGACGCAAGCGACCAGGCCGTGCAAGGCATCAGTCCAGGCTGATGCTCTTGCGCTGGACCAGCTCAGCGTAGATCTTCGCCTTCACAGCGGCCTGCCGCTCGATCTCCGCCGGCGACCAGGCAATGTTCTCGAAGGCGAAGGTGTCGAAGCGCGCCTTGATGTCGGGCTCGGCGAGCGCCTTCTGCACGTCGGCGTTGATCTTGTCGCGCACCGCTGCGGGAAGCCCGCGCGGCGTGGCCAGCACGACGAAGGAATTCACTTCCAGGGCGGCCGGGCCGCCGGCCTCGGCCACCGTTGGCACGTCGGGCATCTGCGGGATGCGCTTGGACGCTGCCACTGCGATATAGCGCAGCTTGCCAGCCTTGTAGGCCCCCTGGCTCGACGGAATGCTGCCGAAGCTCCATTTGACTTCGCCCGAGCCGACCGACATGTACAGCTGCGAGACCTCGCGGAACGGCACATGCTGCATGGTGACACCGCTCAACAGCTCGAGCTGCTCGGCGCCCAGGTGGCCCGGGCTGCCGACGCCCCAGGAGCCGAAGCTGACCTGTCCGGGCGCCGCCTTTGCCGCGCCGATCAGGTCGGACATGGACTTCCAGGTCGATTCGGCCGGCACCGCGACGAGGAAGGGCGTGCGGAACAGCGCCGCGACCGGCTCGAAGCTCGTCAGCGTGTCGAAGCGGCGTGCCTTGTACAGGTGTGGAAGGGCGGCGAGATGCTCGCTGTCGAGCTGCAGCAGCGTGTAGCCGTCGGGCGCGGCGCGCTTGACCGCTTCGATGGCGATGAAGCCACCGCCGCCCGGCTTGTTGTCGACCAGCACGCGCTGGTTCCATGTCTTGCCGAGCTTGTCGGCGACGAGTCGCAGCACGGCGTCCGGTCCGCTGCCCGGGGCGAACGCGGTGACCAGCGTCACCGGCTTGGCGGGAAACGGCTCGGCGGCCTGTGTCAAGGTGGCGGCGAAGGCGGTTGCTGCACTCAGCAAAAGTTTGGGAATCACGTTCATCGGTGTCTCCTGGGTGGGTGTGGGACTGCGCTTGAGGGCCTTATTCAGCTGCGCCGACGTGCAGCGTGATCTCGCCAACGCCGGCAATGTGGCCGTCGATGCGGTCTCCCGGCAGCACCGCGCCGACGCCTTCGGGCGTGCCGGTGAAGATCAGGTCGCCGGGCTGCAGGTGATAGAACTTCGACAGGTCGGCAATGAGCTCGGCGATGTTCCAGATCAGCATGTTGAGGTCGGACTTCTGGCGCGGCTGACCGTTGACGCTCATCGCCAGTTCGCCCTGGTCGAGCAGCACGCCCGGCATCGGCACGATCTCGGACACCACCGACGACTGCTCGACATCCTTGCCCAGGTCCCAGGGCCGGCCTTTGTCGCGCGCCGCGAGCTGCAGGTCGCGGCGCGTCATGTCCAGGCCGCAGGCATAACCGTAGATGTGCGCGGCCGCGTCGTTCTCCGCAACGCGGAAGCCGGGCGCGCCGATGACCACCACCAGCTCCATCTCGTGGTGGTAGTTCTGCGTCTCGGGCGGGTAGGCGACAGTGGCGCCGGACAGCACCAGCGTCGATGGCGCCTTGGTGAAGTAGAACGGCCGCTCGCTGGCCTTGTCGACCGGCTTGCCCATCTCGACGGCGTGCGCGTGGTAGTTGCGTCCGACGAAGAAGAGGCGATTGACGGCCAAGTGCTCGGGCCTGCCGCGCACCGGCAGCGAGTAGACGGGCGGTGGGTTCCAGAGGTAGGTGGGGGTGGACATCTCGATCTCCTTGAAGGGGTTCAGCCGCGGTTCTCGAACACGCCGAGCTTGCGGTGCAGCGGCGTCTCGTCGGCAATGAAGAGGAAGGCGGGGTGCTCGGGCGAGCGGTTGGCCAGCTGCACCGCCGTGTAGCCCGGCGCGCAGCAGGTGTCGGCCTCGGCGAGCGTGAACGACTGGTCTTCGACCGTCACGTCGACACTGCCGTCGATGAGGTGGAACACGCTCGCCGGAGACCGCATCGGCAGGCGCAGCGGCTGCCCGGGGCGCAGCATCAGCGCGTAGTAGCCCAAAATGTTCTGCGCGTCGCCGCCCGTCGCGGGGTTGACATAGCTGACCTGCACCGCCGCTGACTCCGGCTGCGCGGTTGCCAGTGTTTCGAGCGCAGCGCGGGTCTGCGCCCACGGATAGCGCAGCATCGGATAGCCCTTGTCGCTGCGCTCGAACAGCGGCGAGGGCACCACGCCGCCGATGGCATGGACAAGGTCGCCGCGGCCGGGCTGGACACTCTGACGCGGGCCGTCGACGTGGTAGGAGGCTTCCAGGTAGTGCACCAGCGGCAGGTCGAGCACATCGAGCCAGACCACCGGCCGCTCGCCATCGTGGCCATGTTCGTGCCACAGCCCGGTCGGCGTGAGGATCAGGTCGCCACGGCCCATCGGGCACTTCTGCCCGTCCACCGTGGTGTAGGCGCCTTCGCCCTCGACGATCATGCGCACCGCGTTCGGCGTGTGGCGGTGCGCCGGGGCCCATTCACCCGGCAGCAGCAACTGCATGCCCAGGTAGATCGCCGCGCTGGCCTGCATCTTCTCCAGGCCGTGGCCCGGGTTGGCGAGCACCAGCACGCGGCGTTCGGCCTTGTCGATCGGCGTCAGCTCGCCGGCCTTCAGCAGCAGCGGGCGCAGCGCTTCGTAGGACCAATGTGTGGCGCGGGTTTGCGGCTGCGGTTTGTCGGGCGGCAGCAGGGCGCGCAGGCTGGGCCACAGCGGCACCAGGTTCTGTGTCTTCAGCGCCGCGACGTAGTCGGCGGGCAGGTCTTCGATGCGTCCGAGTAGGTTCATCCGGTTTTCCTCAATTCAGGTGGCAAGGCTGTTGTCGACGCGCCAGCCGTAGAGCCACTCCATCGCGTCGTAGAAACGTTCGGGTGAGCGGCCGGTCCAGAGCCCGTTGCGCACCAGGCGCTCGACACCTTTGGCGTGAAAGATGCGGCCCATCTCGCGCGCCGAGAGCACAACGCGCGCCGTGCGCGTCACCCGCGAACGCTGGTAGTGCTCAAAGGCCTTGGCGATGTCGTTGTCGTGCACACGCAGCGCTTCGCCCAGCGTGACGGCGTCTTCCATCGCCATGCAGGCGCCCTGGGCCAGGTACTGCAGCGTCGGATGCGCCGCGTCGCCGAGCAGCGTGACGCGGCCGTGGTTCCATGACGCGATCGGCTCACGATCGGCGGTGGCCCAGCGCTTCCAGTCCTTGGGCAGGTCGATCAGCTGGCGTGCACGCGGGCAGATGCCTTCGAAGTAGCTCTGCACCTCTTCGCGGCTGCCTTCGCGCACGCTCCATTCTTCCGCCTCGCGGCTGTGGAAGGTGACGACCACGTTGTACTGCTCGCCGCCGCGCAGCGGGTAGTGCACCAGGTGGCAGTTCGGGCCGACCCAGATGCTCGCGGCGTTCCACTGCAGGTCGGTGGGGAAGTCGCGCTTGTCGACCACCGCGCGGTAGACCACATGGCCCGAGACGCGGGCCTCATCACCCACGTACTGCCGGCGCACGGCCGACTTGACGCCGTCGGCGGCGATCAGTGCGATGCCGCGGTGCCGATGGCCCCGCCCATCGAAGACCGTGACGCCGGTGTCGTCCTGTTCAACACGCTGCACCTGCGTCGACGTCGCGACCTCGATGCGATCGGTGGCCTGGGCGCCTTCGAGCAGCGACCCATGCACGTCGGCACGGTGAATCACCGCGTAGGGGTTGCCGAAGCGCTCGCGGAAGGCCGCGCCGGTGGGAATGCGACCGACCAGCGTCTCGTCGAGCGCGTCGTGCATCACCATCTCGTCGGTGTAGACCGCACGGGCGCGGGCGATCTCGCCGATGCCCAGCGCGTCGAATGCCGCGAAGCCATTCGGTCCGAGCTGGATGCCTGCGCCGATCTCGCCCAGCTGCGCCGCCTGCTCCAGCACTTTGACCGAGAAGCCGCGCCGCGCCAGGGCCAGTGCGGCGGCGATGCCGCCGATGCCACCGCCCGCCACCAGCACCTGGGACGCATCCCGGGAGGTTCCTGCCATGTCGTCTCCATCTGCCGTTTGATCTGCGTCAACTATCGGTGCCCGGTACTATTGCGTCCAGCTGCAATACTGAATACGTCGAATATGCTTTCGATATAGAAGTCCATGGCCAAACTCGATCTCGATTGGCTCGGCGTGTTCGTCGAGGTCTACAAGACACAGAGCGTGTCGCGCGCGGCGCAGCGGCTGGGCATCGCGCAGGCGAGTGCGAGCATTGCGCTGAACAAGCTGCGCCACCACTTCGACGACCGGCTGTTCAGCCGCACCTCGCAGGGCATGGAGCCCACGCCGCGGGCGCAGAGCATCTACCCCGAGCTTCAGGAGGCGTTGCTGCGCATCGAAAAGGCGCGTGGCCCGCGCGCTGGCTTCGCGCCGGGCGATGCACAGCGCGAGTTCCGAATCTGCATGACCGACATCAGCGAGATCGTGCTCTTGCCGACGCTGATCAACCATTTGCAGCGGACGGCGCCGGGGCTGGCGGTCGAAGCGGAAAAGATCTCGCCGGACAGCCGGCGCCGGCTGGAGTCAGGCGAGGTCGACCTGGCGGTCGGCTTCACGCCGGATCTGGAGGCGGGCTTCTACCAGCAGGCACTGTTTGCGCAGAACTTCGTCTGCCTGGCCTCGGCCGAGCACCCCCGCGTGCGCGCCAAACTCAGCCGGCGCGCGTTCTCGGCCGAAGGCCACATCGTCGTCAGCGCTTCCGGCACCGGGCACGCCATCGTCGACAAGGTGCTGGCCCGGCACAAGGTCGAGCGCCGCGTCGTGCTGCGTGTGCCGAGCTTCCTGGGTGTGGCACGCATCGTTGCGCAGACGGAGCTGCTGGTCATCGTTCCCCGCGTGCTCGGTAATACGCTGGCATCGCAAGAGCGTGTGCAACTGCTCGAGCCGCCCGTGCCGTTGCCGGCTTACAAGGTCAAGCAGCACTGGCATGAGCGCTTCAATGCCGATGCGGGCAATGTCTGGTTGCGCAGGACGATGGCCGACCTGTTCTCAGGCCATGGGCTGGATGCGTGAAGGGTCGACCGGCCGCACTGCGGCCGGGCCCTGCCCCTTGCCGCTTCACGCAGCGTGGGCCATTTCAGTCGTGTGCTCGCCTTCGAGCGCGTGCTCGACCATCTGGTGGCATGCGGCCGCGCACTTCATGCACGCGTCGGCGCAGCGCTGGCAGTGCTCGTGCTCGTGTTTCGAACACTCCTCGGCGCAAAGATCGCAGCTCTCTGCGCACAGACGGCAGATGGCCACGAGGGGCTCGCTGCCCCGCGCCACGGCAGCGGCGGTGAATCGGCAGATCTCTGCGCACTCGATGTCGAGCGCAATGCAGCGCGTCAATGCATTGACGTGCGGCTCCTGAAGACAGGCGGTCAGGCATTGGCTGCAGGCGGTGGCGCACGCATTGCAGGCTTCGAGACAGATGTCGCTGGGATGGTTTGGCATGGTGACCCCGATCGATGAGAGTGCAGCAGTGCAAGGCAATCCGCGTACCCGCGAGATCTGTCCGCGGCGACCGCCCGGATGACGGCGCCGCGATGTCGGGACTGTGGGTCGGCTCACGACGTTGCGCCGCCGGCGTCAGCCAAGCTGCCGATCCTGCGTAGGGCGGCCGGCCGATCGTGCGCCGAACGTGTTGTCAGGTATTGGTATTGCCCCATCTCCGCACCACTCCACAGGAGATGTCCATGGACACGAAGACATTGCTGACAGCTTCCGGCGCCGCACTGACGGCACTCATCGTCGGCTGCACGACAACGGCCAGCGTCACCACCGCCTCGACCCCGCGCGAGGCCGCCGGTCTGGCGCCTCTCTCCACCGAGAAGAAGCGCGAGATCGACGAGGGCTACCGCGGCACCCTGCAGCGGCTGTACGAAACCACGCCGGGCAGCCGCGAACTCGTGGGCAAGGCCGCTGGCGTGCTGGTGTTCCCGCGCGCGATATCGGCCGGGCTCGGCGTCGGCGGCGAATTCGGCACCGGCGAACTGCGCATGAACAACCGGATCGAGGGCTACTACCGCACGACCAGCGCTTCGATCGGATGGCAGGCCGGCGCGCAGTCGCGGGCACTGGTCTTCCTGTTCATGACGCCTGAGGCCTTGAACCGCTTCCGCGACAGCAAGGGCTGGTCGGTCGGCGCGGACGCCTCGGTGGCCCTGCTGAAGATCGGCGCGAACGGCGAGATCGACGCCAACTTCGCTCGTGCGCCCACCATCGCCTTCGTCATGACCAATGCCGGTCTGATGGCGAACCTGTCGCTGGAAGGGACGAAGGTCACGCGGATCGGCTAAGGCCTGGACGGCCGGCGTGCGCCGGCCGTCACTTGCGCCGCGGGCGCCGCAGCAGCAGGTCGGGCGCGGTCTGGCGGCCGGCGCGCAGTTCGCCGACCACATGGGCCAGCGATGCCGCGGCATTGCGCACTTCCTGCTGCAGTGCGTCGTCGCCGTCGAGCGCCTGGTGGCTGGTGGCGTAGGGTTGGTAGTACCCGATGAAGCGGTCGAGCCGGGCCTGTTCGCCCGCATCGATCAGGCCCATCCAGTCCAGCCAGTCGCACAGCGCACGGCGTGTCGCTTCGGTGCCACCGACGTCACCGTGCACGATCACGCCATAGGCGCGCCCCGCCAGGTGCTTGGGGTAGGGCCAGCCGGCCAGTTCCAGCGCCTTGGCGCGCGCCGGATCCTTGCCGCCGGTCGACGTGGGATCCGGGTTGCCGCCATCGGCGCAGACCAGCCGGTCGATCATCAGCTTCAGCACGCTGGGGACCTGGTACCAGTGCACCGGTGTGACGATCAGCACACCATGGGCGGCGACCCAGCGCTCGTAGATCTCGGCCATCCAGTCGCCGGCCTGGTTCATGGCGTGGTTCGGGTAGCAACTGCAGGGCCAATGGCACAGCGGCATGGCGGTCGAGACACAGCCCTTGCACGGGTGGATGCGGCGGCCGTAGTCCGACGTCATCTGGCTCAGGTCCAGCAGGTCGACCTCGAAGCCGTCCTGCTGCAGCGCCTGCTGCGCGATGCCGACCAGCCGGAAGGATTTCGAGTTCTCGCCGGGGCAGCTGCCATCGTTGCGCGGCGAGCCGCAGATCAGCAGCACACGCGAACCTGCCGCGGCGTCGTCGTGCCGTGCCTGTGCACCGGCCAGGGCTTCGTGCGTGGCCAGCCAGTCCACCGAGAGTTCGTAGTCCGGATCGGCAAAGCCCGGTCCGGCCCGCCGCGTCACCGGACTCTTGTTGCCCTGCTCATAGGCCCGCCATGCCACCGTCTCGACGCGGTCGAGTTCGCTGCGTGTCGCATTGAACGCCGGGTCGGCAAAGGCCTGGCGGAAGCGGCGGCCGAACTCATCCCGCTGCAGTGGGCCCGGCGCCTGGCCGGTACGAACGTCGTTTGCCATCGCCACCCTTTCGCTGCGATCCCGCAGACCGCTGGCAAACGGAGTGCCCGGGCGGCGGCGCTGCCGCGGCCCGTCCAGCAAGCGGGCCCGCGCCGCCAGCACACGCTCGCGTGTCAGTTTTGCCATGCCGGTGCACCGGACCGGAAAACGCGCCGATGTCGGCTGCCGCCGCCAGCGCGGCGCAAAATGGGACGCACGCCTCCTTCTTCTGTTGAATCCCCCCGCCCATGCAGTCCGCCAAAGCGTCCGATTTCAAGATCGACATCGCCGCTGATCTCCACAAGTGGCGCGCCTTCGTGGCCATCGGCGAACTGGGCAGCCTGACCCGCGCGGCACTCTTCCTCGACAGCAACCAGTCGCTGCTGAGCCGGCAGCTCAATGCGCTGGAACGTGAATGCGGCGCACGGCTGTTCAACCGCACGGGCCGCGGCGTCGAGTTGTCGGAGACCGGCACACGCCTGTTTCCGCAGGTCAAGGCCCTGCTGGCCGACGCCGAGCGACTGGAGAATCAGATCCGCGGCGAAGCACGCGAGCCCAGCGGTCGCGTGACGCTCGGCCTGCTGCCCTCCATTGCCTTGCCGCTGGTGGGCCGCCTGTTCGTCGAGACCCGCCGCCGCTGCCCCGCTGTCAGCCTGAAGGTGTTGGAAGGGTCAAGCGGCCAGGTGGAGGAGTGGCTGGCCGATGCGCGGGTGGACATCGCGATCCTCTATCGCTATGGGCCGAGCTTGCCGGAGATGGAGCATTCGCTGGCGGTCGTCGACAGCTACCTGATCGGGCCGCCGGGCGACAAGTCCACGGCCGCCCCCGAGGTCGCCTTCGACAGCCTGAACGACTTGCCCTTCATCCTGCCGAGCGCGCCGAACGGCTTGCGCACCGCGCTCGATGCCATCGCCCGGCAGCGGCGCATCACCCTCGCGCCGGTGATCGAGGCCGACTCGCTGCCGCTGCAGAAAGGGCTCGTCGCGACGGAGCGGCTCTACACGGTGCTGCCGATCCACGCCGTCTGGAGCGAGGTGGCGGACAAGCGCCTGCAAGCGGCAAGGATCTTCGACCCGCCGTTCCAGCGGACCATCTCGATGGCCCTGTCGAAGTCCAAGGGCCCTGCACGCGCCGTCTCGGCCGTGGCATCGCTGATCGTCGAGATCGTCGAGGACATGGCCCGTGCCGGCATGTGGCGACCGGCCGAGGCACCGTCACGCGATTCTGCATAGCAGGGATGCGTGCGGCGCCGTAGGTTCACGCAGCCTTCGCCGCTAAGCTGGGCTGTCGCACAGGAGAGAGCCCGATGGCGCGCATCACCCTTCCATCCCCCGACAGCATGAACCCGGACCAGCGGCGGGTCTACGACAAGATCGTGTCCGGCCGCCGCGGCAAGGTCCAGGGCCCCCTGCGCGCGGTGTTGCACAACGCCGAGCTGGCCAACCGCTGGCAGGCACTGGGCGAACTGCTGCGCTACAACACTTCGCTGAGCCCGCGCCAATCCGAGCTGGCCATCCTGGTCACCGGCCGGGCCTGTCGCGCGCCCTTCGAGTGGTATGCGCACCGGCTGGAGGCCGAGAAGGTCGGCATCGAGCCGCAGGTCATCGATGCGATCCTGGCCGAGACATGGCCCCCCGGGCTGTCCGACGACGACGCTGCCGTGCTGCGTTATGCCGGCGAGTTGAACCGCTTCAACTCCGTGTCCGACACGACTTACGCGGATGCCCTGGCACGCTTCGGCGAGCGCACGGTCGTGGAGCTCACCGCGCTGGTCGGCTACTACACGATGGTGGCCATGACCTTGAATGCGCATGAGATCCCGTTGCCGGAAGGCGTTGAGCCGGCCTTCCCGCTGCCGCAACGCGAGATGCCATGAGTCGGCCCATCAGCCCTGCCATGCGGGAAGGCTGGGACTGCCACGCGCACCTGTTCGGCCCGTACGAGCGGTTTCCGCTGGCGGCCGATCGCAGCTACACGCCGCCGGAAGCCACGGACGCGCAGTACCTGCAGCTGCTGTCTCGCCTGGGGCTGTCCCATGGTGTGCTGGTCCATCCCAGCGCGTATGGCGAAGACTTCAGCCTGCTCTTGCACACACTGTCGGCGCACGAGAACCTGCGTGGCGTGATCGTCGTGCGCGCTGAAATGCCTCTCAACCTGAGCGGCCTGCGCGACAAAGGCGTGCGCGCCGCACGCTTCAGTCATCGCAGCGGCGCCGGCGCCAACTTCGCCGGCAGCGCGTCGTTCGACGACCTGCTGGCACTGGCGCCGAAGCTCGCGGATGCCGGCCTGCACGCCGAGCTGTGGACGGATAACAAAGCCCTGGCCGACATCGCGCCGCGCCTGCGCGAATTGCCTATTCCCGTGGTGATCGACCACATGGGCGGCTTCGACGTGGCAGCCGGCATTGACGATCCCGGCTTTCGCGGCCTGCTGAGCCTGCTCGAAGACGGCCAAGCGTGGGTCAAGCTCTGCGCGTACCGCAACCTGCTCTCTGCCCCGGACTTCGAAGCCGGCCGGCCCTTCCACGAGGCGATGCTGCGCGCCAATCCGCATCGGCTGGTATGGGGCAGCGACTGGCCCCATCTGCGCGTGTCGCCAGCGCCCGATGCGGCGCAGCTGCTCGAGGTTTTCCAGCGCTGGACCGCGGACGATGCGCTGGTGTCGCAGATCCTGGTGAAGAACCCGGCGGCCCTGTACCGCTGAGACGCCGCTGAGCAGCCTTCGCTCAGCCCGCGGTGGGCTCAGTGTTCTGGAAGGACGGCCGGGTCTGCGTTTCGGCAAACCAGTCGGCAAGGCGGGGCGCGATGCCGCGCCAGCCGAAATCCGCGAAGCGATAGTCGAGGTAGCCCAGCGCGCAGCCGACAGTGATGTGGCCGATCGAGAACGGCGTCTCGGCGAGTGCCTGGGCTTCGTCGTCGAGCTGCTTCAGCGACGCGCGCATCTTCAGCGTGAAGGCGTCGATCAATGCCGCCAGCGGCACGTCGCGCTCGCGCTCGTTGCGCCAAAGGATTGCTGCGTCGAGCAAACCGTCGCCGAACGCATGCCAGCGCAGCGCCTGCCACTTGTCGGCGCCCTGTCTCGGGAACAGCGAACCCTGGCCAAGCTCATCGAGGTATTCGCAGATGACGGCCGAGTCGAACAGCGTGAAGCCGTCCTCCAGTACCAGGGTCGGGATCTTGGACAGCGGGTTGTCCTGCATCAGCCGCTGATTGGGCTTGAGCATCGCCGCGACCGACCGCACCAGCTCCAGGCGGTCGACCAGGCTCAGCTCGTGGGCACAGACCATCACCTTGCGCACGTATGGAGATTTCGGCGACCAATGCAGCTTCATCATCAGATGGCTCCGGCCGCGCGCAGCGCAGCAATGTCGGCCGCACCATAGCCGAGTTCCGCGAGGATGTCGTCGCTGTGCTGCCCGAGCAGCGGCGGCGCGGCCTGGGTCTGCAGCGGCGCATCGGCGAAGCGCATGGGGCTGGCCACCTGCGGCACGTCGACGCCACTGGGATGCGGCACCTGCTTCAGCATGCCGCGCGCCTGGACCTGCGGGTCCTGGAAGACGTCGGCAACCGTGTTGATGGGGCCGCAGGGCACACCGGCCGCATCCAGCGCTTCGATCAGGCGTTCGCGCTGCCACGTGCCGAACACCTCGCGCAGCAGGCCCGACAGCACGGCGATGTTGCGCACCCGCTGCGCGTTGGTGGCGAAGCGCGCGTCGCTCACCCACTCGGGGCGGCCGAACACCTCGCACAGCTTGTTGAACTGCCCGTCATTGCCGACGACCAGGATCACGTCGCCATCGGCGCAGGCGTAGACGTCCTGCGGCTGGATGTTGGGGTGGGCATTGCCGTTGCGCTGGGGCACTTTGCCGGAGACCAGGTAGTTCATCGCCTGGTTGGACAGCGTCGCGACCTGGACATCGAGCATGCCGATGTCGATGGTGTCGCCCTGGCCCGTCTCGTTGCGCCGGGCCAAGGCGGCCAGCACCGAGACCGCGGTGTACATGCCGGTCATCAGGTCGACGATCGGAATGCCCACCTTCTGCGGGCCGCCGCCGGGCCGGCCGTCCT
>NZ_DATILJ010000011.1:0-49969 GCF_035476535.1 Aquabacterium sp.
GGCCTTCTTTGGTTACTTTCTTCGGCCAGGAAGAAAGTGACCCGCCTGCCGGGGCGGAATCCCGGCGCAGTGCAACGAAGAATCACCGGCAAAGGCAAGACAGTCCAAACGTCCGCTTCCAGCAACCACCAAAGACCGCAACGGGCCGATTGCCGTCGTAGTCAAGCGCCAATCAGTTCATAGGTCATGGGCAGCGCGAAGAACGGTAGAGCAACGCACATGAAAGACGACACCGATGCCGGCGGCATGGGCGACCTGGAAACGACGCAGCGCAAGCTGGTCTTGTGTACCTGCCGCTTGGCATCTTCCTGTTCGTGCTGCTGTTCCCGTTTTACTGGATGGGCATCACCTCGTTCAAGCCGAATGCGGAGTTGCTGTCGCGCGAAGGCAATCCGTTCTGGGTCATCAACCCGACGCTGGCGCATTTCCACAAGCTGCTGTTCGAGACGGCGTACCCGGAATGGCTGTGGAACACCGTGATCGTCTCGGTCACCGCCAGGGTGTTCTCGTTCTTCGTCGAGCACTGCGTCTCGGGCCTGACTGGCTCGGTCAAGGAGTGAGGCTTCAGTCCACCGGCACCAGCGCATCCAGCAGCAGATCGCAGGCCGGCGCCTGCGCGGGGGCGCCGAGCAAGGCGACGACCTGCGACGCCGGCATCGGCCGTGCGAAGAGGAAACCTTGCACTCGGTCGCATTTCAGCGTGGCCAGGAACTGCAATTGCTCGTCGTTCTCGACGCCTTCGGCGACGGTCGCGACACCGAGCGACTGCGCCATCGCAATGATGGCGCGGATGATCGCCGACGTGTCGGCGTTGCGGCCGATGTCGGCGGTGAAGGACTTGTCGATCTTGATCGCGTCGATCGGAAACTGCCGCAGGTGGCTGAGGCTGGAATAGCCGGTGCCGAAATCGTCCAGCGCGAGGCCGACGCCCAGGTCGTGCAACTGCCGCAGCGTGGCCAACGCGCCCTCGGCGTCCTGCATCAGCGCGGTCTCGGTCAACTCCAGTTCGAGCCGGTCCGCCGGCACGGCCGTTTCCAGCAGCGCCTGCGCCACCAGCAGCGGAATGTCGTGGCCGTCGAACTGGCGCGCCGACAGGTTGATCGCCATCACCAGCTCGGTGTGGCCTGCCGTGCGCCAGGCCTGCAGCTGTCGGCAAGCGGTTTGCAGCACCCATTCGCTGATCGGCGCGATCAGGCCCAGGTCTTCGGCCAGCGGAATGAAACGGTCGGGGCTGACCAGGCCCCATTCGGGATGCGGCCAGCGGATCAGCGCCTCGACGGCGAGCACGCGGCCGGTGGCGGTGGCTAGCTGCGGCTGGTAGTGCAACTCGAACTGCTGCGTCTCCACCGCGCGCCGCAAGGCGGCCTGCAGCTCGACGCGCTCGCGGGCCTGGGCGCCCATGTCGGGCGTGTAGCGCTGGAAACCGTTGCGGCCCAGCTCCTTCGTGCGCAGCATGGCCTCGCTGGCCTGCTGCAACAGGCTGTCGCCGTCGTCGCTGTCGTCCGGGAAGGTGCTGACGCCGACGCTGGCCGTCACGTCGACCGCCTGGCCGCCGATGCGCAGCGGCAGCGCCAGCGTGCGCACGATCTCCTCGGCAACCTGGCTGGCCCGCTCGGCGCGGTCCAGGTCGACCAGCAGCACGACGAACTCGTCGCCGCCGAGGCGGGCCACCGTGTCGCCCTCGCGCACGATGTCCTGCAGCCGCGCCGCCACCGCGCGCAGCAGCCGGTCGCCGGCGGCCTGGCCCAGGCTGTCGTTGATGTACTTGAAGCCGTCGATGTCGATGACCAGCACGGCCAGCGGATGTCCGGTGCGCCGCGCCTGGGCCAGCGCCTGCGCCATGCGGTCGTTCAGCAGCGTGCGGTTCGGCAGGCCGGTCAGCAGGTCCTGGTGCGCCATGTGGCGGATGCGCTGCTCGGCGCGCTGGCGCTCGATGGCCAGGCCGGCCAGGCGCGCCACCGCTTCGATGCAGTGCAGTTCGTTCGCCTGCGGGTTGCGCGGGCGGTCGGCATACATCGCGAAGGTGCCCAGCACCGTGCCCTTGTGCGACAGGATGGGCATCGACCAGCAAGCCCGCAGGCCGTGCTTGGCGGCCAGCGCCTGGCCGGCCAGCCAGCTGGGCTCCAGCGCGATGTCCTCGACGAAGACCGCGCCGTGACGCTGAACCGCCGCGCCGCAGGAACCGAAGTTGGCGATGGCGTGCAAGCCGTCGATGGCCTTGACGAAGTGCTCCGGCAGGCGTGCCGTGGCGCCGTGCCGCAGGTGCAGGCCATCCAGCAGCAGGATGGCGCCGGTGAGGCCTTCCAACTGGGCCTCGGCCCAGCGCACCAGGCGGTCGAGCACGCGCGGCAGCGGCGCCCGCGTCGCGATCAATTCGAGGATATCGCCTTGTTCATGCAGGGCATGCCGGGCCGACGCCAACTCCGAGTTGCGCTGCGCCAGCCGTGCGCTGTCGATTGCCAGGCACTGCAGCGAACGGGCCATTTCGGCCACTTCGTCGCTGCCCGGGATCAGGGTTTCCAGCGACGGGGCCGCCCCGGTGGCCGCCTGATCCCGCAAGTGACAGCTCAGGGCCTGCAGCCGATGCAGCAGGCGATGACCGATGACGAACGCCAGCGCCGCCCAGGCGGCAGCCAGGCCGGTGGCCACCAGCAGGCGGGAGTGCAGCGCCGCGACGCCGATGCCCAGTGCCAACAAGGCGAGCAGCGCCAGGCCCAGCACAAGGCGGCCCCGCAAGGACCACGGCAGGCTCCACCAGCGGCCGCGCACGCTATCGAAGGTCATCCACATGTCGAAGGCAGGAGTCAGTGGCCATGCGGGGCACGCGCCTCGCCTGGATCAGCTCAATGGCTCTTCGGCAGATCGGGGAACAACTTGAGTAGGCCTTGCCGCAGCACTTGTTCCCCTCGCCTTTCGTCAAGGCGCTCCATCCGCGCCCGTGGGTCGCCTCAATGCCCGGACGCACCTGAAGCGCCGATGCCGGTTTCCGAACGCACCTGCTGCGCCACGAACCCAGCGCGGTCCTGCGCCGCGCGCGGGCTCTTGTCGAGGATCGAGAACAGCCAGATGCCGACGAAGCCAATGGTCATCGAGAACAGCGCCGGCGACGCGTAGGGGAACAGTGCCGAGCCCTTCGGAAAACCGAGCGTCACTTCCCACACCGCCGGCGACACCAGCGTCAGCAGCACCGACGAGGCCAGGCCGAGGAAGCCGCCGATCACCGTGCCGCGCGTGGTGCAGTCCTTCCACAGCACCGACATCAGCAGCACCGGGAAGTTGGCCGAGGCCGCGATCGCAAAGGCCAGGCTGACCATGAAGGCGATGTTCTGCTTCTCGAAGGCAATGCCCAGCGCCACGGCAACGATGCCCAGACCGACGGTGGTGATGCGCGACACCTTCAACTCCGCCGCGCTGTCGGCCTTGCCTTTCTTGATCACCGTCGAATACAGGTCGTGCGAGACGGCCGATGCGCCGGACAGCGTGAGCCCGGCGACGACGGCCAGGATGGTCGCAAACGCCACCGCCGAGATGAAGCCCAGGAAGACGTTGCCTCCCACCGCGTTGGCCAGGTGGATCGCCGCCATGTTGCCGCCGCCGAGCAGGCCGCCCTTGGCGTCGAGGAACTCCGGGTTGGTCAGCACGTAGGTGATGGCACCGAAGCCGATGATGAAGGTCAGGATGTAGAAGTAGGCGATCCAGGTCGTGGCCCACAGCACCGATTTACGCGCCTCCTTGGCGTTAGGCACGGTGAAGAATCGCATCAGGATGTGCGGCAGACCGGCGGTGCCGAACATCAGCGCCATGCCGAAGCTGATGGCCGAGATCGGGTCCTTGATGAAGCCACCCGGGCCCATGATCGAGAAGCCCTGCGCAGCGGCCTCCGCCGGCGGCTTGCCGGCCGCTGCGGCGATGCCGGTCTTGACCTCCACCGCCTTGGCAAACATCGCCTCCGGGCTGAAGCCGAAGTTGTAGAGCACCATGAAGGCCATGAACGACGCACCGGCCAGCAGCAGGCAGGCCTTGATGATCTGCACCCAGGTGGTGGCGGTCATGCCGCCGAACAGCACGTAGACCATCATCAGCGCACCGACGATGACCACCGCGATCCAGTACTCCAGCCCGAACAGCAGCTTGATCAGCTGCCCGGCGCCGACCATCTGCGCGATCAGGTAGAAGGCCACGACGACCAGCGTGCCCGAGGCCGCGAACACCCGCACCGGCGTCTGCGAGAAGCGGAACGCGGCCACGTCGGCGAAGGTGAACTTGCCCAGGTTGCGCAGGCGCTCGGCCAGCAGAAAGGTCACCACCGGCCAGCCGACCAGGAAGCCGATGGAATAGATCAGCCCGTCGAAGCCGCCGATCATCACCGCCGCCGAGATGCCCAGGAACGACGCCGCCGACATGTAGTCGCCGGCAATCGCCAGGCCGTTCTGGAAGCCGGTGATGCCGCCGCCCGCGGTGTAGAAGTCGGCCGCCGATTTGGTCTTGGCCGCCGCCCACTTGGTGATGAACAGCGTGCCGACGACGAACACCGCGAACATGCTGATCGCCGTCCAGTTGGTAGCCTGCTTCTCCGCCTGGCCCAGGTCTGCGCCGGCGGCAAACGCCTCGCTGGCACAGGCCAGTAGCGCCAGTAGCGCGCTCAGGCCCAGCGCCTTCAATGTGATGGCGCGGCTCATGTCAGCGCCCGCTTGGCGATCTGTTCGGTCAAGCTGTCGTACTCGCTGTTCGCGCGCCGCACATAGATGCCGGTGATCACCACCGTGAAGACGATGACGGCCAGGCCGATCGGCATGCCAATGGTCGTGACGCCTTCGCCCAGCCGCGTGGCCAGCAGCGGTTTGTAGAAGGCCACCAGCAGGATGAAGCCGTAGTACACCAGCATCATCGCCAGCGTCAGCCACCAGCCGAAGCGCGTGCGCTTGGTCTTCAACTCCTGGTACTTCGGGTCGCTGAGGATGCGGGAGGTCAGGTCGGGTTCCATGGTCGGCTCCTTTGGGCGAGCGGGCTGCTGGCGCCTGTTGAAGGTAGCTTGCACAGGCGTCGACCAGCTTGATGCCGATCAACCGCGCCGTCGGTGTGCCAGCGCACATGTCGCCGCCGCTGATCCATGATGCGATATGCCCAACGCCTTCGACTTCTCGGCGTCGCCCTTCGATTGTCTCGACGACGACGAGCAGCGCCTGGTGCGCGACGCCGTCGACATCGCCTACTTCCGCGAGGGCGAGACGCTGCTGGCACCGGGCATCGAGCCGGCGCACCTGTTCATCGTCATCAAGGGCCATGTCCTGCAGGTCGATGCCGACGAGACGGTTGCCACCTATGGCCCGAAGGACTGCTTCGATGGCCGCTCGCTGGTGGCCGGGCGCGCCAGCAGCCGCTTCGTCGCCGCCGAAGAGGTGCTGGCCTACGCGCTGGCGAAATCCGCGGTCCATGCGCTGATCGCCCGCAACGCCACTTTCGGCGCGCTGCTGTTCTCCGACCTGTCGAACAAGCTCGGTGCGCTGGCGCAGCGCCACAGCGAACGCGAGATGCATGCGCTGACGATGTCGCCGGTGTCCGCGGCCTTCCTGCGCCCGGCGCATGTGGTCGATGGCGACACCCACATCGTCGCCGTCGCCACGCTGATGCAGGCCCAGCGCACCACCAGCGTGCTGGTGCGCGATGGCGCGCGGCTGGGCATCTTCACCAACACCGGGCTGCAGCGCGCCGTGGTCGACGGCCGGCCGCTGAATACGCTGCCGGTGCGCGACCTGGCGAGCTTCGCGCTGGTCTCGATCGCGCCCGACGCGCCGCTGTTCGACGCGCTGGCGCTGATGATTCAGCACCAGGTGCACCGGCTGGTCGTCGCCGACGGCGAGCACATCAGCGGGCTGCTCGAACAACTCGACTTGCTGAGTTTCCTGTCGAACCACTCCTACCTGATCACGGTGCAGATCGTGCAAGCGCGCGACCTCGAGGCGCTGTGTGCGCAGGCGCTGAAGATCACCCGCTTCGTCGCACTGCTGTACCGTGGCGGCACACGCATCGCCCAGATCGGCAAGTTGGTGCAGGCGCTGAATGCCAAGCTGTTCGAACGCACCTGGCAACTGGTGGCGCCGCCTGCGTTGCTGGCCGACAGCTGCCTTTTTGTCATGGGCAGCGAAGGGCGCGGCGAACAACTGCTGAAGACCGATCAGGACAATGGCTTGATCCTGCGCGATGGCGCGGCGATCAGCGACGCGGATGTCGCCGCGGCGTGCCAGCGCTTCTCGGCCGCGCTGCGCGACTTCGGCTACCCGGATTGCCCGGGCGGCATCATGGTCAGCAACCCGGCCTGGCGGCGCAGCGCCAGCGACTTCGCCAGCACCGTGCGCAGCTGGCTGTTGCGGCCCGAGCCGCAGGGCCTGATGGCGCTGGCGATCTTCATCGATGCACACGCCGTGGCCGGCGATGCCGCACTGCTGGCCGGCGTGCGCAGCGAGGTGGATCAGCTCATCAGCACCGACGACGCACTGCTCGGCCGCTTTGCCGCGGCGATCGACTCGTTCCCCGATGTCTCGGGCGGCTGGTGGAACCGGCTGCTGCTGGTCGGCGAGCAGGACAAGCAGACGCTGGACTTGAAGAAGGCCGGCATCTTCCCGATCGTGCACGGCGTGCGCAGCCTGGCGCTGCGCGAGCATGTGCAGGCCACCGGTACCGCGTCGCGGCTCGACGCCTTGGTTGCCAGCGGCCGCCTGAGCGCCGAATTGGCGACCGACCTGGCCGACAGCCTGCAGTTCCTGATGGGATTGAAGCTGAAAGCCGGCCTGGCTGAAATGGACCTGTCAGGCACGGTGAGCGGCGGCGTGCGCACCGACCGGCTCAGCAGCCTGGAGCGCGACCTGCTGAAGGACGCGCTGGCGGTGGTCAAGCGCTTCAAGGACCTGGTGCGCCACCAGTTTCATCTGGAGTCAGGATGAAGCTGCCCGGCTGGCAAGCCTTGCGCCGCGGCTGGCTGCTGTACCACCTGGCCGAACCGCACTTCGCCTTCATGTACGACGATCCGCCTGACCAGGAGTGGGTGGCACTGGACTGCGAGACCACCGGGCTGGATGTGCGCCGCGACCAGATCATCTCGATCGGCGCGGTGCGCATCGTCGGCAACCGCCTGCTGACCAGCCAGCGGCTGGAACTGCTGGTGCGGCCCGAACGTGCGTTGAAGGTCGACAGCATGCGCGTGCACCGGCTGCGCGAACAGGATGTCGCGCAGGGGCTGGACCCCGCGCCGGCGATGCGCCAGCTGCTCGACTTCATCGGCAGCCGGCCGCTCGTCGGCTACTACCTCGAATTTGACGTGGCCATGCTCAACCGCGAGATCTGGCCGCTGCTGGGCGTGCGCCTGCCGCAGCGCAAGATCGAAGTCTCTGCCATGTACTACGACTTCAAGAACCGCCAGCTGCCGGCCCACCAGCGCGGCGGCGCGATCGACCTGCGCTTCGCGACGATGATGAACGAGCTCGCGCTGCCGCTGCGCGAGGCCCACGATGCGCTGAACGATGCGGTGATGGCGGGGCTGGCGTTCTTGAAGTTGCGACGGCTGCTGGCCGGTGCCTGAACTGCGCGTTACCGGGTTCACCGACGGCCCTGGTACAAATGACCGATGCCCCCTGTGATGCCATCTGTCCGTCACGCCATCGCCCAGGCGCTGTTGGGCGAGACTTGTTCCGAGCTCGGCTGGGCATGAACACCGACACGGGCACCGCGCACGGCGGCGCTGCACTCGCGCCGCATGCCCACCGCATGACGCTGTGGGGCGCGCCCGATGCGGCCCGTTTTCCCCCCTTGTGCCCGAACTGCGGCAAGGCTGCAGCGAACAGCCTGCGCCTGGCGAAGGCCTTTCGCCGCGCGTCCGGGTCGGATACACCTGACAGCACCGTCGTGCTCTCGGTGACCGTGCCGTTCTGCGACGCCTGCATCGCGCGCCATCGCGCCGAGGTGCGATCGCCCGGCCTGGCATCGACGCTGCTGTCGAGTTTCAGCAGCGGCGACATGTTCGGTGCCGTGGGCTGCGCGGCGGCGGCGGTTTTCACCGGCTACCACGCGCTGGACGAGTTGCTGCAGGGCCGCTGGTCGCACTTCGGCGTGTTCGCTGGCCTCACGGCGCTGTTCGGCCTGATCGCGCGCTTTCAGGGCAGGCAGGCCTGGCACGACACCGAACACGCCAGGATCCCGGCACCGACCCGCGTGGCCCAGGCCTTCGACTACGGCGACAACGCGCCCGCGCCTTTCGAATCGCCGAAGTACGATTGCACGATGCGCGACGAACGGTTTGCCGCCGCCTTCAAGGCGCTGAACCGCGAGCGTGAGTTTGTGACCGGCAGCCCCGCGGCCCTGGCCGACACGCACCAGGCCCATCGGCAGACCTGGATCATCGGCATCGTGGTGGCCGCGCTCGCCTTGTATTTTCTTGTTCGCGACCATCTGAAGTCGTGAGCGTGACGCCGTGAGCGCGATGACGCACGACAAGATCGCCCGGGCCGTTCGGCTGCTGGCCGGTGCCAGCGCGCTGCTGTGGGCCGCCCTGGGGCTGGGCTGGTACACGGGCAGCCGCTGGGCCGTGGTGCTGTGGCCCTGGCCCGAAGTGCCGATGAGCTTCGTGCTGCTGGCATCGATGGCCGCGTTCATCGCCGTGGTCTGGGCCACGGTCGCGTGGAGCGGCGAGCTGGCGGCGCTCAGCGGCGCAGGGCTGAACATCGTCGTCGCCGGTGTGGGCCTCGGCGCGCACCTGGGGTTGCAGCGTCTCATCGGGCCGGCGCTGGTGATGTGGGGCGGCGCGGTGGTGGGTGCGTGGCTGTTGGCCTGGGCGCGCCGGCAGCCGATCCGCGATGCGCGCCTGACCCCCACCGCGGTGCGCTTCGGTTTTGTCGCCTTCACGCTGGCACTGGGCTTTGCCGGCGGTGCGCTGGTGCTTCAGCAGCAGGTGTTTCCGTGGCAGCTCCACCCCGCGAGCCTGCGGCTGATCGGTGCGCTGTTTCTCGGTGCGGCCGCTTACTTTGCGTATGCGGCTGCGCAGACCCGCTGGGTTCATGCGGCGCCGCCGCTGTGGGCCTTTCTGGCCTACGACGGCGTGCTGTGCGTGCCCTACCTACGACTGCTGGGTGGCGGGGCCGCCGCTGTCGACGACTACTATGGCGACGCGGCGGCCGTCAACATGACCAGCCTGTCGGTCTACCTGGCCGTGATCGGCAGCAGCGCGGCGCTGGCGCTGTACTGCCTGTTCTTCCACCCCGCCACGCGGCTGCTGAGACGACGCTAGGCGGGCTGCAGCGAAGCGCCACCGGAGCGCATCGCCTGGGTGCCGGTGAACGCAAAGTCAAGGGCCGGCACGCGGCCGCTCACGATGTCGGCTATCGCCCGGCCGGAGCCCGCCGCATGCGTCCAGCCCAGCGTGCCATGGCCGGTGTTCAGGAACAGGTTGTGGATCTTCGAGCGGCCGATGTATGGCACGTTCGACGGTGTCGCCGGTCGCAGCCCGGTCCAGTAGCGTGCATCGCGGCCATCACTCATCTCGGGGAACAGCTGCTGCACGCGGCGCACGATGGCCTCGCAGCGCAGCAGGTTCAGGCTGGTGTCGTAGCCGTTCAGCTCGGCCGTGCCGGCGATGCGCAATCGGTTGCCCAGGCGTGAGAAGACCAGCTTGTATTCGTCGTCGGTCAGCGACACCTGAAAGGCTTTGGCGGGGTCGAGCACCGGCAGCGTCACCGAGTAGCCCTTGGCCGGGTAGATGTTCAGCGAGAGGCCCAGCTCCCGCGCGAAGCCGGCGCTGAACGAGCCCAGGCACAGCACGAAGCGATCGGCCTTCAGCTCGCGGACGATGCCCTCGCTGCTGGCGATGCGCACGGCGGACAGTGTGTCGGCCTGCCGGGCCACACCGACGATGCGCGTGTCGTACAGGAAGACCACACCCGCTTCGGCGCAGCGCTGCGCGAGCTGCTGCGTGAACTGGTGCGCGTCGCCCGATTCGTCGCTGGGCGTCATGCTGCCGCCGACGATGCGGTCGCGGCATTGCGCCAGCGCCGGCTCGATCTGCACGCACTCGTCGGCGGTCTTCATGTCCAGCTCGCAACCGAACTCGCGCATCACGCGCGCCGGGGCCTGCGCGGCGTCGAATTCGGCCTGGCTGGTGTAGAAGTGAAGAATGCCCTGGCTGCGCTGGTCGTATTGCAACTGCGCGTCCTGGCGCAGCTGCTGCAGCGTGGCCCGGCTGTAGAGACCGAGGCTGACGATCTGGCGGATGTTGTGGCGCGTGCGCGCCGGCGTGCAGTTGCGCAGGAAGCCCAGGCCCCACAGCCATTGCCGCAGGTCGGGCCGCAGGCGGAACAGCAGCGGCGAGTCTTCCTGGCCCAGCCACTTCAGCACCTTCAGCGGCGCGCCCGGGTTGGCCCAGGGTTCGGCGTGCGAGACCGAGATCTGGCCGCCGTTGGCAAAACTGGTTTCCAGCCCGGCGGCGGGCTGGCGGTCGACAACGGTGACCTCATGGCCGGCCTGGCGCAGGAACCAGGCGGTGGTGATGCCGGTGACGCCGGCGCCGAGTACAAGGATCTTCATGCAGGACCTCTGGAGGGGTTCGTGGGCAACGAACGAGAGGTCCAGGCCACCGCCGCAGGAACTTGCAGGCAAGCGGGCACGAGACGATGGGCCAAGCCCTCTCGCGCCGCTCCCGCTGTCCTTGGTACCTGAGAGATTCAGCGCCTGTCGCGTGACAGGGGCCTTGCTCCTTCGGCGGAAGCCCCCCGAGTCAACGCGGTGCTTCGCTCTCCAGTGTCGGCAAATGTCGGAACCAGTACGGGGCCTGAGCGTGTATGGGAGGTTGCGCCTTCGGCGGCATGCGGGGCATGCGCTCTCCTGGATCCGGCGTGCAGTGTAGCGCCTACTCCTCCAGGCGGAAGGCCACCTTCAGCGTCACCTGGTAGTGCGCCACCTTGCCGTCGACCAGGTGGCCGCGGGTTTCCAGCACTTCGAACCAGTCCAGGTGGCGCAGCGACTTGGACGCCATTTCCACTGCGTTGCGGATCGCATCGTCGGTGCCGGTGGTCGAGGACCCCACCAGCTCCACCATCTTGTAAACATGGTCGGCCATGACAACTCCTTGTTTGTTGGGCTTAGAGTTCCTGCTTGTTGTCGGTGCCGACCTGGAAGCGGCCGGTCGACGCTGCATGGTCCCTCGATCGTTGCCGCGCCGCAAGCTGGGCCTTGGGCAGCGCGACTCAAGCCGTTCACAAGCGGGCCGATATGCCAAGGGAGACACTCGCATGCGGCCCCCCCATCGATTCGATTGAGCAGTAGTACATGACCCGCCCGCGCGCCGCCCCAGAGCAGCGCCTGCCCCCGCTGCTGCGCGAAGCGACAACCGCAGCGCCCGCTGCTGCGCCATTCGACGCACTGGCCGCATTGCGCGACAGCGAGGCGCGCTTTCGCAGTCTTTGCGAGCTGTCGTCCGACTGGTACTGGGAACAGGACAGCGAATTCCGCTTCACCTCGCGCACCGGAGGCCAGCCGCAGCATGCGGTGCTGCTCTCTGACGCGGACAACGGCAAGACGCGCTGGGAGCTGCCGACGCTGGGGGTCAGCGAAGCCCAGTGGGCTGCCCATCGGGCCACGCTGGCGGCGCATCTGCCTTTTCGTGACTTCGTCTACCAGCGGCGCGGCGAGCAGGGGCAGATCGTGCACATCAGCGTCAGCGGCCACCCGGTGTTCGATGAGCAGGGCCGTTTCCAGGGTTATCGCGGTACCGGCAAGGACATCACCGAAGCCCGCCGCGGCGAGCAGTTGCTCGGCCTGGAGCATGCCGTGGCCCGCTGCCTGGCCGCTGCCGACGATGCATCGGCCGCGCTGCGTGCGGTGATCCAGGCCGTCTGCGAGACCGAGCGCTGGGAGCATGGCGCCTACTGGCGCGTCGACGCATCAGCCAAGGTGATGCGGCTGGACGAAGCCTGGCATGTGCCCAGCGACGACCTGGCGCAGTACACCGAAGGCGCGCGCGGCATCGAATGCGCGCCGGGCGTTGGCCTGGTGGGCACCGTGTGGCAGTCGGGCGAGCCGCTGTGGGTGGCCGATTTCGGCCTGGACCCGCGCGTGTTCCAGAAAGCGCTGGCGCGCCGCATCAGCCTGCGCGGCATGTTCCTCTTCGCCGTCACGTCGGAGGGCAGCACCCTGGGCGTGTTCGCCTTCTTCAGCCGCGTCGTGCGCGAGCCCGATCAGCGCCTGCTGGCCGCCGCGCGGGTCATCGGCAGCCAGGTCGGGCAGTTCCTGCACCGCAAGCACCGCGAAGAAGCGCTGCGCGACAGCGAAGCGCGCTTTCGCGGCCTGTGCGAGTTGTCGTCCGACTGGTACTGGGAGCAGGACGCCGAGTTGCGCTTCACCGTGATGTCCGGCGGTTTCCTGAACAAGGGCAACTTCCGCATCGACAAGGCCTTGGGCAAGCGCCGCTGGGAGCTGCCGGTGGTGGCCAGCGACGCCGATTGGGCCGCGCACCGGGCCACGCTCGAAGCCCGCCAGCCGTTCACCGACTTCGAGTACCGCGTCGTCACCGAAGACGGCAGCATCCGACACTACAGCGCGCGCGGCGAGCCGCTGTTCGACGCCCAGGGCGTCTTCCTGGGCTACCGCGGCGTGGCCAACGACATCACCAAGCGCAAGCAGCACGAGCAGGAACTGCAGCGCTTCCGTGCCGCGATGGACACCTCGGTCGATGCGATCTTCCTGGTTGAGCAGGCCAGCATGCGCTTCATCGACGTCAACACCACCGCCTGCGACATGCTGGGCTACAGCCGGCAAGAGCTGCTGGCGATGCACGCGCAGGACGTGGCCACGCTGTCGCGCGAAGCGCTGCAGCAGGGTTACGCCGCGCTGATCGAAGACGATGCCAGCGCCTTCGGCCAGTCGCAGGCGGCGATGCGCTGCCGCGATGGCAGCTGGCTGCCGGTGGAAGTGTCGCGCTGTGCCATTCGCTCGGACGACGGCTGGATCATCGTCGGCATCGCGCGGGACATCCGCGCCCGGCTGGCTGCCGACGAGACGATACGCCGGCATGCCATGCAGCAAAGCCTGATCGCGGCGTTCGGCCAGCGGGCGCTGGCCAATGTCGACCTCGACGAGCTGCTGAGCCAGGCCGCCGAGGTGGCGGCGCAGGGCCTGGCGGCAGGTTTCAGCCTGGTGCTGCAGCGCGCCTGCGACGGCCGCTCGCTGCTGCTGCGCGCCGGCGTCGGCTGGCAGCCGCAGGCTCTCGGCAGCACCGTTGCCGAAGCAGGTTGCGCGGGCCTGCCGGCGCTGATCGACTCGCTGACAGTCGACGACTGGGCCGCTGTCGCCGCATCCGGGTCGGCACCGCCCTGGCTCGCCGCGCAGGCCATCCGCAGCAGCGTCTGCGTGCCGATTCCCGGCGTCAACGGGCCCTATGGCGCGCTGGGCGCTTGCGCCACCGCACCTGGTGCCTTCACGCCCGACAGCCTGCACTTCCTGAACAGCCTGGCCAACACGCTGGCCACCGCGATCGACCGCAAGGCGGCCGAGCAGCGCCTGAGCTACCTGGCGCAGTTCGATGCGCTGACCGGCCTGGCCAACCGCAACCTGTTCCTCGACCGCTTCGCGCAGACGCTGAAGCAGGCGCAGCGCAACGGCTGGCTGGTCGGCGTGCTGTTCATCGACCTCGACCGCTTCAAGCTGGTCAACGACACGCTGGGCCACGGCAGCGGCGACCAGTTGCTGATCATGGTCGCCGCGCGGCTGCAGGAATGCCTGCGCGCCGACGATGCGGCAGGGCGGCTGGGCGGTGACGAGTTCGCCTTCGTGCTGTCCAAGCTGGCGCGGCCCGACGACGCGGCCCTGGTGGCGCAGAAGGTGGTGGCGGCGCTGGCGCGGCCGTTCATGCTGCAAGGCCGCGAAATCTACGTCTCGGCCAGCCTGGGCATCGCGGTCTTTCCGACCGACGGCGACGACGCCGACACCTTGCTGCGCAACGCCGACACCGCGATGTACCGCGCCAAGCAAGTGGGCCGCAACACCTACCAGTTTTACCTGCCGGAGATGAACGCGCGCGCGCTGGAACGCCTGCAGCTGCAAACGGAGTTGCGCGGCGCGCTGGAGCGGCGCGAGTTCCTGCTGCACTTCCAGCCCAAGGCCGAGCTGGCCGGCGGCCGCATCAGCGGTTTCGAAGCGCTGCTGCGCTGGCAGCATCCGGTGCGTGGCCTGGTGCCCCCGCTGGAGTTCATCCACATCCTCGAGGAAACCGGGCTGATCATTCCGGTCGGCGAGTGGGTGCTGCGCACGGTGTGCGGCCAGCTCGCGTCCTGGCGCGACAGCGGCGTGGCGCTGCGACCGGTGGCCATCAACCTGTCGGCGCGCCAGTTCCAGCAATGCGACCTGGACACCACCATCGCCGCGATCCTGGCCGAGACCGGCATCGACCCCGGCCTGCTGGAGCTCGAGCTCACCGAGTCGATGCTGATGAGCGACCCCGACGAAGCGGCGCGCATGCTCAACACCATGCGCAGCCATGGCGTGCGGCTGTCGGTCGACGACTTCGGCACCGGCTATTCGAGCCTGGCCTACCTGAAACGCTTTCCGCTGGATGCGCTGAAGATCGACCGCGCCTTCATCCGCGACGTGAGCACGAACGCCGACGATGCCACGATCGCGCTGGCCATCATCAGCCTGGCCCACAGCCTGAAGCTGAAAGTGGTGGCCGAAGGTGTCGAGACCGCGGAACAACTGGCCTTCCTGCGCGCCCACGGCTGCGACGAGATGCAGGGCTACTACTTCGCGAGGCCGATGTGCCTGGCCGACTGCACGCGGGCGCTGGTCGAAGACCGGCGGCTGTCGGCCGCAGCCTGAGCCGCCTGCGCCATCCGCTGCGGCCGGCCCGGATCGCGCTGCCGGTGCATGCCATCATCGCGGCCATGAACACCGCTCACCTCACACTTCGTGCGTTGTTGGCCGCTGCGGCGGCGTCGGCGCTGATGCTGGCGCTGCCGGCGCATGCCGACAGCGAGACGCGCTTCACCATCACGATCCAGACGCAGGTCGGCGGCCAGCTGCTGCGCCGGGTCGATGGCCAGAACCAGGTCCGCGTGGAGTATTCGTACCGCGACAACGGCCGCGGGCCGGACATCAGCGAGCAGTACACGCTGGGTGCCGACGGCGCGCTGCAGTCCTACCGCGTCAGCGGCAAGTCGACCTTCGGCGGCGAGATCAAGGAAAGTTTCCAGCGCCAGCCAGGCCGCGTGCAATGGACCTCGACGGTCGATCGCGGCGACCAGGCCGCCCCGCCGGAGGCGATGTACCTGCCGGTGGAGTACAGCCCGGACTGGTTTGCGCAGCTGGTGCATGGGGTCTGGGCGCAACCCGGCCATGCCGCGCCGGCGCTGCCCGGCGGGCGCTTCACGGTCGAGCGCCTCGATACGCTGGCCGTGCGTTCGGCCGCCGGCGTCCCGGCCCAGGTCGGCCTGTATGCGCTGACCGGCGCCGACCTCACGCCTTCGTATGTCTGGTTGCGTGAGGACGCAGGCCAGCCGCTGTTTGCGATGGTCTTCCCCGGCTGGCAACTGGCCGAGCAGGGCTTCGAGGCCGAAGCTCCCCGGCTGCTGGAGCGCCAGCAGCGCGCGCAGAACGAACGCCTGCGCACGCTGGCGACGAAACTCGCGCGGCCGCTGCCGGGGCTGACGCTGATCCGCAACGTGCGCTGGTTCGATGCCGCCGCCGCCCGCATGCGTGGCCCGTCCGACGTGACGCTGTTCGATGGGCGCATCGGCGCGGTGCTGCCCGCCGGCAGCGGCCCGGCCGCGGCCGAACAGACCCTCGACGGCAGCGGCAAGACACTGCTGCCGGGCCTGTTCGACATGCATGCGCATATCTACCCCGACCAGGGCCTGCTGCACCTGGCCGCTGGCGTGACCTCGGTGCGCGACATGGGCAATGTCAACCCCGCGCTGCACGCGTTGAAGGCCCGCTTCGATGCCGGCACCGAGCTGGGGCCGCACGTGGTGCCGCTGGGTTTCATCGAAGGCAAGAGCCCGTTCTCGTCGAATTTCGGCATCCTGGCCGCGACGCTGGACGAGGCCCGGCGCGCGGTCGACTGGTATGCCGTGCGCGGCTATCGCCAGCTCAAGCTCTACAACTCGATCAAGCCCGAATGGGTCAAGCCACTCACGGCTTACGCGCACCAGCGCGGCCTGCGCGTCGGCGGCCATGTGCCGGCCTTCATGCGTGCCGAGCAGGCGGTGCGGGACGGCTACGACGAGCTCAACCACATCAACCAGCTGATGCTGAACTTCTTCGTCAAGCCGCAGGACGACACGCGCACGCTGCTGCGCTTCACGCTGGTCGGCGACGAGTCCGCCAAGGTCGACCTCGACGGCCCGCGCGTCAAGGCGTTCCTCGCCTTGCTGCGCAAGAAGGGCACCGTGGTCGACCCGACACTGGACACCTTCGAGGCGATGTTCACCCAGCGCAGCGGCCAGGCCAACCCCAGCTTGTCGATGGTGGCCGAGCACCTGCCGGTGTCGGTGCGGCGCAGCATCCTGGCCAATTCGATGGATGTGAACGACGGCAATGCGGCGCGCTATCGCCAGTCCTACGCGGCCATGCTGGCCTTCGTCGGCCGCATGCATCGGGCTGGCATTCCGCTGCTCGCTGGCACCGATGACTTCGCAGGCTTTGCGCTGCATCGCGAGCTGGAGCTGTACGTCAAGGCCGGCATCCCGGCGGCCGAGGTGCTGAAGATTGCCACCTACAACGGCGCGCGCTACAGCGGCACGCTGGCCGAGACCGGCACCATCACCGCCGGCAAGCGGGCCGACCTGGTGCTGATCGATGGCGACCCCAGCGTGCGCATCCAGGACATCCGCCGCGTCAGCCTGGTGTTCAAGGGCGGCGTGGCGCTGGCGCCCGATGCGATGTTCGAGGCCATGGGCGTGCAGGCTTTCGTGCCGGCTTTGTCGATCAAGTCGAGCGCAGCGGGGGCGCATCCGTAGTTGGGCGGATGCCGCAAAACCCTGCCGGCGCTACTGTCGTGCGCTTCGCCGTCCCGCACGGTGAACCAAGACGGGGGGAAACATGCGTGCACCGGTCAAGAGCATCGAACTCGGCGGCCTCACCAACCTGGCCGTGCTGGCGCCGATCAAGCCCGGCTTCGTCGATGGCTTCGAAACCATCACCTACCTCGAGCGTCTGCGCAAGCTGCTCAATGCGATGCATGCCTCGCGCGTGAACCTGCGCGAGTCGGAAATGCACAGCCCGGTGTTCCCGGACACCGTCGGGCGCTGGGGCATCATCCGCGGCTTCCGCTACGCCATCGTGCCGCCGCGCATCGCGCAGGCGCGCACCGGCGAGCCCGGCACCTCGATGCTGTCGCTGAACGTCACCTTCGACGGCGGCTGGGAGCCGTACATGCGGGTGATCTACCGCGACATCGGCACCCTGCTCGACGCCTTGTTCTGCCACTGCGTCGGTTATCCCGGCTCGCGCAAGGGCAACTTCGACGAATACTGCCGCTGGGTGCGCGACAACGAGATGGACGCCGGCATCTTCTACGCCGACTCCTCGGTGACCATGGCCGACCAGCGCTACCTGAGCGACATCGAGCGGCTGCAGCGCGAGGGCCGCGATCCGGACGATCCCGAGAAGCGGGCCACGCCAGAACGGCTGGATGTGGCCATCGCCCGGCATGCGATGAAGCCGGCGCCGAAGCAGGCTGCGGAGTCCGTCGCCGAGGCGCTGGCGGATCCCCAGGTTCGCCTGGCGCTGCCGCTGCGTTCGCTCAAAGGCCTGTTCCGGCTGGCGACTTATTTCCCGATCGACCCGCAGGAGCCAGATGGCGGTGACGGCGGCGTGCTGGTGCGCTTTGCGCAGTCGGCGCTGCAAGAGTTCAGGCAAGCCCTGAAGGGTCTGAACGCCACCCTCCTGCCCATCTGGCCCAAGCTGCAAGAGGCGCTGGGCGATGAGCTGGCGTGGCTCGACAAGAGCTTCGAGCCGCCGCGGCCCGACCCGCACCTGACCTACGACGAGTCCGTGCTGCAGGGCGCGGTTTACGTCCAGAACGACCCGGTGACGCATGGCTGCGTGGTGATGCTGGGCGTGCGTGATGCGGCCAAGGCGGCCCGCTACATCGCCGAGCAGCTGGCCGACCGCTGCGCCGCGCCGGCCCAGGCCAGCGAGGTGCGCTACCACCTGGCCTTCAGCCATGCCGGCCTGGCGGCGCTGGAGCTGCCGGCCGAGTGGCTGGACCGCTTGCCGCAGGAGTTCGCCGAGGGCATGGAAGCACGCTGCGGGCTGCTCGGCGACGTGCGCGGCAACCATCCGGACCATTGGCTGCGGCCGCTGCGCGATGAAACCAAGCCCGAACGGGGCCGCATCGACCTGGCCACCGTGCATGCCGTGCTGGTGCTGCGCCTGATCGATGCCAAAGGCCCGAGCGCGACGCTGCACCCGACATTGGCCGGCATCGTGGCCACGCTCGCCGACGACAAGAACGACCCGGACGGCAGCGGGCTGAGCGTGCTGGCGGTGCAACCGACACGCAGCTACCGCGACGAGAAGACGGGCGAGATCCGCGGGCACTTCGGTTTTGCCGACGGCCTGAGCCAGCCCCGCTTCGTTGCGGGCACCCCGAAGCCCGGCACCGACGAAGTGCGCGCCGGCGAACTGCTGCTGGGCCATGCCAACGACCGCGGCGACGATCGCTTCGCCTGGCATGCGGCCGATGCCTTGCTCGACAACGGCAGCTTCCTGGTCATGCGCAAGCTGCAACAGCGTGTCGACCACCTGGATGACGCCTTGAAGGCGCGCGAGGACAAGGCAGCCGTGCTGGCCAAGATGATGGGCCGCGATCAGCAGGGCAAGGCCTTCGTGCCCGCGGGCAAGGGCGGACCGAACGACTTCAACTACGAGGACGACCCGCACGGCGTGGCCTGCCCCTTCCATTCCCACATCCGCCGCGCCAACCCGCGTGACGGCCGGGTGCCGATGCCGCGCATCCAGCGCCGCGGCATGTCCTACGGGCCGCTGTCGGACACCGATCGGACCACCGAGCGTGGCCTGGTCTTCATGGGCTATTGCGCCAGCATCGCCGAGCAGTACGAAACCATCCAGCGCTGGATGGCCGGCGGCAACAGCAGCGGCGTGTCCTCGTCGCAGGCCGACCCCTTCCTGGCGGTGCCGCAGCCGGGCGAACGCCGCACCTTCCGCTACCTCAAGACACGGGACGAGGTGGACCGTGTCGACCTCGGCGACAAGCCCTTCGTCGAGCTGGCCTGGGGGCTGTACCTGTTCGCGCCGTCGTTGCCGGCCCTGCGCGGGCTGCCCGGCTTCCGCCGGCCGACGGCCGCGGCGCGAGCTGCGTACGGAGCCCGCGGCCGGGCTGCCGCCGGCCCGGGCCCCGCGGCGGAGCTGCCGCTCCCCGTGGCGGCCGAAGCAGAAGCGCCGTCCACCGTCGAGTCCTGGCGCCTGCGGCTCGAGGATCCCGACCGCAACAAGGCCTTGTGGGCCGAGGTGCGCGAAGCCCACGATGGCCTGCTGAACGCCGCGCCCTATGCCACGCTGCTGGGCAGCCCGGCGCGGGTGGTGGCCGCGCTGCAGGACGAGGGCACGAACTTCTCGGTGCAGGGTTACGGCAAGCGCATGGCCGCGTCGGTCGGCCCCAACCACCTGGGCATGGACCCCTCGACCGGCCACGATGCACTGGCCTCGCTCGTGAACGAGGCCATCGAGAAGTACCCCGCCGCACGCGCCTTCGAGGAGGCGCGGCCCGTCGTGCGTGCGGTGCTGGACGGCTTCGTCAAGCTGCTGAAGCAGCCGGACCCCCCCGGCGAACCGGAACGCATCGCCATCGATCTGGTGACACTCAGCGAAAGCGTGCTGGCCGGTCTGTGCTCGGCCTGGATCGGCCTGCCCGAAGCCAGGGGACCGCGTCCGGACGGTGCGCCGAACTCCGTGGTGCCGGCCGGCAAGCAGCGGCTGATGGCGGCCGGCGGCCGGCTCGACGGCAACGTGCAGCCGCCGCGCTGCCCGGGGCATCTGCTGACGCCGTCGCGCTTCATCTTTTCGCCGCACCCGCGGCCCGAGGCCGTGAAGGATGGGCCGCTGCAGGGCCAGGCCGTGCTGAAGGCGGTGCAGCAGATGCTGGACGAGCGCCGCTGGCTGGGCCCACTGGCCGCCGACATTCAAAAGGGCCTGGCCCACCGCGGCGGCAAGATCGTCGCCGACGCCATTGCCGGTGTGCTGCTGGGCTTTCCGCCCACCGTGCATGGCAACTTCCTGCGCACGATGGAGAGCTGGATCGACGACAAGGCGCTGTGGCACTGGCAGCAGCGGCTGGCCGAAACCGAGACGGCCGTGCCGGACCCGTTCCAGCGCGCCGAACAGGTGCTGTTCGAGCCGCTGATGCAGACCATGCGCAAGCGCCCGGTGCCCGAGATGCTGTGGCGCTGCCCGGTGCGCGACGGCCAGGTGGTGTTCGACGAGAAGCAGCGCGTGGTGCTGGGCATTGCGTCGGCGCTGACTGATCCCGCCGTCGGGCACGAGCTGATGTTCGGCGGCAGCCGCGACCCGGACAGCGAGATCTGGGGCCTGCATGCCTGCCCCGGCTACGGCATGGGCGTGGGGGTGATGCTGGCGCTGATCGCCGGCCTGTTGGAGGCTGGCAGCTTGCAGCCGACCGGCTCGCCGGTGCTGCTGATGCTGACGCCGCGGCCGCCTGCTGCGGCCCCTGCCGCACCCGCTGCCGCGGCTCCTGCCGCTTCAACCGGCAGCGCGCCTCGCCGCGCTGCCGCCTACGTCGGCGGCGCGGCGAGGCGCGCGCGCAAGCGCAGCGCCTGATCCAGATGCCAGGTCATCGCCATCGCGTCGAAGGCGGCCGTCGCGGCGTCCAGCAGCGGGCCGGCGCGCTGGGCCTGGCCCTGCTGCAGCGCGATCTCGGCCTCGCACAGCTGCGTTACCGCCACCTCGTGGGCCGAGTCGCGGGCCTGGGCGGTCTTCATGGCCAGCGCGATGTAGCGCTGCGCGGCTGCCGGGCGCTGTGTCGCGGCGTCGCGGGCCAGCGCGCGGTAGCTCATCGCCACGCCGATCAGGTCGCGCTCGCGGCTGCGCTGCAGCGCGGCAGCGGCATGGCGCCGGGCTTCGCCGTGGCGGCCGGCCTGCATCAGCCCCTCGGCCAGCCAGCCATGGTTGAGCGAGCGGTACAGCCCGCTCTCCCGCGGCTCCAGCCAGGCCGTGGCCTCGACGATGGCCTGCAGCGATTGCGGCGCGCGTTCGAGCATCCAGCTGGCCTGGCCGGCCATCGCGTGGGCGATCGACAGCTGCGACAGGCTGCGCGTGGCCTCGGCAATGCGGCCGGATTCGGTCGCGGCCTCACGCGCTTCGGCCCAGCGGCCCTGCCACAGCAGCACCGCGCAGCGCCAGCCATGGGTGGTGGCGCCGATCTGGTGGGTTACTCCGACGATGCAGGCCAGCGCTTCGTCGAAACATTCATGGGCCTGCGTGAACTGCCCGCGGTCGCCCAGCGCATAGGCGCGGCAGACCAGCGAGAAGGCCAGGCCGACGTTCATGTGGCGGCCGCTGCGGTGCCGGCGCTTGATCGTGATGGCCTGATCCAGCAGCTCCAGCGCCCGGCCGTACTGCGCCGCCGCGGTATGGGCCTCGCCCAGCATTGCGACGACCTGGCTCGCCAGCCGCTCTTCGCCGGCCTGCCGCGCCTCGGTCAGCGCCCGCTCACCATGCCTGATGGCGGCACGGGTATCGCCCAGCGAATAGCAGATGTAGCCCAGCCAGTAGCGGGCGCTGGCGATGCTGGCCGCATCGCCATACTGTTCGGCCAGGCGCACCGCCCGCTCGGACAGCGCCAGCTCGCTGCGCGAGGGGTCGTACAGGCAGACCAGGCCCAGCCGATGCATGATGCTGATCCAGCGCCGGGCGTCTTCGGCCACCAGTGTCAGCCGATCCAGCGCGGCCAGCGCGGCGCGGTACTGCGCACGCGCACGGTCCAGCGACGAAGCGGCCAGCGCCTTGTCGCCGGCCAGTTCGGCATAGTGCGCGGCCTGTGCCGCATCGCCACCGGCATCGAAGTGGTAGGCCAGCGCCTCCAGTGACTCATCCTGCGGCACCATCGCGCGGTGCTCCTGCAGCGCCGCGGCAATGCGCAGGTGCAGGCGCTGCCGGGCGTGCAGGCCCACCGAGTCGTAGATCACGTCGCGGGTGATGCCGTGCTTGAAGCGCAAGGTGCCCGCACGTTCGCCGGGGAAGATGAAATCCTCGTCGGCCAGGCCTTGCACCAGCGGGCTGTCCTCGCCCTGGTCGGTGAGGCGCTCCAGCAGCCAGGCCGGGATCACATTGCCGATCACCGCGGCCACGCGCACCAGCTCGGCCTGCCCCAGCGGCAGGTGCTGCACACGCGATTCGACCAGGTGGTTCAACCAGCCCGCGCCGCCATGCAGGCGGCCGAGCCGGCTGCTGCCGCCGCGCGCGGCCGAGTGGCACAGCTCTTCGATGAACAGCGGGTTGCCGCCAGCGTGGTGGGCGATCTCGGCGGCGACAAAGGGGTCGACCGCGGGCAGCCGGGCGGCGATGGCCAGCGCGGCTTCGGCCTCGCTCAGCGGTGCCAGCGTGATCGTCTGCGCCGCGCCGGCCAGGGCCGCATCGGCGTCCGCGGTGCCGGCCAGCGCTACGCCCGCGTCTGCGCTGCGCGTGGACAGCAGGATCAGCAGCCGGCAAGCGGCCAGCCGGCGCAGTGCGCTCAATACCTGCTTGGAGCCTTCGTCGGCCCACTGCACATCGTCGACGAAGAGCAGCAGCGCCTGGTCCTGGGCCAGCCGGGTGAACAGCGCCACGAAGTCATCGGCGGTCTTGGTGGGGTGGTCGCCCGCCGGGGCCTCGTCGCCCAGCGCCTGCAGCATGTGGCGAAAGGGCTGCAGCGGCTCGGCGCCGAGGTCTCGTTCGCAGTAGCCCCGCAGCACGCGGCAGCCGCGCTGGCTGGCGCGGGCCAGCAGTTGCTCGATCAGCCGGGTTTTGCCCATGCCGGCCGCACCGGCCACGGCCACCGAGCCGGGCTGCCCGGCCAGCGCCTGGGCCAGGCGCTGCTCCAGCAGCGCCAGTTCGGCCTGGCGGCCGACGAAGGGTGTGGGCCCCTGCCGGCCGCTGGACGCCAGGCGTGCTTGCGGGCCGGCCCGGGCGTCGACGTGGTAGACCAGGATCGGCGCGTCCCGGCCCTTCACCCGCAGCGGCTGTGGCGCACTGGTGCTGAACACGCGGCTGGCCGGCCCCAGCGTTTCTTCGCTGACCAGGATTTCGTGCGGTGCGGCGGCGTCCGACAGCCGCGCGGCGATATTCGGTACCGGCCCCAGCAGCTCGAAGCGGCCGCGTTCGATGTCGCCGGCACCGATCAGCACCAGACCCGAATGGATGCCGGTGTGCAGGCTCAAGCCATGCCCGTCCGGCAGCGCAATGCGCAGTTCACGCACCCGCTGGTGCAGCGCCAGCGCGGCCTCGACGGCGCGGCGGCCATCGTCCTCACGCGTCAGCGGGTGGCCGAACATCGCCAGCAGGCCGTCGCCCTGCACCCGCACCACCATGCCGCCGTGCTGCGCAATGGTGTCCTGGTAGGCGCCGCGCAGCGCGGCCAGCAGCGCGGCGTAGTGCTCGGCTTCCATCGCCCAGGCCAGCTCGGTCGAACGTGACAGATCGGCGAACAGCAGGGTGACATAGCGCCGACCGGGATCGGCCGGTTGCGGCGCAGGATGCGGCACTTCACTCATCCGTGCTCCCAACCCGATGCCTGAGCGATGCAGGGGGTCTGCTGTTCGAAAGCACGCATGTTAGCGCTGCAACGCCGGCCTGCCAGTGACGCGCGGGTCGGGGTGTGGCGCAGATGGCAAACGCAGTGGTCGCTAACTGACCTCGATCAAGGATGCCGCTCAAGGATCCTGCGCATCGCAGGTGCTCAGCCCGACACGTTCTTGGTGTGTCGGAACAGGTTGTCCGGGTCGAACTGCTGCTTCAGGCGGGCCAGCCGCTCGAGGTTGGTCCGGCCATAGGCTGCCGTGATGCGCTCGCTGCCCTCTTCCTCGGTCAGGAAGTTGACATAGGTGCCGCCGGTCGAGAAGTTGCGCATGGCCTCGAAGGCCTCGCGGCTCCAGCGCAGGTTCTGCGCGTCGTCGCTCGCGTTGTCCGCTGTGTTTTCCCATGAGGCCGCAAGGTTCAGCACATAGGCGGCGTCGCGGTTGCCGGCGGGTGAATGCTCGGCCGGTAATTCGTTCAGCGCACCGTCGATCTGGAACAACAGGATCGCCGAGTGCGGCGAAGGCAAGCGCCGGGCATGGTCGATCAGCACGTCGATGGCTGGCGCAGGCAGGTCCGGCAGGTAGTGCGACTTCCAGTAGTAGCGCCGACCCTTGGGCTGCGTGCCGTCGAGCAGGGCCTGCATCTGCACATAGGGCCGGCGCGTGACGATGTCGGCCACCGGCCGGCCCAGGGCGCGCAGCGGCGCGACGATGCTTTCGCCGTCTTCGATGCTGCCGCCGTGGCAGACGAACACCGCGACGATGGGCTGGCCATGCACCTCCTTGGGCAGCCAGGGCGCCGGTGGCGCGATGCGCAGCACGGCCACGCAGGTGGTGTCGCGCGGCGTCGTGGCGGTGAACTCGCGGTAGAAGGCCAGCACCTCCTTGGCGTCCTCGGCACGCCAGGCGACGGCGCCGCCCAGGATCTCGGGGCCGACCGGGAACAGCCTGTATTCGAAGGAGGTGACGATGCCGAAGTTGCCGCTCCCGCCGCGCAAAGCCCAGAACAGCTCGGGGTTCTCATCGGCGGCGGCGCGCACCAGTGTCCCGTCGGCAGTGACCACTTCCATCGACACCAGCGTGTCGCAGGTCCAGCCATGCCGGCGTGTCAGGTAGCCGAATCCGCCGCCCACCGTGAGGCCGGCGATGCCGGTCATCGAGACGAAGCCCAGCACCGCGGCCAGGCCGTGCAGCTGGGTCTCACGATCCAGCTCGCCCAGCGTGCAGCCGGCCTGCGCCCGAGCCGTGCGGCCGGGGGCGTCGACCCATACGCCCTTCATCAGCGACAGGTCGATCATCAGCCCACCCTCGCACACCGCCAGCCCGGCGATGTTGTGGCCGCCGCCGCGCACCGAGACCAGCAAGCGGTGCTGACGCGCAAAACGCACGGCCATGATCACGTCCACCACGCCGGTGCAGCACACGATGAGCCCGGGGCGGCGGTCGATCATTGCGTTCCAGATCTTGCGTGTCTCCTCGTACTCCGGCGCGTCGGGGCCTAGCACCGGCCCGCGAAAGCTGGTCTTGAAGGCCTGCAGGGTCTCGGGCGACACCTGCACGGCGCCGCCATCGGCGGTTCTGAGTTCGATGGTCATGGGGCGCTCCTCGAAGTCCGGGGCCGATGCGCTGATTCGGCATGCACTGGAGGACCATTCTGCGCCGCCGACCGGCGCCGCGCTCACACGCCTACTTTGCGCACCTTCAGCTGCGCCGCCGGCGCGCTGAGCGAAGGCAGTTTCCTGCGCGAAGCCAGCACCGCCTCGATGTCTTCCTGCGCGCCGTCGATCAGCACCAGGCTGGCCTTCTCGGCGCGCTGCGGCGAGCGGGCGATCACGGCATCCAGAACCGCGCGATGCAAGGGCAGCGATAACGACGGACCGTCGGGCCGGGTGGTGGAGATCTCGAAGCTGGTGCGCAGCAGCGCGCCGAGCGCCTTGCTCATCTGCACCAGCATGCGGTTGTGGCAGGCCCGCAGCAGGCCCTGGTGAAAGCGCAGGTCGTGCGTGACGTAGTCGCCGCCCAGCTCGATGGCCGCTCTCATGCCGGCATAGGCCGATTCGATGCCGGCGATGTCTTCGGCCGTGGCACGCTCGGCCGCCAGGCGCACCGCAGCGGGCTCGACGACGCGGCGCAGCTCCTGCAGGTCGCGCAGGAACTCGCGGGTCAGGCCGATCTTGGATTTCCACACCACGACATCGGGGTCGAACCAGTTCCAGTCGTCCTCGGGCATCACCCGTGTGCCCAGTTTCGGGCCGGTGATCAGCAGGCCCTTGGCGACCAGCGACTTCACGGTTTCGCGCACCACCGTGCGACTGACCCCGAATTCTTCGCACAACAGGGGCTCGGGCGGAATCGAGGCGCCGGGCGGATAACGTCCGGAGACGATGGCCTCGCCCAGGCGATCCAGCGTGTTGCCGTGCACGTTCTTGATCGGTGCGTGGGCAACCACGGTGGGTTTCATCCGCGGACGAACACGGTGACCAGCGGCTCGGGCCCGAGCTGGCGGCTCCAGTGGCCGTGCACGCCGGCGTCGAAACGAGCGTCGGCCGGCAGCACATCGGCCGAGTAGAAGTGGTCGCCGGGCTGGAAGATGCGCGAGCTGCCGTCCTGCAGGCCGATCTCCATCTGGCCGTTCAGGATGAACACCCACTGCGGGTTGTCGGTGCAATGGAACTCGCTGCGAAAGCCCACCGGGCTCATGCGTAGCTGGTAGCCGCCGCTGGGCATCAGCGGCGACAGCATGGCCATCGGCTTGCCTTCGGGCAAGGGCAGCGCTTCTTCGCGGAAACGCGCGCGGCCGTCGGTGTCGGTGAACAGGATGATCTTGGTGAAGGTGCTCATGGCGCAGGCATCGTGAAGGCGGCGGCGGTCTGCTCGACGATCTCGGCCGCGGGGGAGTGGATGTCGAAGCGCAGCGCGTGCTCGTCGGATTGCGGTGGCTCCAGCGCTTGCAGCTGGCTGGGCAGCAGCGAGGCCGGCATGTAGTGCCCGGTGCGGCTTTCCAGGCGCTGGGTCAGCAGCTGCGCGTCGCCGTGCAGGTACACCAGCCGCAGGTCCGGGCAGCCGGCGCGCAGCTGGTCGCGGTAGCGGCGTTTCAGCGCTGAACAGGTGACCACCAGGCCACGCTGTTGCGCATGCGCATCGGCCAGGCGTGCGGCAATGGCGGCCAGCCAGCCCTCGCGGTCTTCATCGGTCAGCGCAATGCCGGCGGCCATGCGCTGCACGTTGGCTGGCGGATGCAGCTCGTCACCTTCGACGTAGTCGGCCCCCAGCCGCTCGGCCAGCGCGCGGCCGATGGTGGACTTGCCGCAGCCGCTGACGCCCATCACGACGATCCTCGGTGCGTTCACGTCAGCCCAGGCGTTGCCCGCTGGCACCATCGAAGACATGGGTCTTGGCCGCGTCGACGGCGAGGTAGACGGTGTCGTCGGGCTGGGCGCTGGTGCGGCCGTGCATCACCAACGTCACTTGCTGGTCGGCCACTTGCAGCAGCAGCTCGGTCTCGGCGCCGGTGGGCTCCACCACCACCACCTTGGCGGCGATGGCGCCCGCCGTGCCGGCATCGGCCAGGTTGATGTCGGTGGGGCGGATGCCGTAATGCACGCCCTTGCCGGTGGCGCCGTTCGCGGCAATGGCCAGCGGCCACTGCGCACCCAGCGCCTGGACCCAGCTGCGCTGGCCATCGCCCTGCAGCGTGCCGGCGATCACGTTCATCGCCGGCGAGCCGATGAACTGCGCGACGAACAGGTTGCCCGGCCGGTCGAACAACTCCAGCGGCGTGCCGATCTGCTCGACGATGCCGTCGTGCATCACGACGATGCGGTCGGCCATCGTCATCGCCTCGATCTGGTCGTGGGTGACGTAGACGGTGGTGGTCTTCAGGCGCTGGTGCAGCGCCTTGATCTCGGCGCGCATGGCCACGCGCAGCTTGGCGTCCAGGTTAGACAGCGGCTCGTCGAACAGGAAGACTTTCGGGTCGCGCACGATGGCGCGGCCCATGGCCACGCGCTGGCGCTGGCCGCCGGAGAGTTCCCGCGGGAAGCGGTCGAGCAGCGGACCGAGGTTCAGGATGCGGGCGGCGTTGTCCACGCGCTCTGCGGTGAGCTTGAGGTCGGCCTTGCGCAGCTTCAGGCTGAAGCCCATGTTGTCGCGCACGGTCATGTGCGGGTAGAGCGCGTAGCTCTGGAACACCATCGCGATGTCGCGGTCCTTGGATTCGAGCTCGTTGACGACCTTGCCGTCGATCATGATCTCTCCGCCGGAGATTTCCTCCAGTCCGGCCAGCATTCGCAGCAGCGTCGATTTGCCGCAGCCCGAAGGCCCGACCAGCACGACGAATTCACCGTCGGCTATATCGAAGCCGATGCCATGAATGACCTTGACGGAGCTGCCGTAGGTCTTCTGAATATTGCGAAAGGAAACGGCTGCCATGTTTTTTGGGGATTAGGATTTCACCGCACCGGCGGTGAGGCCGGCGACCATGTAGCGCTTGAAGGCGTAGTAGATCGCCGCCGGCGGTAACGCGTAGATCAGGCCGGTGGCCATCAGCAGCTCCCACGGCGAGTCATCGGCAGCGAGGAAGTTGCCGAGCGCGACGGCCAGCGTCAGATCGGTCTCGTTGGACAGCAGCAGGAAGCCGTACAAGTACTCGTTCCAGGCCAGCAGCAGGGCGTACGTGCCCACTGCTACCAGCGAGGGCAGCATCAACGGGATGTAGACCAGGCGGAACAGCTGCAGCGGCGTGGCGCCGTCGATGCGCGCGGCTTCGTCCAGCTCCCAGGGCAGTTTGTCCGAGGCCTGCTTCAAGACCCAGATGCAATACGGCGAGGCGATCGTCACCATCGCCAGGATCAGCGACCAGCGGTTGTTCAGCAGGCCGTAGTTGGCCATGGTCTTGTACATCGGCACGGCCAGGAAGGCGGCTGGGATGAAGTAGGTGAACAGCGCCAGGTTCATCACCGTGCGGCCGCCGCGCACCTTGAGCCGGCTGATCGCAAACGCCGCGGTGGTGGCGACGAACAGCGTGAGCAAGCCCACCGCGAAGGCGACCATCAGCGAGTTGCCCAGCTGCTGCCAGAAGTGGGTGAGGTAGAAGTGCTTCTGCTGCAGCACGGTGTCGAAGTTCTGCAGCGTCGGGTTCTTCGGCCACAGCCGGCCGGAAGTGGCCGAATCACGCTCCGAGATCGCGAAGACGAGCAGGTGGTAGACCGGAATCAGGGTCCAGAAGAAGACCGGAATGCCGATCAGCAGCAACTGCACTTCGGCGGCGATCTTCTTCGCCGTGAACGGGCGACTCATTTGGACAACCTCTTCATCATCACGTACACCAGTGGCAGCACCAGCGGCAGCGCCACGACAATCGAGGCCATCGCCAGCTCGATCTGGTCCAGCCGCAGGTAGCGGATGCCGAGCGTGGCCAGCACATGCGTCAGGTCGGCCGGGCCGCCGCCGGTCAGCAGATAGACCGAATTGAAGTCGCCCAGGGTCCAGATCATCGACAGGATCGTCGAGGTGAAGAACAGGCTGCGCATCGCCGGCCAGCTGATGAAGCGAAACTTCTGCCAGCGTGTGGCCCCATCGACGCTGGCCGCTTCGTACTGCTCGGCAGGAATCGCCATGCGCCCGGCGATCAGGATCAGCGTCCAGAACGGCAGCGACTTCCAGATGTGCATCAGCATCGAGAAGCTCAGCGCCAAGGTCGGGTCGTTGAGCCAGTTCGGGCCGTCGAGGCCGGTCAGCTTGAAGATCGTCGAGTTGATGACGCCCCACTCGGGGTTCAGCATGAAGCGCACCGACAGGATGGTCGGGATCGACGGCACCGCCCAGGGCAGGATGAACAGCATCGACAGGATCTTGATCCACCAGCGCTGCTGCACGAAAAAGCCCGACAGACCGAGCGCGATGATCATCTTCACGTTCACCGCGACGACGACGAACACGATGGTGTTGATCGCCGTGCGGAAGAAGATCGGGTCGTCGAACAGCTTGCTGTAGCTCTCCGGATGCCGCGCCAGCCACAGCCCGTAGCCCACCGGATACAGCACGAAGATCGCGAACACCAGCAGGTAGGGCACGACCATCAGCCGGCCCCAGAGAGCGAACGGGCTCAATGCCTTGTGCGAACCAGCAGTAGGAGTGCTAACAGCGAGGGTGCTCATGATGAACGTGACATAAAGCGTGACAGGCGAGGCAGAGCCAGTCCCCAGGGGGACAGGCCGCCATCAGGCGGCCGAGGGCTCGATCTAGTTCGCTACCGCCTTGATGCGGGCGATCATTTCATCGGTGGCTTTGTCCACCGGCACCTTCTCGCTGAGGATGCGGTTCATCGCCTTTGCCCAGACGTTCTCGTTGTTCAGCACGGTGAACTTGTAGTTCTTGGTGAATTCGAACGGCGTGGTGCCGGCCATGAACTGGTTGTAGACCACCAGGCGGTGCGGGTCGGATTTCCAGAACGCGCTTTGCTGTGCGGCCTTGGTGACGGGGAACCAGCGGCCGAGCGAGCCTTCGACATAGGGCGTCAGGTTCGCGTCGTCGAGCATGAAGGCGACGAACTGCTTGGCCAGTGCCTTGTTCTTGGCCTCCTTGAAGATCACACCGGTCTTCACCGCGGCGCGGTAGGTCATCTTGCTGCCGTCGGGCTTGTTCGGAAAGCCGGCGGTGGCAATCAGCTCGGTGTAGTTCTTCTTCGCGGTGGCGCGCTGTGCTTCGGTCAGGGTCGCATTGTTCGAATCGTCCAGCCACTTCGCGGCGATCGAGATCGTCGCGTTGTGCGTCAGGATGATGGTCTTGTTGTGGAAGGCGACGTTGTTGTCGGGGTCCTTCCAGTTGGTGGCCGAGGGCGGCGTGCAGCCCTTGCCATAGACCGCGGTGTAGTCGGTCAGCGCGTTGATCAGGCCCTGGCGCACGGCGGGATCGTCGACCAGCAGCTTGCCGGAGTCGCTGACCAGCTTGACGTTGTAGGCGTCCATGAAGGTCAGGAAAGAGTAGAACGAGTCACTCGAATCCACGCCCATCGGGAAACCGGTGGCGAAGCCGCGGTTGCCGGTCTTCTGGCGGTAACAGGCCTGCACCTTGTCGCACCAGAAGCTCCAGTAGCCCTTCCAGTCTTTCGGAATGTCGCTGTCCTTGAACCCGGCATCGGCGAGCATGTCCTTCCAGTACTGGATGTGCATGGTCTGCTGCTTGATCGGGAAGGCGTAGTAGGCCCGGCTCTGGTTGGCGTTGTTGTACAGGAAGGTGGTCGACAGCGCCGAGGCTTCGAACTTGCTGCGCAACGGGTCGATGATGCTGGAGATGTCTTCCAGCTTGCCTTCATAGGCCCACTTGGCGGTGACCTGGAAGTCGTAGACGTCGCCGTAGGCCACGTCCGGCGGGTTGCCGGAATCCATAGCGGCCACCGACTTCGGGATCATTTCCTGCGGCGCGTACAACGAGAGTTCGACCTTGACCTTGGGGTACTTGGTTTCGAACTTCTTGATCGCCGCGTAAAGCGCGTCGTCCTCGGCCTTGTAGAAGCCCTTGCCCCACCAGACGGTGAGTTTTTCCTGGGCGGCAACGGGGCCTGCGGCCACCACTGCAGCGCCGACCAGGGCGCCGGTGATCCAAGTCTTGAAGTGCATCTGGCTGTCTCCTGAAGATGGGCCGGTCGGTGCCGGTGGTGTTATCGTATGATGATTGAGCAAACGCCAAGACCGGACTTACCCGGGGTGTGCGCCGGCAGCCACGATCAACGGCACTCCGGCACCGGCGTGAGCAAGGGCTCACCTGCAAAGTGGGCGCGCAGGTTGCCGTAGGCCAGATCGGCCATGGCCTGGCGGGTCTGGTTCGTTGCGCTGCCGATGTGCGGCGTCAGCACCACCTGTGGCAGCGCGCGCAGGCGCTCGGGCACGTTGGGCTCGTCCTCGAACACGTCGAGCCCGGCGCCGGCGATCACGCCGCGTTCCAGCGCATCGATCAGCGCGGCTTCATCCACCACCGAGCCGCGCGCCACGTTGACCAGAATGCCCTGGGGCCCCAGCGCGGCCAGCACCTCGGCGTTGATCAGCTTGCGGGTGCCGGCACCGCCGGGTGTGATCAGCACCAGGTAATCACTCTCGGCGGCCAGCGACTTCGCATCGGGCCAGTAGCGGTAGGGCAGCGCGTCCCTGGCGTTGCGTGCGGTGTAGGCGACGCTCATGCCGAAGGCCAGCGCGCGCTGCGCAATGGCCTGGCCGATGCGGCCCATGCCGACGATGCCGATCCGTGCGCCGGACATCTTGCGCGCCAGCGGCATCGCGCCGCCGGGCCAGCGGCCTTCGCGCACGTAGCGGTCGGCGGCGGGCAGTTGGCGCGCGGCGCTGAGCATCAGGCCGATGGCCAGGTCGGCCACATCGTCATTCAGCACGTCGGGCGTGTGCGTGACCTTCACGCCTTGGCCGATGGCCGCGGCCACATCGACACCGTCGTAACCGACACCCATCACCGAGATCAGCTCCAGCGCTGGCAATTGCCGGATCAGCGCGGCACTGACCTTCGATTCACCGCTGGCCGCGATGGCGCGGATGCGCGGTGCCGCGGCGGCCAGCGCGGCTGGGTCCAGCTCGTGCAGCCGGTCGTGCAATGTCACGGCGGGCTGCAAATTTGCCGCATAGAGCGGCGAGAGTTTGGAGACCGCCAGCACTTCGGGTTTGCTCAAATCCATCTCCTTCGGGTTCCACCGCAGACGCGCGGCTCAATCGTCATACCATAATATGCCTGACACCTTGCACCGACCCTCCGGGAAAGCCAGCACGCCATGAGTTCCAAGCCCAGAAAGAAGCCCGAGGACCTGAGAAGCCAGCAGTGGTTCGGCCGCCAGGACCGCGACGGTTTTGCCTACCGCAGCTGGGTCAAGGGCAAGGGCGTGCCGCACGACCAGTTCGACGGCCGGCCGGTGATCGGCATTTGCAACACCTTCAGCGAGCTGACGCCGTGCAACTCGCATTTCCGCACGCTGGCCGAGCAGGTCAAGATCGGCGTCTATGAGGCGGGCGGTTTTCCGCTGGAATTCCCGGTGATGTCGCTGGGCGAAACGCTGCTGCGGCCCACGGCCATGCTGTACCGCAACCTGGCCAGCATGGATGTCGAAGAAAGCATCCGCGGCAACCCGATCGACGGCGTGGTGCTGTTGATGGGTTGCGACAAGACCACGCCGGCATTGTTGATGGGCGCGGCCAGCGCCAACCTGCCGACCATCGGTGTTTCCGGCGGGCCGATGCTCAATGGCAAGTGGCGCGGCCAGGAACTCGGTTCGGGCACCGGCGTCTGGAGCATGAGCGAACAGGTGCGCGCCGGCACGCTGAAGCTGGCCGACTTCTTCGAGGCCGAGAGCTGCATGCACCGCAGCCACGGCCATTGCATGACGATGGGCACGGCCAGCACGATGGCTTCGATGGTCGAAGCGCTGGGCATCGGCCTGCCCGGCAATGCCGCCTATCCGGCGGTGGACGGTCGGCGCAACGTGATCGCCCGCAGCGCCGGCCGGCGCATCGTCGAACTGGTGCATGAAGACACCACCATCGGCGACATCATCACCCGCCAGGCTTTCGAGAACGCCATCCGCACGCTGGCGGCCATCGGCGGCAGCACGAATGCGGTGATCCACCTGGTGGCCATTGCCGGCCGGCTGGGCGTGCCGCTGGCCATCGACGATTTCGATCGCCTGGCCAGCGAGTTGCCCTGCCTGGTGAACCTGCAGCCCTCGGGCGAGCACCTGATGGAAGACTTCTGCTACGCCGGCGGCCTGCCGGCGGTGATGAAGGAGATCGAATCCGTGCTGCACCGTGACGCGCTGACGGTGAGCGGCCGCACGGTCGGCGAGAACATCGCCGATGCGCAGAACTTCGACAGCCGCGTGATCAAGACCATGGCCGCGCCGTTCAAGGACAAGGCCGGCATCGCCGTGCTGCGCGGCAACCTGGCGCCGCGCGGCGCAGTGATCAAGCCGAGTGCCGCGACGCCGGCGCTGATGGTGCACACCGGCCGTGCGGTGGTGTTCGAGAGTTCCGACGATTTCCATGCCCGCATCGACGACGAAGCGCTGGACATCGACGAAACCTGCGTGATGGTGCTGAAGAACTGCGGCCCGAAGGGCTACCCCGGCATGGCCGAGGTCGGCAACATGCCGCTACCGCCCAAGGTGTTGAGGAAAGGCATCACCGACATGGTCCGCATCAGCGATGCGCGCATGAGCGGCACGGCCTACGGCACCGTCGTGCTGCACACCGCGCCGGAAGCGGCGGCCGGCGGACCGCTGGCGCTGGTGCAGAACGGCGACCTGATCACGCTGGACGTGCCGCAGCGGCAGCTGCACCTGCATGTCGATGACGCCGAACTCGAACGCCGCCGCGCGGGCTGGCAGCCGCCGGTGCCGCCATTGCAGAGCGGCTACTGGAAGCTCTACATCGACCATGTGCTGCAGGCCGACGAGGGCGCCGATCTCGATTTCCTGCGCGGCCAGCGGGGCGCTTTTGTCCCCAAAGACAACCACTGACTCCGTCTTCCTGAAGGGATCCTGATGACAGCGAACAACCGCATTGCCCTCGTCACTGGCGCCGGCTCCGGCATCGGCCAGACCTGCGCCACCGCCTTGTTGAAGGACGGCTGGCAGGTCGTCTTCGTCGGCCGCCGCGCCGATGCGCTGGAGGCGGCGATCGCCGCGGCCGGCGAGCAGCCGGGCCGTGGCTTTGCGATGCCCTGCGATGTCGGCGACGAAGCGGCGGTCAAGGCCTTGTTCGACAGCGTGCAGCAGCGCTTCGGCCGGCTGGACCTGCTGTTCAACAACGCCGGCATGGGCTCGGCGGTCAAGACACCGGACGAGGTGGACGGCGAGGTCTGGCGCCAGGTCGTCAACGTCAACCTGAACGGCGCCTTCTACTGCCTGGCCGCCGCGTTCCGCCTGATGCGGACGCAAACGCCGATGGGCGGGCGCATTATCAACAACGGCTCGATCTCGGCGCATGCGCCGAGGCCGGGCTCGATCGCCTACACCGCCACCAAGCACGCCGTGTCGGGGTTGACCAAGACCGCCGCGCTCGACGGCCGGCCGTTCGACATTGCCGTGGGCCAGATCGACATCGGCAATGTCGCCAGCGACATGACCGCGCGCATGGTCAGCGGCGTGCCGCAGGCCGACGGCAGCATCAAGCCCGAGCCGCGCATGGACCTGTCGGCGGTGGCGGACACCTTCATGGCGATGGTGCGGCTGCCGCTGTCGGCCAACATGCTCTTCACCACGGTGATGGCGACCAAGATGCCCTTCGTCGGCAGAGGCTGATCCGAGCTGCCGGCCCAGCGCACCCGCCCAGACCATCGTTTCCTGAAAGGACACCCTCCATGGCTTCCCGACTGGCCGGCAAGACGGCCTTCCTCACCGCCGCAGGGCAGGGCATCGGCCGCGCCGTGGCACTCGCTTTCGTGCGCGAAGGCGCCACGGTGCTGGCCACCGACATCAACGCCGCGGCGCTGGAGTCACTGCAAGCCGAATGCGGCTGCAGCGTGCAGCGGCTCGACGTCACCGATGCCGATGCCGTGAGGGCTGCCGCGGCAACAGCCGGCCCGATGGATGTGCTGTTCAACGGCGCCGGCTTCGTGCACGCCGGCACGGTGCTGGACTGCACCGAGGACGAATGGGCCTTTGCCTTCGACCTGAACGTGCGCTCGCAATACCGGCTGATCAAGGCCTTGCTGCCGGGCATGCTGAGCCGCGGCGGCGGCTCGATCATCAACATCGCCTCGGTGGCCAGCAGCATCAAGGGCGCGCCGAACCGCTTTGTCTACGGCACCACCAAGGCAGCGGTGCTGGGGCTGACCAAGTCGGTGGCGGCCGACTTCATCACCCGCGGCGTGCGCTGCAATGCGATCTGCCCGGGCACGGTGGAGTCGCCCTCGCTGCGCGATCGCATCAGCGCGCAAGCCCAGGCCAGCGGCCAGACGCTGGAACAGGTCGAGGCCGCCTTCGTCGCCCGTCAGCCGATGGGCCGCATCGGCCGCACGGAAGAAATCGCCGCGCTGGCCGTCTACCTGGCCAGCGACGAATCCGCCTTCACGACCGGTACCGCGCAAGTCATCGACGGCGGTTGGAGCAATTAGCCCACCCCCGGAGCGCCTGCGGCGCTTCCCCCTCAAGGGGGCAACGCCAGCGGCCCGGCAAAGCCGGTTCCGCGGCGTTCGCTGGAAGGGGTCGGCGAGTCATGTAATTCTGTACTTTTTGCAAGAAAGAGAGCGATCCATGAAACTGCTTCGTCATGGCCCCAAGGGTCAGGAAAAACCCGCGATGCTTGACAGCAACGGCCAGGTGCGTGACCTGTCCGGCGTCGTGTCCGACATCACCGCCGCGATGCTGACGCCCGAGGGCCTGGCGCCGCTGCGCGACATCGACCCCACCACGCTGCCGCTGGTGGCCCAACCCGGTCGCATCGCGCCGCCATGGTCGGGCATGGGCAAGTTCGTCTGCGTCGGCCTGAACTACGCCGACCACGCGGCCGAATCGAACCTGCCAGTGCCGGCCGAGCCGGTGCTGTTCACCAAGCACACCAGCACGGTGATCGGCTGCAACGACCCGGTGGTGCTGCCGCAGGGCTCGGTGAAGACCGACTGGGAGGTGGAACTCGGCGTGGTGATCGGCCGCATGGCGCGCTACGTGTCGCAGGCTGATGCACTGCAGCATGTGGCCGGCTATTGCGTCGTCAACGACGTGTCGGAACGCGAATACCAGATCGAACGCGGCGGCACCTGGGACAAGGGCAAGGGCTGCGACACCTTCGGGCCGGTCGGGCCCTGGCTGGTGACGGCCGACGAAGTGGCTGATCCGCAACAGTTGGACATGTGGCTTGAAGTGAACGGCCGCCGCATGCAGAACGGCAGCACCCGGACGATGGTGTTCGGGGTGGCCGAACTGGTCAGCTACATCAGCCGTTTCACGACGCTGTACCCGGGAGATCTGATCAGCACCGGCACGCCGCCGGGCGTGGGCATGGGCCAGAAACCGGTGCCGATCTACCTGCGCGCCGGCGACACGATGCGCCTGGGCATCGCCGGTCTGGGCGAGCAGCAGCAACACGTGAATGGGTGGAACCCCGTTCTCATCGACGGTTAGGTGTTGTACGATGGTTCCCCACAACGTGCTACCGGCGATGGTGATCGGCAGCCTCAGGGACTGGACACCCGTTGGGGAACACTGGTCATGCAATTCAGAACCATCACCTTACCTTATGGCGCCCGCTGTCGTGTCCCTGAACACGTTCAGCGCATCGATTCGCACAGCACGCACGGCTGGCAACTGCGCTACGGCATGCCGACGCGCTTCTTCTCGGACCAATCGCACGACAACAAAGGCGCTCGCGCCGCGTTGGCGTCGGCTGTCGTCGAGTTGCGCGCCCGCGTGCGCAAGCTGCCGGCGCCCACCGGCCTGCAGCGCAAGGCCAGCGCCCACAAGCAGAACGATCTGCCGGTGGGCATCAGCGGCCCGATCCTGCGCCAGCGCCGCGGCAGCACGGTCGAAGAGTGCAGCTTCTCGGTCAACCTGCCGCGTTTCGGCGACAAGCCGCTGCGCCGCAGCGTCTACATCGCCAGCAAGAACACCTACACCAAGGAACGCTACGAAGCGGCCCTGGCCACGGCGATCGCGCTGCGCAAGGAAGCTGAAGAGGAATACCAGAAAGCTGCAACGACAGCCAAACGGAAAGCCGTCGCGAAACTTTGACGGCGCGGGTGCGTCCGCGCCCGGCGCTTTGTTCAATCCAATGGGCTCGATCCGGGGCCCAGCCGGTCGCTTTACTCTGGCGACCTCCACCCCAGGAGGTCGCTCATGAGCAGCGCCGTCATCCGCATCCATCCGTCGGACAACGTGGTGATCGCGCGGCGGCAGCTGCTGGGCGGCGCGGCGATCGAGGCCGAGCACTTTGTCGTGCAGGGATTGGTGCCGCCGGGCCACAAGGTGGCCACCTGCGCCATCGCGGCGGGTGCGCCTGTCGTGCGCTATGGCCAGATCATCGGCACGGCCACGCAGGCCATTGCTGCAGGGCAGCATGTGCACACGCACAACCTGGCCTTCAGCGATTTTTCGCGCCAGCACCAACCCGGCACCGGCCAGCGGCCGACGGCGTTCGTCGACCGCCCCGCCAGCTTCGACGGCATCGTGCGGGCCGATGGCCGCGTCGCCACGCGCAACTACATCGGCGTGCTGACCTCGGTGAACTGCTCGGCCACCGCGGCACGGGCCATCGCCGACCACTTCCGCCGCGACATCCATCCCGAGGCGCTGGCCGCCTACCCGAACGTCGACGGCATCGTCGCGCTGACGCATGGCGCAGGCTGCGCCACCGACAGCGAGGGCGAAGAGCTGCGCGTGCTGCGCCGCACCCTCGGCGGCTACGCGCGCCACCCGAACTTCGCCGCGGTGCTGGTGGTGGGCCTGGGCTGCGAGACCAACCAGATCCAGGGCCTGATCGCGCAGGAAGGCTTGAGCGAGGGCGCGAGGCTGATCACCTTCAGCATCCAGGACACGGGCGGCACCGCCAAGACGGTGGCCCGCGGCATCGAGGTGATCCAGGGCCTGCTGCCCGAGGCCAACCGCGTGCAGCGCCAGCCGGTGCCAGCCAGTCACCTGACGGTTGGCCTGCAATGCGGCGGCAGCGATGGTTATTCCGGCATCAGCGCCAACCCGGCGCTGGGCGCCGCGGTGGACCTGCTGGTGCGCCATGGCGGCAGCGCAATCCTCAGCGAAACGCCGGAGATCTATGGCGGCGAACACCTGCTGACGCGGCGTGCCGTGTCACCCGCGGTGGCCGACAAGCTGCTGGCCCGCATCGCCTGGTGGGAGCAGTACACCGCGCGCCACGGCATGCAGATGGACAACAACCCCTCGGCCGGCAACAAGGCCGGTGGGCTGACGACCATCCTTGAAAAATCCCTCGGCGCCATCGCCAAGAGCGGCACCAGCAACCTGGTCGACGTGCTGGAGTTCGCCGAACCCGCCACCACGCGCGGCCTGCTGTTCATGGACACGCCGGGCTACGACCCGGTGTCGGCCACTGGCCAGGTGGCGGGCGGCGCGAACCTGATCTGCTTCACCACCGGCCGCGGTTCGGCCTATGGCTGCGCCCCATCGCCGTCGCTGAAGCTGTCGACCAACACCGCGCTGTGGCTGAAGCAGCAGGAAGACATCGACATCGATTGCGGCGGCATCGTCGAAGGCCAGGACACGGTCGACGCGGTGGGCGAGCGCATCTTCCGGCTGATGCTCGACACGGCGTCCGGCCGCGCCACCAAGAGCGAGCTGCATGGCTACGGCCAGAATGAATTCGTGCCCTGGCAGCTCGGCGCGGTGATGTAGCGCACTGCCCCTCACCTGACCCATCGGAGATCCCATGTTGTCCCGTGCCATCCTTGTCCTGTCATCCCTGCTGACCGCCACCGCCCTGTCTGCGCAGGAGGCGCCGGCCTCGCGGCTGGACCTGGTGCAGAAGAACGGCACGCTGCGCGTGTGCACACCGGGCGACTACAAGCCCTTCAGCCTGCTGCGCCCGGACGGCGGCTTCGAAGGCCTGGATGTCGACCTGGTGCAGGCCGCAGGCAAGGCGCTCGGCGTCGAAGCCAAGATGGTCAAGTCTTCCTGGCCGACGCTGATGAAGGACTTCCTGGAAAAGTGCGATGTCGGCATCGGCGGCATCTCGGTGACGCTGGACCGCCAGAAGAGTGCGTTCTTCACCGCGGCCTACATGGTCAACGGCAAGGCGCCGATCACCAAGTGCGAAAACGCCGCCAAGTTCCAGACCGTGGCCGACATCGACAAGCCCGGCGTCACGGTGATCGAGAACCCGGGCGGCAGCAATGAGCGCTTTGCCCGCGCCAACTTCAAGCAGGCGAAGATCGTGATCTTCAACGACAACACGACGATCTTCGACGAGATCCTGAAGGGCAACGCGGACGTGATGATTTCCGAATCGGTCGAAACCATCGTGCAGCAGAAACTGCGGCCTGGCCTGTGCGCGGTGAACCCGGACAAGCCGCTGCAGTACGGCGAGATGGCTTGGCTGCTGCCGCGTGGCGACGTGGTGTTCAAGGCCTGGTTCGACCAATGGCTGCACCTGGCCAAGGCCACCGGCGAGTACGATCGCGTCGTGGCGCGCTGGCTGCGCTGAGGGCCACCGGCCGGGCGATGTCCGGAATCGTCCGCAGCCTGTCCGGCCCGGGCCTCGCGCTTGCGGTGGCTGGCGATTAAGGTCCTTGTTCCCAAGCCAGGAGACTTCATGCTACAGCTGCGACCCAACTGCGAATGCTGCAACACCGACCTGTCGCCGGAATCGACAAGGGCCAGGATCTGCACCTTCGAATGCACCTTCTGCGCCGACTGCACCGAGGGCGTGCTGGCCGGCGTCTGTCCGAATTGCGGCGGCGAGTTGCTGCCGCGGCCGCGCCGGCCGGCGGCCAAGCTGGCCACCTATCCGGGGTCGACCCAGCGGGTCTTCAAGCCGCAGGGCTGTCAGAGCCCAGCCGGCGCGTGAAGGCCGCATGATCCCGTTTCGCCTGAAGCCGGCGCAGTTTCGCGAACGCTACCAGCGCTGCCTGGAGCGCTTGTCGCGCCCCGCCATTGCCGCCGTGGCGGCGCAGCTGGCCTTGCCGCTGCACGCCGACATTCGCAGCGCGGAGGTGCAGATCTTCGTCGGCGAAGACGACCCGCACCAGAGCGCGGTGTGGATCTACTACCAGGGAGCGAACAACCGCGTGGATTCGAGCGATACCAGCCTGTTCCCCGGCCGCTCGATGGAATTGCCGCTGGGCCTGGACGGCCTCGACGAGTTCGACGAGCGCTACTACACCGATGAGGACTTCGGCGGCCTGGATCTCATCGCCCAGGCCTTGAGCGCCTGGTTCGCCGAATGCTGGTGGAAGGCCGGCGGCTGGCGCTACCCGCTGCCCACGCTGCTGCAGGTGCACGACGGCTTCGGCGGCGGCAAGGCCATCCAGCTCAGCGAGGCGGCGGCATGAGGCCGTTCGCTGCCGCGCATTTCGGGCGCTAGGCTCACAAGGACGCTTCTGATGTCTTTTTCACTCTGGCTGGCCTTTGTTGCCGCGTCGGCGGTGCTGCTGATCATTCCCGGGCCGACCATCCTGACGGTCATCAGCTACTCGATGGCCCACGGCCGGCGTGCCAACGTGCCGCTGATCGCGGCTGTCGCACTGGGCGACTCGACGGCCCTGGTGCTATCGCTGCTGGGGCTGGGCGCGCTGCTGGCCACATCGGCCTTCTGGTTCACCGCGGTCAAGTGGGCTGGTGGGCTGTACCTGATCTACCTGGGCATCAAGCTGCTGCGTGCGGGCGTGTCGCGCAGTGATCTGGCGGCACCGAAGGTGCCGGGTTCGCGCTGGCGCCTGTTCGCCAACACCTGGCTGGTGACGGCGCTCAACCCCAAGGGCATCATCTTCTTCGTCGCCTTCCTGCCGCAGTTCATCCAGCCCGATGCGGCTGTCGCTCCGCAGCTGTGGCTGCTGGCCAGCACCTTCGTCGTGATGGCCACGCTGAACGCCACGCTGTATGCAGTGTTCGCGGCCTCGGCGAGCCGGCTGCTGGCCTCGCCGCGCGCGCAACGGCGCTTCAATTTGGCCGGGGGCTCGCTGCTGTCGGTGGCCGGCGTCTGGGCGCTGCTGGCCAAGCGCGCGGCGTGATCGGCTGACGCAGCGTGTGTGTCCGCGTTGCGCTCAGGCGCCTTGACCGGGCGGATTGAACGGCACGATCTGCGCGATCAGCGCCGCGCCGTCGGCGAGCAGGAAGTCCTTGAAGGCCTGCGCCACCGGCGGCAGGCGCTTGGTGCGGCGGTGCACCACGTACCAGTTCAGCATCAGCGGAAAGCCCTGCACGTCCAGCACCTGCAGCGCGCCGGCCCGCAGTTCCTGGCTGATGGTGTGGGCCGACAGGAAGCTCACGCCCATGCCGGCGATCACTGCCTGCTTGATGGTTTCGGTGCTGCGGATTTCCATCGCGATGCGCATGTCGCCCAGGTCGCCGCCGAAGCCTTCTTCCATCGAGTTGGACGTGTCCGAGCCGCGTTCGCGCACGACAAAGGGCTCGCGCATCAGCCGGCTCATGCTGATCTGGCGTTCGACGCACAGCGGATGATTCGCCGCCGCGACGATCACGTAGGGGTGGGGCGCAAACGGCTGATTCGTCGTGTCCAGGTCCGAGGGTGGCCGCACCATGATCGCCAGGTCGGTCAGGTTCTCGGCAATGTGCGTCAGCAGGCCTTCGCGGTTGTGCACCGTGAAGTTCAGGCTGACGCCGGGATGGCGGCTGGCGAACTCCACCAGCAGGCGCGGAAAGAAGTAGTCGCCAGCGCTGATCACGCCGACATTGAGCTTGCCGCCCGAGATGCCCTGGAACTGCGCCATCGCGGCCTCCGCCGCTTCGAACTGCTGGATGATCGTGCGGCTGATCTGCAGCAGTTCACTGCCGGCCGGCGTGAGGTAGACCTTCTTGCCGAACTGCTCGAACAGCACGTTGCCGGCGTGTTCTTCGAGCTTGCGCACCTGAGTCGACACGGCCGGCTGCGTCAGGTGCAATTCTTCAGCGGCGCGCGAAAAACTCAGGTGCCGGGCGACGGCTTCGAAAACCTTCAACTGGCGCAGCGTCGCGTTCTTCATCGGGGGTTGGAGCACCGGGGTAACGCGTCATCGTACAGTGCCGCTCTCACTGCACATCACCGCCGATGAACCTGTTCGTCTCGCTCAAGTACCTGGTCGCACTCGACGACCACCGGCATTTCGGCCGCGCGGCACTGGCCTGCCATGTCACGCAGCCGGCCTTGTCGAATGCCTTGCGGGCGCTGGAAGAGAGTTACGGCACGGCCATCGTCAATCGCGGCCGCAGCTTCGGTGGATTCACGGCTGAAGGGGAGCGCATCCTGGCCAGCGCGCGGCGCATGCTGCGCGAACAGGAACTGCTGGAGCAGGACCTGCGCAGCCGCGCCGATGAGCCGGTCGGCCACTTGCTGATCGGCGCGGTGCCCACCGCCGTGCCGATCGCCGCTCGCTTTGCCGCACGCCTGCAGGCCCGCCACCCCGGTATCCGGCCTTCCGTGCGATCGATGAGCTCGGTCGAACTGGAAGCGCGGCTGGAAGAACTGGCGCTGGACATGGGCCTGGGTTATGCCGAGCGCAGTGAAGGCAGCCGTGCGCCGCTGAAGCTGGTACCGCAGTACGACGAACATTACTTCCTGCTGCGCAAGGCGGCCGACCCGCAGGTCCCTGGCCTGCGGATGGCGCTGCCGATGCGCTGGAGCGATGCCGCCGAGTTGCCGCTGTGCCTGCTGAGCCCGGAGATGCACAACCGCAGCATCGTCGATCGGGCCTTCAAGGCAGCCGGCGCCAGCGCCACCGCGGCGATCGAAACCAATTCGATCCTGACGCTGGGGCTCAGTGTGCTGGCTGGCAATGTCTGCAGCATCATGCCCGGCACGCTCGTCGGTGCCGTGCAGGGTTATGCCGGCCTGGAAGCCGTGCCGCTGATGGCGCCGCAGGTGCAGGTGCCGGTGGCCTTCATGGTGCATGACAGCAACCTGCCGTCGCGCACGCTGGCCGCGGCGCTGGTCATGGCGCAAGAGGCCGACTGGCTGCAGCAGGCGCGGCAGCACGCCTGCGCGGGGTGAAATAGGCCCACCCCCGAGGCGCTGGCGCGGCCTCCCCCTCAAGGGGGCCACGCCTGCGGACCAGGCGGAGCCGGATCCGCGGCGTGCGCTGGGTTGCACCGGTTCATGCGTCGTGCGCGCCGTTTCATTTCCCGATCGCATTGCCCGATTCATCGAAGAAATTGGACCGGTTGGGTCTCGTTGCTGACACTGCGGCTCGCATCACGCGAGTGCTGCGTCAACGAAGGAGACCCGCATGTCAGCGCTTCAGGGCATCACGATCAAGGCGGCCGGCCCGGCTGTGAACAAGTTGCCTTCGCCGGAGCTGCTGGCAACAGTGCGCACGGTGATCGCGCAGCATGCCGACGAACCCGGTGCCCTGCTGCCGATCCTGCACGGTGTGCAGGACGCGCTGGGCCACGTGCCGGCCGAGGTGGTGCCCGAGATCGCCTTTGCGCTGAACCTCTCGCGCGCCGAAGTGCATGGCGTGATCACCTACTACCACCACTTCCGCAGCCAGCCTGCCGCGCAGCATGTGCTGCAGATCTGCCGCGCCGAGGCCTGCCAGGCGATGGGCGCCGAGGCCTTGCTGGCGCATGCAAAAGATCAACTGGGTTGCGGGCTACACGGCACGTCGCGTGATGGGCAGGTGACGCTGGAAGCGGCGTACTGCCTGGGCCTGTGCGCGTCCTCACCGGCCATCGCGATCGATGACGAATTGCATGCGCGGGTGACACCCGAGTTGTTCGATGAACTGATGGCCGAAGCCTGCGGCGCGCAACGGAGGGCCGCATGAGCATCACGGTCTACGTCCCCCGCGATTCGGCCGCGCTGGCCGCCGGCGCCGAACGCGTCGCGCGCCGCATCGCACAGGAAGCGTCGGCGCGCGGCGCCGACATCCAGCTGGTGCGCAACGGCTCCCGCGGTCTGTTCTGGCTGGAGCCGCTGGTGGAGGTGGCCACGCCCACCGGCCGCATCGCGTATGGCCCGGTGACGGTGGCCGATGTGGCCAGCCTCTTCGATGCGGATTTCCTGCACGGCGGTGCCCACGCGCTGAACCTGGGCCTGACCGAGGAGATCCCGTACCTGAAGAACCAGCAGCGGCTGACCTTCGCCCGCATGGGCATCACCGATCCGGTGTCGATCCCCGACTATGAAGCGCATGAAGGCTTCGCCGGCCTGCGCCGCGCGCTGGCGATGGCGCCGGCCGACATCGTGCAGCAGGTGCTGGATTCCGGCCTGCGCGGCCGCGGCGGTGCAGCCTTTCCGGCGGGCATCAAGTGGAAGACGGTGGCCGGCACGCAAGCTGCGCAGAAGTACATCGTCTGCAATGCCGACGAAGGCGATTCGGGCACCTTCTCCGACCGCATGACGATGGAGGGCGACCCGTTCATGCTGATCGAGGGCATGACCATCGCCGGCCTGGGCTGCGGCGCGACGCAGGGCTATGTCTATGTGCGCTCGGAGTACCCGCATGCGATCGCCACGCTGAACGAGGCGATTCAACGCGCTGAGCTGGCCGGCTTCCTCGGCGACAACATCCTGGGCAGTGGCCAGCGCTTTTCGCTGCAAGTGCGCAAGGGCGCGGGCTCCTACGTCTGCGGTGAAGAAACCGCGCTGCTCGAAAGCCTGGAAGGCAAGCGCGGCATCGTGCGCGCGAAGCCGCCGCTGCCAGCCATCACCGGCCTGTTCGGCCAGCCGACGCTGATCAACAACGTCATCACGCTGGCCAGCGTGCCCATCATCCTGGCCCAGGGGGCCGCTTACTATAAGGACTACGGCATGGGCCGCTCGCGCGGCACGCTGCCGATGCAGTTGGCCGGCAATATCAAGCACGGTGGCCTGGTGGAGCGCGCCTTCGGTGTGACCCTGCGTGAACTGCTGTACGACTACGGCGGCGGCACACGCACGGGCCGGCCGATCAAGGCGGTGCAGGTCGGCGGGCCGCTCGGCGCCTATGTGCCCGAGTCGCAGTTCGACCTGCCGCTGGACTACGAGGCCTTCGCCGCGGTGGGCGCGACGGTGGGCCATGGCGGCATCGTCGTGCACGACGACACGGCCGATCTGTCGCAGCTGGCGCGCTACGCGATGGAGTTCTGCGCGCTCGAATCCTGCGGCAAGTGCACGCCCTGCCGCATCGGCTCGACCCGCGGTGTCGAGGTGATCGACAGGATCCGCGCGAACCACAACCGGCCGCAGCAGGTGATTCTGCTGCGCGACCTCTGCGACACGATGGTGCACGGCTCGCTGTGCGCGATGGGCGGCATGACGCCGTTCCCGGTGCTGTCCGCCCTGAACCATTTCCCGCAGGACTTCGGTCTTGCTCCCGGGCGCGAAGCGTCCGGTGCGGACGCTGTGCCCGACCCAGCGGCCGCCTGAACGGAGAACACCATGCTCGACCACCTCAAAGAAACCGACTACGGCACGCCACGGCGTGAATCCGACCAGGAAGTCACGCTGGAGATCGACGGCGAAATGGTCACCGTGCCCAAGGGCACCTCGCTGATGCGCGCGGCCGTGGATGCCGGCATCAAGGTGCCCAAGCTCTGCGCCACCGACAGCCTGGAACCCTTCGGCTCCTGCCGGCTGTGCCTGGTGGAGATCGAAGGTCGCCGTGGCTACCCCGCGTCCTGCACCACGCCGGCCGAAGCCGGCATGAAGGTGCGCACGCAAAGCCCCAAGCTGCAGGACTTGCGCAAGGGCGTGATGGAGCTCTACATCAGCGACCATCCGCTGGATTGCCTGACCTGCAGCGCCAACGGCAACTGCGAATTGCAGGACATGGCCGGCGTCACTGGATTGCGCAACGTGCGCTACGGTGTCGGCGCGGCGGCCGGCGCGCACCACTGCGATTCGAAGAAGGATGAATCGAACCCGTACTTCACCTACGACCCGAGCAAGTGCATCGTCTGCAACCGCTGCGTGCGCGCCTGCGAAGAAACCCAGGGCACGTTTGCGCTGACGATCAGCGGGCGCGGTTTCGAGTCCCGCGTGTCGCCGGGGCAGGACCAGCCGTTCATGGAATCGGAGTGCGTCAGCTGCGGCGCCTGCGTCGAAGCCTGCCCGACCGCGACGCTGCAAGAGAAGTCGGTCATCTGGCTGGGCCAGCCCGAGCACAGCGTGATCACCACCTGCGCCTATTGCGGCGTGGGTTGCGGCTTCAAGGCCGAGATGAAGGGCAACGAAGTCGTGCGCATGGTGCCGTGGAAGGACGGCGCGGCCAATGAAGGCCACTCGTGTGTCAAGGGCCGCTTCGCCTGGGGCTATGCCACTCATACCGACCGCATGTTGAAGCCGATGATCCGCGCCAAGATCACCGATCCGTGGCAGGAAGTCAGCTGGGACGAAGCGATCAACTACGCGGCCGGCGAGTTCAAGCGCCTGCAAGCCAAGTACGGCCGGGATTCAATCGGTGGCATCACCTCGTCGCGTTGCACGAATGAAGAAACCTACCTGGTGCAGAAGCTCGTGCGCGCCGGCTTCGGCAACAACAACGTCGACACCTGCGCCCGGGTCTGCCATTCACCCACCGGCTATGGACTGAAGCAGACGCTGGGCGAGTCGGCCGGCACGCAGACCTTCAAGTCGGTGGAGAAGGCTGACGTGATCGTGGTCATCGGCGCGAACCCGACCGATGGCCACCCGGTGTTTGCGTCGCGCATGAAGAAGCGCTTGCGTGAAGGGGCGAAACTGATCGTCGTCGACCCGCGGCGCATCGACATCGTCAACTCGCCGCACATCCGCGCCGAGCACCATCTGCAGCTGAAGCCCGGCACCAATGTCGCGGTGATCACCGCGATGGCGCATGTCATCGCCACCGAAAGCTTGATCCGCGAAGACTACGTGGCCGAGCGTTGCGAGGCCAAGTCCTTCGGCGAATGGCGCGAGTTCGTCTCGCGTGCCGAGAACTCCCCCGAAGCCATGGCCGCCTACACGGGTGTGCCGGCGGACCAGTTGCGCGCCGCCGCACGGCTGTACGCCACGGCCGGCAACGGCGCCATCTACTACGGCCTGGGCGTCACCGAACACAGCCAGGGCTCGACGATGGTGATGGGCATCGCCAACCTGGCGATGGCCACCGGCAACGTCGGCCGTGAAGGCGTGGGTGTGAACCCGCTGCGCGGCCAGAACAATGTGCAGGGCTCCTGCGACATGGGCTCGTTCCCGCATGAGTTGCCGGGCTACCGTCACGTGTCCGACGCCACGGCACGGGCTTCATTCGAAGCCGCCTGGGGCGTGCAGATCAACCCCGAGCCGGGCCTGCGCATCCCGAACATGTTCGACGCGGCGCTGGGCGGCAGCTTCAAGGGCCTGTATTGCGAGGGCGAGGACATCGTGCAGTCCGACCCCAACACCCAGCATGTGGCCGCCGCGATGATGGCGATGGAATGCGTGGTGGTGCAGGACCTGTTCCTCAACGAGACCGCGAAGTACGCGCATGTCTTCCTGCCGGGCTCGTCGTTCCTGGAAAAGGACGGCACCTTCACGAATGCCGAGCGCCGCATCTCGCGGGTGCGCAAGGTCATGCCGCCGAAGGCCGGACTCGCCGATTGGGAAGTGACCGTCAAGCTCGCCAATGCGCTGGGCTACCCGATGAACTACAAGAATCCCGAAGCGATCATGGCCGAGATCGCCGCGCTGACGCCCAGCTTCCACAGTGTCAGCTACAAGAAGATCGAGAAGCTGGGCAGCATCCAGTGGCCCTGCAACGACGAAGCGCCCGAAGGCACGCCGACGATGCACATCGATACCTTCGTGCGCGGCAAGGGCAAGTTCATCATCACCCAGTACGTGCCCACCGACGAGAAGGTGACGCGCAAGTTCCCGCTGCTGCTGACGACAGGGCGCATCCTGTCGCAGTACAACGTCGGCGCTCAGACGCGGCGCACGCCGAACAACGAATGGCACAGCGAGGACCGGCTGGAGATCCACCCGCACGATGCCGAGGAACGTGGCATCAAGACGGACGATTGGGTCGGCATCCACAGCCGCGCCGGCGAGACGGTGCTGCGCGCAGTGGTGTCCGATCGCATGCAGCCGGGGGTTGTCTATACGACCTTCCACTTCCCGGAATCGGGCGCCAACGTCATCACCACCGACAACTCCGACTGGGCCACCAACTGCCCCGAATACAAGGTGACGGCGGTGCAGGTGATGCCGGTGATGCAGCCGTCTGCCTGGCAGCAGGAGTACAGCCGCTTCAACAGGGTGCAGCAGGATTTGCTGGATGCGGCGCAGGCCGGTGAAGCGGTGCCGGCCAAATGAACACGACGATGGTGCTGACCATGGACGAGAAGGGTCCGCCCGACTTCTGCGAAGGCGCGATGTCGCTGCCGGTGCGCGGCGTGCGCGCCGGCCAGCGCTATGCGGCGCAGGACTGGGTGGCCGAAGAGGTGCCGGTGGCGCTGGAATACAACGGCATCTCGCATGCGGTGATGCTGGCGACGCCGCTGGACCTGGAAGAGTTCGCGCTGGGCTTTTCACTCAGCGAAGGCATCCTGGACAGTGCGCAGCAGCTGTATGCGGTGGACGAAGAGCCCAGCGAACTGGGCATCACGCTGCACCTGCGTGTGGCCAGCTCGGCCTTCGCGCGGCTGAAGGAGCGCCGCCGTTCGATGACCGGCCGCACCGGCTGTGGCTTGTGCGGCACGGAAAGCCTGGCGCATGTCAGCCGTGATCTGCCGCAGCTGAGCTCCGCCGGCGAACCCTTCAGCCGCCAGGGGATTGCTGATGCGATGGGCCAGTTCCGCGAACTGCAGACCTTGCAGCAAGCCACCGGCGCGGTGCACGCCGCGGCCTGGTGTTCGGCGCAGGGTGAGGTGAAGTGGCTGCGTGAAGACGTGGGCCGCCACAACGCGCTGGACAAGCTGATCGGCGCATTGGCCGGCAACGGCGTGGATGCGGCCAGCGGCTTCATCGCGGTGACCAGCCGCGCGAGTTTCGAGATGGTGCAGAAAACCGCGATGGCCGGTGTGCCGCTGCTCGCCGCGGTGTCGGCCCCAACCTCGTTCGCGGTGGCCACCGCGCAGCGCGCCAAGCTCACGCTGATCGGCTTCGCACGCCAGCAGGACCTGGCCGTGTACTGCCACGCCGAACGCCTGGCACTCGACCCGTCCAACCCCGAGGCACGACATGCACATTGAATCGCTGGTCCGCATGGCCAACCAGATCGGCGCGTTCTTCGAAGCGATGCCCGATCGCCCCGAGGCGCTGGAAAACGCCGCGATGCACCTGAAGCGCTTCTGGGAGCCGCGCATGCGCCGACAGCTGCTCGAGCATGTCGACGCCGGCGGCGAAGACGATCTCAACGGTCTCGTTGCCGAGGCGATCCGCCAGCACCGCGCCTTGCTGAACTGATCACCACTTATCCGAACGCATCTGCGGTTCCCAGTCGCCGCTGCGGCGCTTGTACACCGTCACCGTGCCATAGGCCTGTTCACCCGCGGCATTGAAGCGCATGTGGCTGGTCACCGGCGCATTGCCGTCGATCGTGCGCAGCTTGTCGCGCAGCAGCTTGGCGTCGACCGAGTCGATCGCGCGCAG
>NZ_DATILJ010000012.1:0-29424 GCF_035476535.1 Aquabacterium sp.
TATGGCCGCATGGTGCGGGTGCTGATGGAGCTGTCCGATCCGGCGGGCGAGGAGCGCATCGTGCGCCAGCGCCTGACGCAGCAGGACATCGCCGAGCGCGTGGGCTCGTCGCGCGAGATGGTCAACCGCGTGCTGAAGGAGTTGAGCACCGGCGGTTATGTCTCGGTGCGCGACGGTCGGCACGTCATCCATCGCAAGCTGCCGGCCGCGTGGTGACCCGCTGGCGGCTCGCGCGGCGGGCAGGGCTCAGCATAAGCTGGCCTTATGGACGGCGGCGTTAACGCGATGGCCGCGGCCGCCGCCGCCCTCTAGCATCGGCGCTGTTCCCGGCCTCTGTCGTCGATTCGCCCCGAAAGGATTCATCGCATGCGTGCACCGACCTGTTCTGCCTTCGCGCTCACTTCCACCCTGGCGCTGTTGTTCTCGCTCGCCGTCCCGGCGTCGGCGCAGACGCCACCCACGCTGGACAAGGCCAAGGCCAGCGGCACGCTGACCGTGGCTTACCGCGAATCGTCGATCCCGTTTTCCTACCTCGGCGGCGATGCACAGCCCACCGGCTTCGGCTGGGAGATCTGCCAGCGCATCGTCAATGAGGTGAAGAAGTCCACTGGCCGTGCCGACCTGAAGGTGGCCACGCAATCCGTGACCTCGCAGAACCGCATCCCGCTGCTGGTCAACGGCACCATCGACATCGAATGCGGCTCGACCACCAACAACAGCGACCGCGCCAAGCAGGTGGCGTTTGCGATCAACTACTTCTACACCGGCACGCGGCTGCTGGTGAAGTCGGATTCGCCGATCAAGGCCATGGCCGACCTGAAGGGCAAGAAGGTCGTGTCCACCGCCGGCACCACCAACTACCAGGTGATGCGCAAGCTCAACGCCGACCGCAATCTCGGCTTCGACCTGCTGGCTGCCAAGGACCATGCCGAGTCGGCGCTGCTGGTGCAGTCGAGCCGCGCCGATGCCTTCGGCATGGACGACATCCTGCTGTACGGCTTGCGCGCCAGTGCGCAGAACCCGGCCGAGTTCGCGGTGGTGGGCGAAGCGATCCAGGTCGAGCCCTACGCCATCATGCTGCGCAAGGACGACCCGGCCTTCAAGAAGCTGGTCGATGACACGCTGGTCGCGCTGATCAAGAGCGGCGAATTCGAAACGCTGTACAAAAAGTGGTTCCAGTCGCCGATCCCGCCGAAGAACATCAACCTCGGCGCGCCGATGAGCCAGGAACTGCGCGACAACCTGAAGGCGCTGTCGGACAAGCCGGCGCTCTGAGCCCGACCCTCCGCTGCTGACCATGAACACGACCTTGGAGAACAAGGCGGGCGCCAGCCTGGGCGCGAGCCTGGGCATCGTGGGAGTGCTGGGCGGCATGGGGCCGCTGGCCACCATCGACTTCATGCACAAGATGCTGCGCGCGACGCCGGCGGCGTCCGACCAGGAGCATGTGCCGGTGGTCGTCAGCTCGATCCCGCAGGTGCCGGACCGCACGGCGGCCTGGCGCGGCGAGGGGGCTTCGCCGCTGGCCGCGATGCTGGCCAGCGGCCAGCGCCTGGCCGAGGCCGGTGCCGGGCTGGTGGTGATGCCCTGCAATACCGCGCACCTGTGGTTCGACGAGCTTCACGCTGCGCTGGGCCTGCCGATGCTGCACCTGGTGGACGTGGCGCTGGCCGAGGCGCTGGCGCTGGCCGGGCAGGGTGCCCGCATCGGCCTGCTGGCGACTGACGCGACCCTGGCCTCCGCGCTCTACCAGCAGCGCGAACTGGCACATGCCGACTTCCAGTGGCTGCTGCCGACCGTGCAGGAGCGGGCCGATCTGGTGATGCCCGGCATCGCCGCGGTGAAGGCCGGTGACCTGGCGCGCGGCGCGACGCTGCTGAATCAGGCCGCCGAAGCGCTGGCGCAACGCGGTGCGCAGGCCCTGGTGCTGGGCTGCACCGAGATTCCGCTGGTGCTGGGGCCGGTGAGCTCGCCGCTGCCGATGGTCGACGCCACGGCGGCGCTGGCACGGCGCGCGGTGGCCTGGTCGCTGGCGCAGCGCGAAGCGGCCCTGGCGGTCTGACGCCCGATGATCGCCAACACCTCCCGCGGCGCAGGCCGCCATGTGTGCATCGTCGGTGCCGGCATCATCGGCTGCGCCACGGCGATGGCCTTGTCGCGCGACGGCTGGCGGGTCACGCTGGTCGACGCGCAGGCCACGCCGGGGCAGGGCGAGACTCGGGCCAATGGTGCGCAGCTGAGCTACAGCTATGTCGAGCCGCTGGCCACGCCGGCGGCGCTGCGCGCGCTGCCGGGCTGGCTGCTGTCGGCCGACAGCCCCTTGCGCTGGCGGCCGCGCAACGACTGGGCGCATTGGCGCTGGCTCGCCGCTTTCGTCGCATCCTGCCGCTGGCCGCAGGTGCGCCGCACGACCGATGCGCTGCTGTCGCTGTCCGCCTTGAGCCGCGACACGCTGCAAAGCTGGCTGGACACGGTGCCTGGTCTGGCGGCGGGCACGCTGCACGCACGCCCCGGCAAGCTGGTGCTGTACCGCGATGCCGCCGCGCGGCCGAGCGTGCAGCGCCAGCTCGGCTGGCAGCGCGAGATGGGCTGCGTGCAGCGCGTCGTCGAAGCCGATGAGTGCCGCGCTCTGGAGCCCGCGTTGGCGGTGACCGGCGGCGGCGACATTGCGTTTGGGGTGTGGACCGACAGCGAAGCGGTGGTCGACGCGGCGCTGCTGGCCCAGGCCCTGGCGCGGGCCAGCGGCGCGATGATGCGGCTGGGCGACACGGCACTGCGCTTCGAGCAGCGCGACGGGCGGGTGCATGCGCTGCAGCTGTCGTCCACGCAGCGCATCGACGCCGATGCATTCGTGCTGGCCGCCGGCCCGGCTGCGCGTGCGCTGCTGCAAGCGCTGGGCTGGGCGCCGCTGGTCGAGCCGATCAAGGGCTACAGCATCACGCTGCCGGTGCTGGAGCCCAACGCGGCGCCGCGCGTCAGCGTCACCGACCAGGGCCGCAAGCTGGTCTACGCGCGCCTGGGCGAGCAGCTGCGCGTGGCCGGCTTTGCCGAGCTCTGCGGCACCGATCGTTCGCTGGACCCGCGCCGCATCGATGCGCTGTGCAAGGCCGTGCGCGAGACCTTTCCCGGCGCCTGCGGTTTCGACGACCCGAAGCCCTGGGTCGGCCTGCGGCCGGCCACGCCGGGCGGGCGGCCGCTGATCGGCGCCACGCGCTGGCCGGGGCTGTGGCTGAATGCCGGCCACGGGGCGCTGGGGTTGACGCTGGCCGGCGGCAGCGCGGCCTTACTAAGCAGCTTGATGGGCGGCCAGGCGCCGGCCATCGACCCGCTGCCGTACCGGCTGCCGGCTTGAACGCTCGGCGATCAGGGCTCGGCCGTCACCGCCCGCATCGCATCGACGAAATCGGCCACCGGCTGCGGCGAACGCAGGCCCTGCGGCAGCAATGCGCGGATCTCCACCGGCACCTCGGGCAGCAGCGTGCGCACATGCAGCGTGTCGTTGCGGCTGGCGCGGGCGGTGAAGGAATCGATGATCGCCGGGCCGAATCCTTGCTCGGCCAGCAGCATCGCGATGTGGTGGGTCTGCACGGTGATGCCGGCGCGCGGCACCAGGCCCAGCCGCGCCCACTGGTCGGCCAGCATGGTGCCCAGCGGGTCGCGCTCGTCGATGCGGATGAAGGGTCCACGCAGGATGTCTTCCAGCGCCACGGTGCTGCGCCGGTCGGCGCCACGGCTGCCGACTTTCGAGACGCACACCAGCCGGCCGGTGGCCACCGGCTCTTCGTGTAGCGCCGGATGCGGCGCGCTGCCGTAGACGATGCCGACATCGCCTTCCTGCAGCGCGATGGCGCGCGCGATCTCACGGGTATGCAAGGTCTGGATCGACACCGGCATGTCCGGGTAGCGCTGGCGAAAGCGCGCCAGCGCGGCCGGCAGCGCATGCACTGCGAGCGAGGGCACGATCAGGATGCGCAGCTGGCTGTCGGCCCCGCTGCGCAGCGCGGCGGCCAGGCGGCGCACCGATTCCAGCTGCGACATCAGCTTCTGCACCTCGGGCACCAGCGCCTGGGCCTCGCGCGTGGGCACCAGCCGGTTGCGCTGGCGCGTGAACAGCGCGTAGCCCAGTTGCAGCTCGGCATGCTGCAGCGCCTGCGTGACGGCCGGCTGCGTCACATGCAGCAGCCGCGCGGCGCCGCTGGCGCTGCCGGTGAGCATGATCGCGTTGAAGACCTCGATGTGTTTGAGCCGCATGGTCCCTGTCGGCCGCCGCGCGGCCCCCGCGACGATACTGCAGGCGCGCGCTGACCTGCCGCGCAGCGGCGGAGCCAGCACCGATTCCGAGGTGTCGACGGCGCCTGCCGCTTACCTACACTGCGCGCATGCAATCCCTCCACACCTCGGATCATCTGCCGCTGCACCTGCGGCAATGGCAGCTTGCCGATGGCGCGCGTGGCACGGTGTTGATCGTGCATGGCCTGGGCGAGCACATCGGGCGTTATCCGCATGTCGCGGCGCACCTGAACCGCTGCGGCTGGCATGTCGCCGGCTACGACCAGCGTGGCCATGGCGCGTCGGGCGGGCCGCGCGGCGCGATCGCGACGGACGACAGCTTGCTGGCCGATCTGGCGCTGGTCATCGATGCCACGCGGCAGCGCCACGGCGGCCCGCTGGTGCTGCTGGGCCACAGCATGGGTGGGCTGGTGGTCGGGCGCTTCGTTGCCGAAGGCTTGTCGGCCAAGCCTTCGTCCTGGTGGCGACCGGTGGACGCGCTGGTGATGTCGTCGCCGGCGCTGGACCCTGGCATGAACCTCTTCCAGAAGATGCTGCTCGGCGTGCTGGGCCCGCTGGCGCCAAACCTCGCGGTGGGCAACGGGCTGAACCCGGGCTGGGTGTCGCGTGACCCGGCGGTGGTGGCCGCCTACAAGAAGGACCCGCTGGTGCACGACCGCGTCTCGCCGCGGCTGGTGCGCTTCATCCTCGACGGCGGTGCCAGCGTCATCGCCCAGGCGCCGCGATGGCGCGTGCCGACGCAACTGCTGTATGCCGGCGCCGACCGCTGCGTGGCGCCGCGCGGCAGTGCGGCCTTTGCCGCTGCGGCGCCCAACGCAGTGCTACAGCACCAGCGCTACGAGGGCTTGTCACACGAGATCTTCAACGAGCCCGAGCAGGGCCGCGTGCTGGCCGACCTGGCCGCCTGGCTGGCGCCCCACGGCGCAGCGAGCGCCTGATCGCCCGGCATGCCGCTGCCGCCCGCAGGGTGATCGCGCAGGCGGTGGCGAAGCAGGCCAGCCGTGTTATTTTCCCGGGTCCCAGGCCGATTCACCCCTCACTGGTTGTGGAGCCACAAGCACCATGAACGCACGCGATCCCCTGCTGCCGCTGCAGCCCGACGAAGCCACCGCCCTGGCCACCTTCGCCAACCGGCGCTGGGACGAGGCCATCGTGCCGGCCTTGACCGACTACATCGGCATCCCCGCCAAGAGCCCGATGTTCGATGCCGACTGGCAAGCCCATGGCTACATCGAGCGGGTGATCCGCGACGCCGCGAGCTGGGTCGAAAGCCGCAAGGTCGCCGGGCTGACGCTCGAGGTGGTGCGGCTCGAAGGCCGCACGCCGGTGATCTTCTTCGAAGTGCCGTCGACCAAGCCCGGCTCCACCGACACGGTGGTGATGTACGGCCACCTCGACAAGCAGCCCGAGTTCAATGGTTGGCGCAACGACCTCGGGCCCTGGACGCCGAAGTACGAGAACGGCCTGCTCTACGGCCGTGGCGGCGCGGACGACGGCTACGCGGTGTACGCCGCGATCACCGCGATCGAAGCGCTGGATGCACAAGGCCTGCCGCACCCGCGCATCGTCGGCCTGATCGAGAGCTGCGAAGAAAGCGGCTCCTTCGACCTGCCGGCCTACCTGGATGTGCTGCGCCCGCGGCTGGGCCAGGTCAGCCTGGTGGCCTGCCTGGATTCCGGCGCCGGCAGCTACGACCAGCTGTGGCTGACCACCTCGCTGCGCGGCATGGTCTCGGGCGTGCTGAAGGTCGAGATCCTGACCGAGGGCATCCATTCGGGCGACGCCAGCGGCGTGGTGCCGTCGAGCTTCCGCATCTTGCGCCAGGTGCTGGACCGGCTGGAGGACTCGAAGACCGGTCAGCTGTTGCCCGAGAGCTTCCACTGCCGGGTGCCGGCGAACCGCGTGGCGCAGGCCCGCGCCGCCGCGGCGACGCTGGGCGACGAAGTGTGGAAGCGTTTCCCCTGGTCCTGCGGGGCCGATGGCGGCAATGCCTTGCCGACGACCACCGATCCGGTGGAAGTGCTGTTGAACCGCACGTGGCGGCCGACGCTGTCGGTCACCGGGGTCGACGGCTTTCCCGAGTTGCGCAGCGCCGGCAACGTGCTGCGGCCCTACACGGCGTTCAAGCTCTCGCTGCGGCTGCCGCCGCTGATCGACGGCAACGAGGCCTCGCTGAAGCTGAAGGCGCTGCTCGAAGACAACGCGCCCTACAACGCGCGGGTCACCTTCCAGGCCGATGGCCGCGCCGGCGCGCTGGGGGCCACCGGCTGGAATGCGCCGTCGCTGGCGCCGTGGATGGAAGGCGCGCTGAATGCCGCGTCACAGGCGCACTACGGCGCGCCGGTCGGCTACATCGGCCAGGGCGGCACGATCCCGCTGATGAACATGCTGCAGCAGGGCTTCCCGAAGGCGCAGATGCTGGTCTGCGGCGTGCTGGGCCCGAAGAGCAATGCCCACGGGCCCAACGAGTTCCTGCACGTGCCCTACGCCAAGCGCTTGACGGCGGCAGTGGCGCAGGTCATCGCCGCACACCCCTGAAACGACCCGCTGAAACGACCCTCTGAAACGACAGTGCGCGCTGAAGGCTCAGCGCGCACCTGGAGATGGGATATCAGCGAACCGCGGCCAGCGTCGTGACGGGCCGCGCGTGGGTGCGCGTCGGCTGCAGCGAAGCCAGTTCGAATTCGCCGGCCGGTTGCAGTTCACCGCGGCTGCGGGCGGCCAGCACCTCGGCCTTCACGCTGCTGCGGGGCAGCACGGTGGTGGGCGCGTTCACGCTGTAGGAGGTGATTTCTCCGGCGGCCAGCAGCTGATGGGCCTGGATGGCTTGGCGCAGCTCGGCAATCACTTCGCTGCGACTCACGGTCGAGCCGGCAGGGATGGTGTCCAGCGTCGGGTCATCGGCCAGTGCGGCGGTGGTGGACAAGGCAGCCAGCGTGGCAGCGATCAGGTGACGAGCGTTCATGGTGGGGTTCCTATTCACATCGGTGATTCGATGGGTCAGACTTTAGGTGTTCGTGTATTGCGAATAAATGCCTTGAGGATCAAAACGGCATTGCGTAAAGACGAATAATCGGCCGATGGACCAGCTCAAAGCCATGCGGGTGTTTGCCCGCGTCATCGATGAAGGCGGCTTTGCCGCGGCGGCCCGCGCTATGGACCTGGCGCCGGCCGTGGTCACCCGGCTCATCGCCGAGCTTGAGGCCCACCTGGGCGCGCGGCTGCTGAACCGCACGACACGGCGCATCGGACTCACCGAGGTCGGCGAGGCCTTCCTTGAGCGGGCGCGCCGCATCCTCGGCGAGGTGGAAGAAGCCGAGGCGCTGGCCGGCGCGGCGACCAGCGAACCGCGCGGCCACCTGCGGGTGCTGGTGCCGCCGGCGCTGGCGGTGCACCAGCTGGCCAAGCACCTGCCGCGCTTTCACCGGCAGTACCCGCAGGTCACCATCGAGCTGCATTCGCCGGGCCCGGTGGAGACCATGGACGACAGCTTCGACCTGACCTTGCTGCACTCTCGCAAGCCCCTGGACGGCGATTTCGTCGCGCGCCGACTGGCCCGCACCGAAGTGATCCTGTGCGCGGCGCCGGAGTACCTGGAAAAGCGCGGCCGGCCGCAGCATCCGAACGACTTGCAGCAGCACGACACGCTGCTGCCGCCGATCTCCGAGCTGCAGCGCGGCATCACCTTCCACACCGGCGACTGGGGCGACGACGAACCGGCCGGCGAGGCCGTGACACTGGTGCCCAGGCGCCCGGTGCTGAGCACCTCGCACACCGACACGATGTACGCCGCCGCGCTGCACGGGCTGGGCATCTCGGGCCTGCCCTCGTTCTTGATCGAGGACGCGCTGCTCGAACATGCGCTGGAGCGTGTGCTGCCCGAGTGGCGGCTGTTCTCGATGACGCTGTGGGCCACGCTGCCCACGCGCAAGCACCTGCCGGCGCGCACCCGGGCCTTCCTCGATTTCCTGTTGACGATCTTCGGCGGCGAGGACCGCGACCCCTGGCTGGCCGCCGCGGGGTGCGAAACGAAACGATCTGACTGCGCGATGCGGCAAGCCGGCGCGCAAACGGCTATCGCATCGTGAAGCCGGTCGTGACGAGCGGGCCGGTCATCGGCTCGATCAAGGCGATCAGCGGCTTCAGCTCGCGATAGCGCAGCGCCACCTTGGTGACGTAGGCAAAGAAGCGCGGCAGGTCGGCGCTGTAGCGCGGTTTGCCGTCACGGTGCTTCAGCCGGCAGAAGATGCCCAGCACCTTCAGATGCCGCTGCAACCCCATCCATTCCAGGGCGCGCCAGCATTCGCCGAAGTCGCTCTCCATTGCATGGCCGGCCAGCAGGCCGGCGGAACGCGCCTGCTGCCACCAGCGCACGGCCCAGTCGATCTCACGGTCTTCGTCCCAGGACAGGAAGGCGTCGCGCAGCAGCGAGGCGATGTCGTAGGTCACCGGTCCACACACCGCGTCCTGGAAGTCCAGGATGCCGGGGTTCGGCTCGGTGACCATCAGGTTGCGCGGCATCCAGTCGCGGTGCACTGCCAGTTGCGGCTGGGCCAGCGCACTGCCGATCAGCAACTCACAGATGCGCTGCCATTGCTGGTGTTGCGCCGGTGTCCAGCGGATGTTGTGCTCGCGCGCGACGCACCAGGTGTCGAACAGCGACAGTTCGCGCTGCAGCAGCGGGCTGTCGTAAGCCGGCAGGCCGTTGGTGTCCATGCGTTGTTGCAGCTGCACCAGCGCGTTCACCGCGTCCCGCATCAGCGCGTCGGCCTGCGCCGTGCTGGCGGTCTGCAAGGCGTCCAAATACAGCGTCTGGCCCAGGTCGGCCAGCAGCACGAAGCCGTGCTCGGCATCGGTGGCCAGCACCTCGGGTGCATGCAGGCCCGCGGCCTGGAGGCGTTGCGCGATGTCGACGAAGGGCCGCACATCCTCTTGCGGTGGTGGAGCGTCCATCACGATCAGCGAGCGCCGCGCGCCCGTCAGCCGGAAGTAGCGGCGAAAGCTGGCATCGGCCGACGCCGGCGCCAGGCTGGCGGCGTCGAGCGCGAAGCGTTCACACAGCGGGGCCAGCCAGGCCCGGAAGGCGGTTTCGCGCTGGGCATCGGGCCAGGCGATCAGGGAAGGGGGGGCGGCGGCAGCAGGCATGAGGCTGAAGGCCCTCGTGGATAATCGATCGATTCTACGAATGGCCGGCGCCCGAGTCCGCCCGTCGTCGGGTGCCTGGCAGCGTACATGCGGGGCACCGCTCCGTTTCCTGCCAACTACGTGCCGCTGCCCTCCTGCGTCCGACCCTCGCTGCGCTGCTTCAGCCTGTCCGCCCTGGCACTGGCCGCCGTGGCGACCGTGCGTGCGCAGCAGCCCGCGGTGCCGGCTTCCGCGCCGGCGGTGCCTGCGGCGTCGCAGCCGCCGCTGCCCGCTGCATCGCAGCCGCTGCCCGCTGCATCGCAGCCGCTGCATTTACAGCCCAGCACCTCGCTGGCCCCCGTCCCCCGCGGCGAGCAGGTGCGCCAGCGGCCGGTGATCCTGATGGCCGACGAGCTGCGCGCCCGGCCCGACTTGGACGCGGTGGCCGAGGGCCATGTCGAATTCCGCCGGGCAGGCACGGTGATCCGCGCCGACCGCCTGACCTACGACAGCCCGGAGGACCTGGCGGTGGCCCGCGGCCGGGTGCAGGTCCTGCGGGAAGGCAGCATCTTCCGCGGCCCTGAATTGCAACTGAGGGTGCAGCGCTTCGAAGGCTTCTTCCTGCAGCCGGAGTTCGAGTTGCCGCTGCTGGGTGCAGGCGGGCGCGCCGATCGCGTCGATTTTCTCGACTCGTCTCGCTCGCAGCTGAGCAATGCCGTTTATTCCAGCTGCCCGCGCGACGGCTCAGGTGACCCCGACTGGCTGCTGCGTGCCAGCCGCGTGCGGCTCGACCTCGACACCAACGAAGGCCGGGCCGAAGGCGCCGTGCTGCAGTTCCTGGGCGTGCCCATCCTCGGCCTGCCGGTGTTGAGCTTTCCGCTGAGCGACGACCGCAAGTCGGGCTGGCTGCCGCCGAACGTCGGGCTGGACAGCCGCAGCGGCTTCGAACTCAGCATGCCCTACTACTGGAACATCGCGCCGAACCGCGATGCAACGATCACGCCGACGCTGCTGACGCGCCGCGGCCCGGGGGTCGGCGCCGAATTCCGCTACCTGGAGCCGCGCGACAGCGGCAAGCTCAACCTCGACCTGCTGCCGAACGACCGGCTGACCGGCGGGGCGCGCTGGGCCTGGACCTTCGACCATGACGGCAGCCTGCGCAACGACTGGCGCTACCGCGCGAACCTGTTCCGCGTCTCCGACGATGCCTACTGGGAAGACTTTCCGCGCGGGATCCACAGCATCACGCCGCGCCTGTTGCCGCTGGATCTACAAGCCGAGCGCACGCTGCAGACATCGCTGGGCCCGGCCCGGCTCTATGCCCGTGCTCTGCAGTGGCAGGTGCTGACGGCCCGCGACCTGACGGCTGCGATCATCGCGCCCTACCAGCGCAGCCCCCAGTTGGGCGTGAGGCTGCAGCCAGTGCTCGGCGGCGGACTGAACGCCAGTGCCGAAACCGAAGTCAACCGCTTCACGCGGCCGGAAGTCGGTGGCGTGACCGACGACGCACTGACTGGCTGGCGCTGGCATGCGTTGACACAACTCAGCCGCCGCTGGGGCGACGGCAACTGGTGGCTGACCCCCAAACTGGCCGTGAATGCGGCGAGTTATGCCACCGACCAGGCAATGAGCGATGGCCGCACGCGGGCCAGCCGGGTGATCCCGACGCTGAGCGTGGACACCGGCATGGTCTTCGAGCGCAACAGCCGCTGGTTCGGCCAGGCCCAGCGCCAGACGCTGGAGCCGCGGCTGCTGTACGTCAACACCGCCTACCGCGACCAGAGCCGCCTGCCGAACTTCGACTCGGGCGACCGCGATTTCAACCTGGTCTCGCTGTACGGCGAGAACACCTTCTCCGGCATCGACCGCGTGGCCGATGCGCACCAGCTCACCGCCGGCGTGGTCACCCGCTGGCTGGATGCCAACACCGGTGCCGAAACCATGCGCCTGGGCCTGGCGCAACGCGTGCGCTTCCGCGATCAGCGCGTCACGCTGGACGCGGGCAGTGAGCCGCTGACGCAACGCCTGTCCGACGTCCTGTTCGAAGGTTCGACGGCGCTGGTGCCGCATTGGCACTTCGATGCGGCCGTGCAGTACAACCCGGACAGCAAACGCACCGTGCGGGCCAGCGGCACGGTGCTGTATTCACCGGGGCCGTTCCGCACCTTGAGCGCCAGCTACTCACTGGCCCGCGGCCTGTCTGAGCAGCTGTCGCTCGGCTGGCAGTGGCCGGTCTATCGGGGCACGGCCAGACCGGTGGGGGCGTCCTCGGGCTGCGGCGGCACGCTCTACGCGGTCGGCCGCATGAACTACAGCATGACCGACAGCCGCATCACCGGCGCGATCGCCGGGCTGGAATACGATGCCGGTTGCTGGATTGGCCGCATCGTCGCTGAACGCACCTCCACCGGCAGCAACAATGCCACCACCGTGCTGCACTGGCAGCTGGAGTTCGTCGGCCTGTCCCGCCTGGGCACCAACACGCTCCAGGTGTTGAAGGACAATATCCCCGGCTACCGGCTGCTGCGCGACCCGCGCACCGCTGCGCCGCTGACTGCCGAACCGTGATCGCCTGCCATGACTGATTTTGCTGACCGTTTCTTCCGTGCCGGTGTTCGACGAGGCCGCTGGTGTGTCCGCCAGGGCAGCCGGTTCGTGTTGGCGCTGGGCGCCGCGGCGCTGCTGCTGCCGGCCTTGGCGCAAACACCCCAGACACCCAGGGTGGCCCGCAATGGCGACTACATCGTCGCGGTGGTCAATACCGAGTTGGTCACCGCGGTCGAGGTCGAGCAGCGCCTCGTGCGCACACGGGCCGATGCCCAACGCGGCGGTGCCCGCCTGCCGGCCGAGGAGGCCTTGCGCAAGCAGGTGCTGGACTCGCTGATCGACGAGCGGGTGCAGAGCACCTACGCCCGTGAAAGCGGCGCGCGCATCGACGATGTCGAGCTCGACCGCGCCGTGGCCAACATCGCCTCGCAGAATCAGTTGACGCCGGCCCAGTTGCGTGATCGGGTAAAGGCCGACGGCATGGACTACACGCGCTTTCGCAACAACCTGCGCGACCAGATGATGGTCGAGCGGGTGCGCGAACGCGAGGTCACCTCGCGCATCCGCATCTCCGACGCCGACATCGACCGCGTGCTCGACCAGCAGCGTGCCGAAGCCGCGGGCGACCAGGAGTTGAACCTGGCGCAGATCCTGATCACCGTGCCCGAAGGCGCCAACGACGCGGTGGTGGCACAGCGGCGCGCCCTGATGGATCAGGTCGTCAAACGGGCGCGAGCCGGCGAGGATTTCGGCAAGCTCGCGCGTGAGCTGTCAGAGGACGGCAACCGCGCTGCCGGCGGCGAAATCGGCCTGCGGCCGCAACGGCGGCTGCCGGACCTGTTCGTCGACGCAACACGCGGCGTGGCGGCGGGCCAGGTCATCGCGCAACCGGTGCGCAGCTCGGCCGGCTTCCACCTGCTCAAGGTGCTGGCCCGCCAGGATGGCGACGCCTTCAAGGTGACGCAGACGCATGCCCGCCACATCCTGATGCGGGTGACCGATCGTTCATCGGTGCAGGCGGTGTCGACGCGGCTCGAACAACTGCGACGCCAGGTCGAGCGCAATGAGCGCAAGTTCGAGGACCTGGCGCGTGAACTCTCCGAAGACGGCACTGCGCCCCAGGGCGGCGATCTGGGCTGGACCTCGCCGGGCAGTTTCGTGCCCGAGTTCGAGGAGGCAATGAACAAGCTGCCGATCGGCGCGATCTCCGCGCCGGTGGTGTCGCGTTTCGGCGTGCACCTGATCCAGGTGACCGAGCGCCGCAACGTCACGCAGGACCCCAAGGAAGTGCGTGATCAGGCCCGCAACATGCTGCGTGAGCAGAAGTTCGAGCAGGCCTACATCGACTGGACCAAGGATCTGCGGCTGCGCGCCTACATCGAGATGCGGGAACCGCCTCAGTGAGCGCACGCGGCGGCCTGCGCTGATGGCCCACATTGCGCGCAAGCGATTCGGCCAGCACTTCCTGGTCGACCAGGGGCTGATCCACAACATCGTGCGGGCGATCGACCCGCGGCCTGGCGAGGCGCTGGTCGAAATCGGCCCCGGCCTGGGCGCGCTGACGCAGCCGGTGCTCGAGCGCTGCGGCGCGCTGACGGTGATCGAGCTCGACCGCGACCTGGCCGCGCGCTGGCGGCAGCGGCAAGGCATCACGGTGATCGAGTCGGACGTGCTGAAGGTGGATTTCCAGGCCCTCGCTGCGGGGTTTGACGCGCCGCTGCGCGTCATTGGCAACCTGCCCTACAACATCTCCACGCCGATCCTGTTCCACCTGCTGGCGGCCGCACCGCAGGTCCAGGATCAGCACTTCATGCTGCAGAAGGAAGTGGTCGAGCGCATGGCCGCGTCGCCGGGAGGCAAGGACTACGGGCGCTTGTCGGTGATGCTGCAATGGCGCTATCGCATCGAGGCCGTGCTCGACGTGCCGCCCGAAGCCTTCGACCCGCCACCGCGCGTGGATTCCGCAGTGGTGCGCATGCAGCCTCTGCGGCCTGCGCCGGAACTGGACGCGGAGCTGTTGCAGACGCTGGTGACGGTGGCTTTTTCACAGCGCCGCAAGCTGCTACGCCACACCTTGGGCCGCTGGCTCGAGCAACGGGGCTTCAGCGGTGCGTTCGACGTTCAGCGCCGGGCCGAAGAGGTGCCGGTGGCCGAATACCTGGCTTTGGCGCGAAGCCTGGCCAAGGCATGAAAAAGCGGCCCGCGGGCCGCTGATCCATCAAGCGCGAGGCCTTGTTCAGGCCGCGCTGAGCCACATCGCGGTATCGAAGGCGCTGCTCATCATCGGCATGTTCATGCCGAAATTCGGATTGGTGCCGTTCTTGGACACCGCCTTCGGCGCCGGCTTTTCTTGCGCCGGTGCCACTTCAACCCGTTCCCAGGCACTGGTTTCGGCGCTGCGCGCCACCGCGAAGGAATAGAAGCAGCGGAAGGGCACACGCCGCTCGGCCCAGAAATCGGCGGCGTCGCGGAACACGTCGAGCAATTGCTCGCGCGCTTCGCGGTCGAACTTGGCGTTGTCGGGCAACTGCTCCAGCACCACGACAAAGCCCGGCTGCGAACCGGCGCGATGCACCAGATCGGTCATGCAGTCGAACAGCGCATCGAGGTTCTTGCCGAAATGCGATGGAAACAAGAAGGACTCGGCAATTTTCTCCAGCACGTCCTGCTTCGATTGCGCATCGATCAGGTTGGCATACAGGAAATGCTGGCCGGCACCTTCGGCGGCTTGCATCAGGTCTTCGACGCGGTAGGCGCGGATCGCCTGGACGATATTGGGACGGACGGTCTGCAGCAGCATGGTCGCGTTCCTCCGGATGTCAAAAAGCTGTTGTCCTTCGATGCGACGATCACTGGGCAATGAACTTGAAACTTGCATAGTGGTCGTCGCTGTAATAACAGGCCTCAGGGTGGCTCGGTTGACTGCCGCCGCACACGATGCGCCTGGCGCCACGGTTGTGTGAACCGGGCGTGGGCACCGTGTACTCACGGTAGTGGCCGCGCGCGCGTCGGGGCAGCAGGCGCTCCCGATTGCCGAAAACCGTGCCGTCCTTGCCGTAGGGGAAAGGGCCGCCGGTGCGGATCAATCGGTGCGTTTGCTGGGCCTCGGGCGGCAAGGCCGACACAGCCACCGTGGCTGTGTCGTCAACCGACTTTTTGGCTTGAACCGCTGGGCCGGCTAACGCCGACACTGCGATGATCGAAGCGAGCCCTAACCTTCTTAGCGACCCCAGCAACGATGACCGTGCGGTCCAATCCACGGGATTACCCTGAACTCTGAATGAGTCATGGTACCGGAATGGCCCGCGAAACTCAAGCCGGCTGCCTCAAATTTGGGCAACGCGGCACGGGATTGAGTGGGTGCTCACCACCGAAGTAATCCCTTAAAAATCAACAAAAGTCGAGTTGTCAAGAGGGCGTTCGCGAGGACGATGAAAAAATCCGCTTCGGCTTCATCGGCAAAACGCACCGAGTTGGTGAAGTGAGCAATTCGATGCAATTTGCAACTTTTCCCAATGGCTCAGCGTGCCGCGTTGGCGTCTGCAACCGTCAGCGCCGTCATGTTGACAATGCGCCGAACGGTTGCTGAAGGCGTCAGGATGTGCGCGGGTTTGGCCGCGCCCAGCAGCACCGGGCCGATGGCGATGCCGCCGCCGGCGGCGGTCTTCAGCAGGTTGTAGGCGATGTTCGCGGCGTCGATATTCGGCAGCACCAGCAGGTTGGCTTCGCCGGTCAGTGTCGAACGCGGCATCAGCTCGCCGCGGTAGCCGGCGTCCAGCGCGGCATCACCATGCATTTCGCCATCGACCTCCAGCCAGGGAGCGGCCTCGCGGATCAGCGCCAGCGCCTCGCGCATCTTGATCGCCGAGGGCTTGTCGCTGGAGCCGAAATTGGAATGTGACAGCAGCGCGGCCTTGGGCTGCACGCCGATGCGCAACATTTCTTCGGCCGCCATCACGGTGATCTCGCACACTTGCGCCGCGGTCGGGTCGTAGTTGATGTGCGTGTCGACGAGGAAGACCTGCCGCCCGGGCAGGATCAGCCCGTTCATGCAGGCGTAAGTCTGCACCCCCGCGCGCCGGCCGATGATCTGGTCGATGTGCGCCAGGTGCTGCTGTGTGCTGCCCCAGGTGCCGCAGATCATGCCGTCGACCTCGCCCTTGTGCAGCAGCATGCTGGTGATCAGGGTCAGGCGGCGCCGCATCTCGATCTTCGCGAACTGCTCGGTGACCCCCCTGCGCTCGGTGAGCCGGTGATAGGTTTGCCAGTAGTCGCGGTAGCGCGGGTCGTCGTCGATGTTGACGACTTCGTAGTCGCGACCCTTTTGCAGGCGCAAACCGTATTTCGCGATGCGCCGCTCGATGATGCTCGCGCGGCCCACCAGCCAGGGTCGGGCCAGGCCTTCGTCGACCACCACCTGCACGGCACGCAGCACGCGCCGGTCTTCGCCTTCGGCAAAGGCCACGTTCTTGCGCTCGGCGCGCTTGGCGACGCTGAAGATCGGCTTCATCGTCTGGCCCGAGGCATAGACGAAGCTTTGCAGCTTCTCGACATAGGCCTCGTAGTCGGTCACCGGCCGTGCCGCCACGCCCGACTCGACCGCTGCCCGCGCCACGGCCGGCGCGATCATCGTCATCAGCCGGGGATCGAAGGGCTTGGGAATCAAGTACTCCGGGCCGAAGCTCAGCGTCGCGTCGGCATAGGCCGCGGCCACCACATCACTCTGTTCGGCCTGGGCCAACTCGGCGATCGCGCGCACTGCAGCGATTTCCATCGCATCGGTGATCGTCGTGGCGCCCGAATCGAGCGCGCCGCGGAAGATGTACGGGAAACACAGGACGTTGTTGACCTGGTTCGGGTAATCGGTGCGGCCAGTGGCCATGATGGCGTCGTCGCGCACCGCCTTGACTTCCTCGGGCATGATTTCCGGCGTCGGGTTGGCCAGCGCGAAGATCAGCGGCCGCGCGGCCATGCTCTTGACCGCTGCGGCCTTCAGCACGCCGCCGGCCGACAGGCCGAGGAACACGTCGGCCCCCACCATCACTTCAGCCAGGGTGCGTGCCGAGGTTTCTTGCGCGAACTCGATCTTGTCCGGGTCCATCAGTTCGGTGCGGCCCTTCCAGACCACGCCGGCCAGGTCGGTGACGAAGATGTTCTTTTTCGGCAGCCCCATCTTGAGCAGCAGGTTCAGGCAGGCCAGCGCCGCGGCGCCGGCGCCGGAGGTGACGAGCTTGACCTCGTCGATGCGCTTGCCGACGACCTTCAGCCCGTTCAACAAGGCCGCGCCGACGACGATGGCCGTGCCATGCTGATCATCATGGAAGACCGGAATGTTCATGCGCTCGCGCAGCTTGCGCTCGACGTAGAAGCAGTCCGGCGCCTTGATGTCCTCGAGGTTGACGCCCCCGAAGGTGGGTTCCAGCGCGGCAATGATGTCGACCAGCTTGTCGACGTCGCGCTCATTGAGTTCCAGGTCGAAGACGTCGATGCCGGCGAACTTCTTGAACAGCACCGCCTTGCCTTCCATCACCGGCTTGGAGGCCAGCGGACCGATGTCGCCCAGGCCCAGCACGGCGGTGCCGTTGGTGATGACGGCCACCAGGTTGCCGCGCGAGGTGTAGCGGAAGGCATTCGCCGGATCGGCGACGATCTCTTCGCAGGCCGCGGCCACGCCGGGTGAATAAGCCAGTGCCAGATCCCGCTGGTTCAGCACCTGCTTGGTCGCCGCGATGGCCACCTTGCCCGGCGTCGGGAACTCGTGGTACTCGAGGGCGGCGCGCCGCAGTTCGGTTCGTTTTTCTTCGTAGCTGTCCATGGTCTGGCACTCCTCGGGCGGGGTCGGGATTCTAGGAGCCGGGGCCGCCGCAGCAAAGCGGGATGCGCCGGTGCGGCAACGCTGCATCGGCATGACACCATGCTGCCTTGGCATGCGATGCAGGGCCGGGCGCGGCACCCGCAGTGTGAATCGACGGCGGTGCCGCGCCCATGCGCGAAACTGCGTAGCTGTTTCACCCTGGGCCGGCGGAATACTGGCCCGCACGATGAGGGCCGACTTGCCACGCCTGAACACCGATCGGCCGGGTCGCCGGCTGCCGCGTGCGCTGCTGTGGGCCGCGCTGGTGGCCTTGCTGCTGGTGGCGCAGACGCTGCTGGTGGCACTGACCGTCAGCTATGAGTCCAGCCGTGCGCAGGAGCGCGCCGACGAAGCGGCCACCCAGGCCGCCGGCGAGATCCGCCAGCGCGCGCAGACCTTGCTGCAGGGTCTGCAGGCGCTGCAGCAGCGCGCCGGCGAATCGCTGGAGTGGCGCCTGGAAGCCGGCACGCTGATGCGCAGCCACCGCGAGATGGCCCGCATCGAACGTCGCGATGCGCAGCTGCGCACGATTGCCGCAGTGGATTCGCCGTTTCGTGATCCGCTGTTCGCCCGCTGGCCGCGCGCCGAGATGGAGCTGGAGACCGAAGTGGCCTGCAGCGCGGCCCGGCGTTCGATGACCCCGGTGTTCTCGCGCAGCCAGTTCGTGCCGCAGCCCGGTGGTCTGGGTGTCGAGATGGTCGATGTCTGCGTGCCGTTGCAGGACGCCGGCCAGCATGTGGGTTACGGCGTGGCCAGCATCGTGCTGTCGTCGCTGCTGGAAGAGCTGCGCCATGCCGACTGGGCACGCAGCCATGAACTGTCCTTCGTCGAAGCCGACGGCACCCGCCTGGCGCGCGCCGGGGCCGTGCGCGGGGCCGGCGTCTACGTGGCCGAACGGGTGGTCGACCTGGCCGGCACCAGCCTGCAGTTGCGGGTGGATGCCGCGCAGCGCCGGCCCAGCCTGATCCCGAACCTCGCCACCGCGCTGGTGCTGGGCCTGTCGCTCGGGCTGTTCGCGGTGGTGCTGCTGCTGGTGCGCGATGGCCGCCGCCGCGCGCGCGCCGAAGACGCGCTGGCCGAGGCGCTGGCCTTCCGCCGTGCGATGGAAGACTCGCTGCTCACGGGCTTGCGCGCTCGTGACCGCGACGGCCACATCGTCTACGTCAATCCGGCTTTCTGCCACATGGTGGGCTTCAGCGCGCAGGAACTGCAGGAGTCCAGCGTGCCGCTGTACTGGCCGCCCGAACAGATCGAGGCCTACCAGCACCGGCAGGCCGAGCGCCTGGCCCCCGGTGCGGGCGAACCGTCCCGCGAAGGCTACGAGACCGTGTTCATGCGCAAGAACGGCGAACGCTTTCCGGTGATGGTCTACGAAGCGCCGCTGGTCGACCGCGTGGGCGCCCACACCGGCTGGATGGGGGCGGTGCTGGACTTGTCGGCGCAGCGCAAGGTCGAAGACCTGTCGCGCCAGCAGCAGGAGCGCCTGCAGGCCACGGCGCGGCTGGCCAGCGTCGGTGAGATGGCGTCGCTGCTGAGCCATGAGCTGAACCAGCCGCTGGCGGCGATTGCCAGCTACGCGACCGGCTCGCTGAACCTGATCGAGGAACCGGCCGAAGACACCTTGCCGATGGTGCAGCAAGCGCTGCAGCGCATCGCTGAACAGGCCGAACGGGCCGGCCGCGTGATCAAGAGCGTGCACGACTTCGTGCGCCGTCGCCACCAGGCGCATGAGGTCATTGCCGCCGACGCGCTGATCGATTCGGTGCTGCCGCTGATCCGGCTGCAGGCCCGCAAGAGCGGCGCGCGCATCGAACTGGACATCGCCCAGCCGGTGCCGCGGGTGAAAATCGACCGCACCATGCTCGAGCAGGTGCTGCTGAACCTGGCCCGCAACGGCCTGCAGGCGATGGAGCGCGACACGCCGCTGGAGCGCCGCGTGCTGATCCTGCGGGTGCAGCTGGTGCAGCAGCGCTGGGCCGCGTTCTCGATCGTCGATGCCGGTCCGGGCATCGCCGCCGAGGTCGGCCAGAAACTCTTCACGCCCTTCTTCACGACGCGCGACGAGGGCATGGGCCTGGGCCTGTCGCTGTGCCGCACGGTGGTGGAACAGCATGGCGGCGCGATCGACTACGAGAACCTGCCGCGGCATGCGGACGGCTGGACCGGCACCGTGTTCCGTTTCACGCTGCCGCTGGCCGTCACGCGGGCCAGTGCGATCGCCTGAGTCCTACGTCCGGGCGCCAGGCCCGGCGTGTACCATCGCTGGCATCATGGTGACGCAGCCGGGCTCTTCGTCCTTCGATGCCGCTCCGCTCGGCATTCCGGTGGTCTATCTGGTCGATGACGAGCCGGTGGTGCGGGACGCGCTGGCTTGGCTGTTGCGCTCGCGGCGCCTGCTGTCCGAAGGTTTTGCGCATGCCGATGCCTTCGACACCTGGCTGCAAACACGCGATGTGATCGGCGGCTGGCCCGATTCGCCGTCCTGCCTGCTGCTCGACGTGCGCATGCCCGGCACCAGCGGGCTGGTGCTGTTCGAGCGGCTGATCGAGCGTGGCCTGATCGAGCGGCTGCCGGTGATCTTTCTCACCGGCCATGGCGATGTGCCAACGGCCGTGGCCGCGGTCAAGCGCGGCGCTTTCGACTTCGTCGAAAAGCCGTTCTCCGACAACTCGCTGGTCGATCGCGTCGAACTGGCGCTGGAGCGCAGCGGCGACGCCATTCGCCAGCGCAAACGGCGGCTGCAGGTGGCGCGCTCGGTGGCCGAACTCACCGACCGCGAGCGCGACGTGATGCAACGCGTGATCGCTGGCCTGCCGAACAAGCTGATCGCCGACGAACTGGGCATCAGCGTGCGCACAGTTGAGGTCCACCGCGCGCGCCTGTTCGACAAGATGAACGTGCGCTCGGCCGTTGAGCTGACCAACCTGCTGCGCGAGAACTCCGCTTGAGCAGGCCAGCGGCCGCGTTGCGCCGATGCGCGGGCTGCTGGGCCGGCCTCTGGGCGCTGCTGTTGCTGCAGGGCTTGCTGGGCTTCGGCGGGCCGGCCTGGGCTGCCGACGCGGTCGAGCCGAGCTATCGCTTCCGCGTGCCGCCCGGCAAGACCGTGGTGCTGCCCGGGCGCGATTTGCTCGATGCGGCCGAGCGCGACTTCATCGCCCAGTTGCCCGAGCTGCGGGTCGGGCTGAACCTGCCGGACAACCGGCCGTACGAAGTGATCAGCGCCGATGGCGAGATCAGCGGCATCCAGATCGAAATCCTCACGCACATCGCGCAGGCCCTGGGCCTGAAGCTCAAGCCGGTGGTGCTGTCGAGCTTTCCGCAGGCGCTGGCGGCGCTGCGCGACCGCGAGGTGGACGTGATGGCCAGCGTCGGCTACGAACCCTCGCGCGAGGCCTACATGAGCTTCACGCTGGGCACCGCGCCCAACCCCGGCGCGATCATTGGGCGCGCGGCCGACCCGCGCTTCACCAACGAGCCCTCGCTGAACGGCCACCGCGTGGCCATCGAAAAAGGCTACGTCACGCAGTACTACGCGCGACGCCTCTACCCCGAGGTGCTGATCGCTGATCAGCCGGACACGGCGCATGCGCTGCGCGCAGTGGCCATCGGCGAGGAGGATTACTACTTCGGCAGCCTGCTGATGGCGATGGACCGCATCCAGCGTGATGCGGTGACCGGCCTGGAGGTCAAGAAATCGCTGGTCTATGCCACTGGCCAGATGCACTTCGGCGTGCGCAGCGACTGGCCCTTGCTGGCCCGGGCCCTGAGCAAGGGCATCGCCGCGCTACGCTCGGGGCCGATGCCGCAACTGGATGCCGCACTGCAGGCCCTGGGCTCGCAGCGGCAGGAGCTGCCGCAGGTGCTGAAACTGGCGCGCGGCGAGCAGCGGCAACTGGCCGGCCGCAGCGTGTTGCGGTTGGGTGCCGTGCGCGGCCTGACCTTGCTCAACGAAGCCCTGCCCAGCGGGGGCCATGCCGGCATTGCCGCGGACTATGCCGCGCAGGTGGCGGCCCGGCTCGGCGTGGCGATCGACGTGGTGCCCTTCGACAACGTCGGTGCGATGCTGGATGCGCTGCGCGGAGGGACGATCCACATCGTGCCCTTCCTGACCCGCACCGAAGCGCGCGCGCTCGAGTTCGTCTTCTCGCAGCCCTACCTGGAGATGCCGTACATGATCGTCGCGCGCAGCGACGCGCCGCTGTACTGGGGGCTGGACAGCCTGCGCGGCAAGCGCCTGGCGCTGGCGCCTCAGCACCCGCTGCGTGACCTGCTGGCCGAGCGCTACCGCGAGATCCAGGTGATCGATGCGCTGAACGGTGACGACGCGATGGACCGCGTGGCCCGCGGCGAGGCGGATGCGGCGGTGGAAGTGAAGCTGTTCGCCAACATGCGCATCAACGGCGACAGCGGCGGCCGCTTGCGCGGCGTCGGGCCGGTGGAACAGCTGCCGGCGCAGTTCCGCTTCGCCACCTCGCGCGAAGCAGCGGCGCTGATGCCCTTGATCGACCGCGCGCTGGCCGACATCCCGCTGGACGAGCGCGACCGGCTGTTCCGTCGCTGGGTGGCGATCGATTTCGCGCCGGCCTTCCCGTGGCGGCGCTACCTGCCGCTGCTGGCCACCGCGGGCGGCGCGCTGCTGCTGCTGGTGAGCGCCAGCGTCTGGTGGATGCGCCGGCTGGCCCGCGAAGTGCAGGAGCGCACGGCCGCCGAAGAACGGCTGCGCGACGTCACCGATGGCCTGCCTGGCCTGGTGTTCCAGTACATCAATGCGCCCGACGGCCGGCTGGAGGAACGCTTCATCAGCGCGCCGGTCGAAAGCTTCCTCGGTCCCGGGCTGCAGCGCGGCAGCAGCCTGGTCGACGCCGTGGCCAGGCGCATGCTGCCAGATGAGGCGCGCAAGCTGCTCGCGGCACGTTCTGCGAGCCTGGCGACAGGCCAGCCCTTCAAGGAAACCCTGCGCTACAGCGACCCGCGAGGCGGTGAACGCTGGTTGCACTGCGAAGCCATCCCGCGCGCGCTGCCCGATGGCCGCATGGCCTGGACCGGTTACGTCGTCGATGTGTCGACCGAGCGTGCGCTGCAATCGCAACTGCTCGGTGCCATGCAGGCCCAGAACCTGTTCGTGGCCAGCGCCAGCCATGAGCTGCGCGCGCCGCTGCAGGCCGTCACGCTGGCGCTGCAGGGCCTGGGCGACAGCCGGCTCGACGCCGCGCAACGACGGTTCTGGCGCGTGGCCAGCGATTCGTCGTCGTCGCTGGTGCAACTGATCGACGATGTGCTGGACCTGGCTCGGCTGGAAGCGCGCCGCCTGGTGCTGCAGCCGGCGCCGGTGGATCTGCAAGCGCTGTTGCGGCAGCTGGTGGAAAACCACCGCCTGGCCGCCGACGCGCGTGGCCTGCAGATGCACCTGCACTGGGACGATCAGATACCGCGTTACCTGATGATCGACAGCCTGCGCATGCGGCAGCTGCTGGTCAACCTGGTCAGCAATGCCGTCAAGTACACCCAGCAAGGCAGCGTGACGGTGGTGGCGCAGCGGCAGCTGGAGCCAGGCCAGGCGCCGGACGGCGACAGCCTGCTGCTGCGCGTGCAGGACACCGGTATCGGCATTCCCGCGGAGCGGCAGCATGCGTTATTCGAGCCCTTCGAAACCCTGCACCATCCCACTTACGCGCCGGCCGAAGGCAGCACCGGCCTGGGCCTGGCGATCTGCAAGCGCCTGGTCGACGCGATGGGCGGCCGCATCACGCTGCACAGCGTGCCGGGGCAGGGCACCGAGGTCAGCGTGGTGCTCCCGATGCCGGCCGAGGCCGAGGCCGACGCCCCGCCGGCCCGCGTGGCGGCCGCGCCGGGGCCGGGCGCCGTGCTGCTGGTCGACGATGACGAAGTCAGCCGCGTGCTGATGGCCAACATGCTGCGCATCGATGGCCAGCAGGTGCTCGAGGCCGGCACGGTGGCCGCGGCCCTGCAGCGCTGGCAGGCCGGCGGCGTGGCGCTGCTGATCAGCGACCGCCACCTGCCCGATGGCGACGGCCTGGATCTGCTGCGCCGCGTGGCCGACGAAGCGCGTGCCGCGGGCGACGCGGTGCGGCTGGTGCTGTGCAGCGGCAGCGAGCCAGCCGCGACCGACAGCCTCGGCGATGTGGCCGCGGTATTGCGCAAGCCGGTGACGGCGGCCGCGCTGCGGCAGCAGCTCGTCGGGCTGGTGCCGCCGGGCTGAAGAACAGCTGCCGAACGCTGCGCGACAATCCCGCGCATGGCGCTGGGCGAGTTCGATCTGATCAAGCAGTACTTCACGCGGCCGGTGCGGCGCGCCGTGCTGGGCATCGGCGACGATTGCGCGCTGCTCGCGCCGACCCCTGGCATGCAGCTGGCCGTGTCCAGCGACATGCTGGTTGAGGGCCGGCACTTCCTGTCGACGGTCGCACCACAGCGCCTGGGCCACAAGGCGCTGGCGGTGAACCTGAGCGATCTGGCCGCCTGCGGTGCACAGCCGCTGGCCTTCACACTGGCGCTGGCGATGCCGCGCGTCGACGAGGCCTGGCTGGCCGGCCTGGCCGAGGGCCTGTTTGCGCTGGCCGACCGGCACGACATCGAGCTGGTCGGCGGCGACACCACCGCCGGGCCGCTGAACCTGTGCATCACCGTGTTCGGCGAAGTCCCGCCCGGCCGGGCCCTGCGGCGCGACGGTGCGCGCGCCGGCGACGCGCTGTGGGTCAGCCACCCGGCCGGCGGCGGCATCGGCGATGCCCGGCTGGCGCTGGAAGTGTTCCGCGGCCAGGTGGCCTTGCCGGGCGATAACTTTGAATCGGTGCGTCAGGCGATGGAGTGCCCGCAGCCACGGGTGGCGCTCGGCCTGGCGCTGCGGGGCCTGGCGACCAGCGCGATCGACCTGAGCGACGGGCTGGTCGGCGACCTGCGGCATGTGCTGCAGCGGTCCGGCGTCGGCGCCTGCATCGAGGTCGATGCCGTGCCGGTCAGCGACGTGCTGGCCCGCCAGCCGCTGGCGCTGCGGCGCGAGTGCACCTTGGCCGGCGGTGACGACTACGAACTGCTGTTCACTGCCCCCGCCCATGCGCAGGCCGCCGTGCTGGCCGCGGCGGCGCAAGCCGGTGTCGCCGTGAGCTGCATCGGCCGCATCGAGGCCGAGGCCGGCCTGCGCTTGCGCGATGGCCGCGGTGAGTTCCTGGCGGCCCTGCCGCGTGGCTTCGACCACTTCAGCGGATGAGCACCATGGCGCCCCGCCGCGTCAGCTGGCGCTTCATGCTGGGCCACCCGGCGCGCTGGGTCGCGCTGGGCGCCGGCAGCGGGCTGTCGCCGCGGGCACCCGGCACCGTGGGCACGCTGTGGGCCTGGGCGGCCTTTGTCGTGCTCGACCGTTGGCTGGACGATCGGGCCTGGGGCCTGCTGCTGCTGTTGTCGCTGGCGCTGGGCTGGTGGGCCTGCACCCGCACGGCGCGTGAGCTGGCGGTGGCCGATCCCGGCGCCATCGTCTGGGACGAGGTGATCGCGTTCTGGCTCGTGCTGTGGCTGCTGATGCCGGCCGGCCTGCTGCTGCAGGCCACGGCCTTCGGCCTGTTCCGCTTCTTCGATGCCGCCAAACCCGGCCCGGTGGGCTGGGCGGACCGGCTGTACAAGCTGCGGCCGGGCGAGGCCATCGGCTGGCGCCAGGGCTGGGGCATCCTGTTCGACGACCTGGTGGCGGCGCTGTGCACGCTGCTGGTCCTGGCGCTGGGCGGAACGCTGTGGAGGGCGATGTGAATCACGATGACGCGGTGGATCAGTCTGTGCGGCAGCTCGCCGATGCGCTGCGCGCGCGCGGCCAGCAGTTGTGCACGGCCGAGAGCTGCACCGGCGGCCTGATCGCTGCCGCCTGCACCGAACTGGCCGGCTCCAGCGACTGGTTCGAGCGCGGCTTCGTCACCTACAGCAATGCCGCGAAGACGGAGGCGCTGGGTGTACCTGCGGCGGTGATTGCAGAGCATGGCGCCGTCAGTGAAGAGGTGGCGCGCGCGATGGCGGCCGGCGCGCTGGCCCATGCGAAGGCGCAGTTCGCGGTGGCCGTCACCGGCGTCGCCGGACCCGCCGGCGGCACGGCCACCAAGCCGGTCGGCCTGGTGTGGCTGGCCTGGGCCGGGCCGGCCGGTGTGCAGGCCGAGCGCCACCAGTTCAGCGGCGACCGCGCCGCCGTTCGCCAGGCCACGGTGCGCTGTGCGCTGCAGGGGCTGCTGGCCCGGGTGCGGGCATGAACATCCTGTTGGTCGGAACTTGGGAGGATGCGGAACGCGACGCCTGGGCCGCTGCGCTGAGCGCGGCGATGCCGCAGCATCGCCTGCTGCTGGCGCGCGAGCCCGCCACGCCCATTGCCGCGGCGGTCGTCGCGAATCCCCCGCCCGGCAGCCTGCAGGGCCTGCCCGGGCTGCGCCTGATCCAGTCCTTGTGGGCCGGCGTCGACCGGCTGATGGGCGATCACACGCTGCCGTCCGGTGTGCCGATTGCCCGCATGGTCGACCCGGCGATGAACAGCGCGATGGCCGAGACCGCGCTCTGGGCCGTGCTGTCGCTGCACCGCGGGTTTTTCCAGTATGCGCAGCAGCAGCAGCGCAGGCTGTGGCAGGTGCTGCCGCAGCGCCGCGCCGACGAGGTCAACGTGCTGGTGTTGGGCCTGGGCCAGATGGGGCGCGCCGCCGCGCAGCGCCTGCAGCAGCAGGGCTACTGCGTCGCGGCCTGGCGTCGAGAGGAGGGCGCCGGCGAGCCGGGGCTGGTAGTGCACAGCGGCATGCCGGCGCTGCAGGCCGCCTTGCCCGCGGTGCAGGTCGTCGTCAACCTGCTGCCGCTAACGCCTGAAACGCGCAGCCTGCTGGGCGCCACTTTCTTTTCGCGCCTGCCCCAAGGCGCCGCCATCGTCAACCTGGCGCGCGGCGCGCATGTTGTCGATGCCGACCTGCTCGCCGCGCTGGACAGCGGCCGCGTCGGCCATGCCGTGCTGGACGTCTTCCAGACCGAACCGCTGCCGCCCGAGCACCGCTACTGGTCGCATCCTGGCGTCACGCTGCTGCCGCATGCCGCGGCGCAGACGGACCTGCGCAGTGCTGCGGGCATTGCCGCGGCCAACATCGAGGCGCTGGCGGCCGGCCGGCCTTTGGCGAACCTGGTCAGCAGCGAGCGCGGGTACTGATCGCGACGGGGCGCGGCGTGCCTGCTGGGTGGCCGTCCGGTTGGCGGTATGGGTGGTCGCACATCACTGCGCTTCCAGCGCCAGCCGCATCAGCACCGGCGCCTTGCCGCGCGGTGCGGGCGGCGTCGCCAGGTTCTGCGTCAGCAGCAGCGCCAGGCGGCGCAGGGCATCCCAGGGCTCCAGCGGCCAGCCGGGGTGCTTCAGGCCCTTGATGACGCCATCGCAGACGCTGGCCGCTTCGACCAGGTGCGCCACCTGGTGCTCGGCCAGCAAGGGCACGGCGCGCTCGAACAAGCGCTCCTTTGCGCCCCACACCCGCGCTTCGCGCAGCGCCATCGCCAGCGGCTTGCCGGCGATCACTGCGTCCTTGGCGGACTTCAGCGCCAGGATGTCGCTGGCCAGCGTCCAGTGCACCAGCACGGCAGCTTCACCTTCGGCGCGCAGGCCGTCGAGCATGCGCAGCACGCGCGGCACCTGGCCGGCGAGCACTGCTTCGCCGAGCTTGAACACGTCGTAGCGCGCGACGTTCAGCACAGCCGCTTCGATCTGCTCGAAGCTCAGCACGCCGGCCGGGTACAGCAGCGCGAGCTTCTGCAACTCCTGGTGCGCGGCCAGCAGATTGCCTTCGACGCGGTCGGAGAAGAAGGCCAGCGCGTGCTGGCCGGCATCGCCTTCGGCCACCGATTGGCCTTGCCGCGCCAGGCGTTGCGCAATCCACTGCGGCAGCGCGCGCCGCTCTACCGGGTCCACGCGCAGCATCACGCCGGCGGCGTCGAGCGCAGTGAACCAGGCACTCTGCTGCTGCTGGCGATCAAGCCGCGGCAGGTGCACGAGGGTCACCAGGTCGTCGGACAACGCGGCGCAATACCGCTGCAAGGCCTCGGAGCCGTCCTTGCCGGGTTTGCCGTTCGGGATGCGGATCTCGATCAACTGGCGCTCTGCGAAGAGGCTCATGGCTTGTGAAGCCCCGAGCAGGCCAGACCAGTCGAAATGCGCACCGCTGACGGTAAAGACCTTGCGTTCGCTGTAGCCGGCCGCACGCGCCGCGCTGCGGATCGCGTCGCCGGCTTCCTGGGCCAGCAAGGGTTCGTCACCATGCACCGTGTAGACCGGCTTCAGGCCCCGCTGCAGCTGGCTGTCGAGCTGGTCACTGCGTACTTGCATGGTTTATCCCGCTGGCTTTTTCAGCTGCGCGATGCGGCGCATCAGCTGCAGCACGATGTCGGACTGCATGGCCTGGTACAGCTGCGCCTCTTCCTGTTCCTTGGCCAGCGCGAAGGTTTCGCTGTAGGTCATGTCGCGGGCCAGCTGCAGCGCGGTTTCACCGATCAGTTCACGGCCGGCCGGGCTGGTCAGGCGGAAGTCGAAACGCACGCGCAGCTGCACGCCGCGCACCTGGCCGGCGGCGGTGGAGGCGTTGACGCTCTTTTCGCGCCGGTCGAGCACGGCTTGCAGCACGGCTTCGGCCTGCGCCACGTCCTCTACCACCTGCACAGTGGGCGCCAGCGTGCGGCGCAACTCTTCCAGCAGCGGTGAGCGCGGCGTGAAACCCTGCAGGGCCAGGCGCGAGAACGGCAGCTGCGGCGTGCGGCGCAACTCGAAGCCGCAGCCGGCCAGCGCCAGCGGCGGCAGGCTCAGCAGCAGCGTGCGGCGGGTGAGCACGTCAGACAACGACGTTGACGAGACGGCCCGGCACGACGATGACCTTCTTCGCTGGCTTGCCTTCACCGAACTTGGCGAATTCCGGCGAGGCCAGTGCGGTGGCTTCGATCGCCGGCTTGTCGGCCTGCGCGGAGACGGTGATGCTGCCGCGCAGCTTGCCGTTCACTTGCAGCGCCAACTCGATCTGATCCTGCACCAGCGCGGCCTCGTCGACCTGCGGCCAGGGTGCGTCCAGCAGCACGCCATGCTGCGCGGCGAAGCCCAAGGCGTCCCACAGCCCATGCGCGATGTGCGGGCAGGCCGGGTACAGCGCCCGCAGCAGCACCGAGGCGCCTTCACGCAACACGGCATCCGCGGCGGCACTGCCATCGCCCTTGAAGGCATCGAGCGCATTGAGCAGCTTCATCGCACCGGAGACCACGGTGTTGTACTGCATGCGCTCGTAGTCGTAGCTGACCTGGCGCAGCACGCTGTGCACCTCGCGGCGCAGGGCCTTGGCGTCGGCCGGCAGATCGGCCGGCACGGCAGTGGCCGCCGCGCGGATGGCGTCGGCCCGCTTGACGCCGAAGCCCCACACGCGGCGCAGGAATCGCTGCGCACCTTCCACGCCGGCGTCGTTCCACTCCAGCGTCTGCTCGGGCGGCGACGCGAACATCACGAACAGCCGCGCGGTGTCGGCGCCGTACTGGTCGATCAGCGCCTGCGGGTCGACACCGTTGTTCTTGGACTTGGACATCGTCGTCCAGCCCTCGTAGACCACCGGCTGGCC
>NZ_DATILJ010000013.1:0-19114 GCF_035476535.1 Aquabacterium sp.
CATAGCGCCGGTCCGGGTGCTTGGACATCGCGGTGCTGACCACCGCGTCGAAGCGGTCGGTGCGGTTGGCGCCCTCCACCAGCGAAGGCGGTGGCGCCACTTCGTGCACCACCTTGTACATCAGCGCCTCGGGCGTGCCGACAAAGGGCGCGCGGCCGGCGATCAACTGGTAGAGCACCACGCCAGCGGCATAGATGTCCACCCGCGCGTCGATGGCCGAGCCGACGAACTGCTCGGGCGCCATGTACATCGGCGTGCCGATCACGCTGTTGGCCTGGGTCAGGCCCGCGGCGTCGACGCGCGCGATGCCGAAATCGGCCACCTTCAGCTTGCCGGCGCGCGTCATGATCAGGTTGGCCGGTTTGACGTCGCGATGCCAGACGCCGCGCTCGTGCGCATGTTCCAGTGCATCGAGCAACTGCGTGGCCACGCTCAGGATGTCGTCGTCGGTGAAGCGCACCTGGCTGGTGAGGTAGTGCGCCAGCGTATTGCCTTCGACGTATTCCATCGCGATGAACGCGACCGACTGGTCTTCGCCGAAATCGTAGACGCCGACGATGCCCGGGTGCAGCAAGCGGCCCGCGGCCTGCGCCTCGTTGCGAAAGCGCGCGGCGATCGTCGCGCCGGATTCGCTGCCGTCGTCGAACTGCCGGCGGATCGTCTTCAACGCCACCACGCGCCTGATGTCCGGGTCGTAGCCTTTGTAGACAACACCCATCGCGCCCTGTCCGAGCACTTCGGTGATCTGGTACTTGCCCAGTCTTTCGGGGTGGTTCACGGCGCAGACTTACGGCAAGGGACGAGGTTTGGACGCGGCAGCCGAACTTGTATCGGCTCAGTTGTCCAGCATCTTCATCGCCTGGACGACGCTGGCGCGCATGCGGGCGAAGGAATCGGCGAGAACGCCGATTTCGTCACGGCTCTTTCTCGCGAATTCGGGCGCTTCGAGGTCGCCCTGGCTGACCCGGTCGGCCAGCGAGGACAGTTGCGTGACCGGCCGTACGACGACGAACCAGATCATCAGGTTCAGCACCAGGCCGACGACGACGAAGACGCCGATCAGCGAACCGATGAAGACCTTGAAGGTCTGCTCGGCGCGCTTGAGCGGCAGGTCCATCGGCACCGACATGATCTGCGCCGACACCACTTCATTCAGATTCCAGCCGAAGCCATTGGCCGGGCCGTACTTGTCGACCATGGTCTTGGGCGCCGCATCCACGCTGCTGTGGCATTGCAGGCAGGCCGGGTTGGTGATGCGCACCGGCTTGGCGATGTAGAGCGAGCGGCCGGCCGGCGTGTCGCGCTGGCCGGAGAATTCGGTCAGGTCCGCGTTGTTGCGGAACTGATTCACGATGTCCACCTCCCAGCCCGTGGCGCGGTCGCGCGGGTTGGTCGGGTTCAGCGTGGCTTCCTTGTAGCTGTATTCCTTGTACTTGGTCTGCAAGGTGCCCAGCACCTCGGTGGCCGAGTAGCTGGGTACCGACTGCGGCAGGAACTCGTACTTCATCTGCGTTTCCAGCAGCTTGGTGATCTGGCCCGCGGTGTAGCCGCGCACCGCCAGCGCGCTGTCCATCATCTGCCGCGCGCTGTTGAGCACTTCTTCCTGCGCATGCTGCTGCAGCAGATCGCGGCTGATGTAGCCGCTGACGCCGACGCCCAGGGCCATCACCAGGATGTAGATGAGGTTGAACTTGAGCAGCAGTTTCATGGTCGTTGTCGTGGGTGGCAGGTGGAGGGAGCGGGCCGCGGCATCAGCGGAACGCGTTGGAGGCCGGCTTCGGCGGGAACAGCACCGGTTCCCATTCGGGGTGGCTGGACAGGTTCTTGACCAGCGCCTCGCGGAACGCAGGGTCCTTGGCCAGTGCGCCAAAGCGCCGGGGGAATTCACGGCGGATCACCGGCTCGGCGCTGAGCCAGGGCTTCAGCGCGGCATACGCCGGCGCCGGCGTCGCTTTCGGCTCGACGGGCTTGCCCTTGAACTTTGCGGCCAGCGGCGGCAGCGTGTCGCGGAAGCTGCGCGGCAGGCCTTGCAGGAAGGCCGCGGTCGGCCGCGGCACCACCGTGCCCTTGTCGCTGCCGCTGCGGCTGTACAGCTCGCCGGCCTTCAGGCCCAGCGTCGCCGAGCCCTTGAGCTTGCGCTCGAGCAGCTGCGCGCGGCCGCTTTCGACGAACAGCATCGCTTCGTCAGCGCTCACGCGTCCGACCATCACGCCGGCCACCTGCAGCAACTCCAGCTGCGGCGCCAGCTGGCCGGCGCCGGTCGCGCCGTCGGCACGCCCGGCCGTGCTGTGCTTGGCCCAGCCCTGCAGCAGGTAGAAGGCCGGCGCCTTCGGGCCTGAGCCGGCCAGGCCGGGCGGCATCAGCATCACATGGCTGTCGGGGCCGATGTCCAGCGTGCTGCCATCGGCGAATTCCACCCGCAGCAGGTTGGTGGCGGGCGTGGTGTCGATCAGCGTTGCGGCACCGAGCTTCAGCCCGGGCACCGCCGTCAGGCTGCGTGCGCCATCGATCACCGTGGCCGGACCTTCGACGATGGTGAGCAGCGCGCCGCTCTCCGCCGCCTGCGCCAGGTTGGCGGCCAGCAGCCACAGCACGGCCCACAGCCCTTGTGGCAGCCATGCCCAAATACCTTGTCGCGAACCCAACATACCGCGCAACGACCTGCTCCTGAAATGCGTGCGAGCCCGCGTCGTGGGGCGAGCGGTTGATGGTAGCGCGTCACACCCTCGTTGATGGAGTGACCAAATGCCTGCCGCCGTCCGGCCGCCGCCGCTTCGGCGTGCATCCAACACGCCGGCCACGCCATGCGTCCTAAAATGCCGGGTTCCCGCCTCTCGGCGTCCACCCCGTCGATCGCCTGCCATGCCGCTGTTCTGGAAGCCCTACAAATCCGACGTGACCGCCTTCATCGACGAACTGAGGGCCAAGAAGCCCTCGCTCGAAGCCGAACAGCGCGCCGGCCGCGCACTGCTGTGGGACCGCACGATCGACCGCGAAGCCCAGGCCGACTACAAGGATGCGCAGGTGCCGCAGCAGCCCTACGTCTACCAGACCACCACCACGCCGGCGCGCAGCAAGTAAGCCGCGCGCCCCGCCCGTGTCGCAAACCGCTGCCAGCGCGCTGGACGTCCCCGGCGAGTTGCCCCCTGCGCCCGCCGCCGCCGCCGTGCTGCCGGTGGACGGCGTGGCGGTGGCCCGGCTGTATGGCGAGCCGCTGTTCCGCATGCCGACGGACCTGTACATCCCGCCGGATGCGCTGGAGGTCTTTCTCGAAGCCTTCGAAGGCCCGCTGGACCTGTTGCTGTACCTGATCCGCAAGCAGAACTTCAACATCCTCGACATCCCGCTGGCCAGCGTGACGCGCCAGTACCTGACCTACGTTGAGCAGATCCGCAACCACAACCTCGAGCTGGCCAGCGAATACCTGCTGATGGCGGCGATGCTGATCGAGATCAAGTCGCGCATGCTGCTGCCGCCGAAGAAGGTGGCCGAAGGCGAGGAGCCCGAAGACCCGCGCGCCGAGCTGGTGCGCCGGCTGCTGGAATACGAGCAAATCAAGCTCGCCGCCGCGCGACTGGACCGGCTGCCGGTGATCGGCCGCGACTTCCTGCGCGCGCAGGTGACGATCGAGCAGAGCCTGCAGCCACGCTTCCCGGATGTCGAGGTGGTGGACCTGCGCGAGGCCTGGCTGGACATCCTCAAGCGCGCCAAGCTCAACCAGCACCACAAGATCAGCCGCGAGCAGTTGTCGGTGCGCGAGCACATGAGCATCGTGCTGCGCCGGCTGCAGGGCCAGCGCTTCGTCGAGTTCCAGGACCTGTTCGACGCCCAGCGCGGGCCGGCGGTCATGGTCGTGACCTTCATCGCGATGCTGGAACTGGCGCGCGAGCACCTGCTGGAAGTGACGCAGGCCGAGGCCTTTGCGCCTATCTACGTGCGCTTGGCGTATCAGCCGGCGGGATGACCCCCGCGAGGCGCTCTTCCTAGGCCCAGGAGCCTTCGCGGCCCAGCAGATGCAGCAGCCCGCGCTGCACCACCTGGCGCGCCGCGGGCTGCGCCAGGTAGCTGGCATGCGTGACGGGTGAGACGTCGAAGGCCAGCACGCCATCGTCAGGCGGCGGCTGCGGGCCGGCGGCGCCGGTGATCGGGGTGCGGCCGGCCAGCGCCGAGTCGCGTGCGACAAAACCATCCCCGGTGGCGGGGCGCTCCGCGGGGTCGTCGACCAGCCAGGTCGGGCGCAGGCTCGCGCCCTCCAGGTCCGGCGCACCCCACACGCCGCCCAGCAGCCACAGGCCCGGCGGCAGGCGCGCCGCGTCGCCGCCGGCCAGGCGGCGCACGCCGTCGGGCTGCGCGTCGGCCAGGCCGGGCGGCAGCGTTTGCGCCCACCAGCGCTCCTGCCGCACGCGCTCGGCCAGCGATGCGCGGCTGACGCTGCCGGCAGCGCAGGCCGCCGCGTCGACCGCGGCCCCGAGCATGAGGCGGCAGCCGCGGTCCTGCGGCACGCTGCTGCCCAGGTGCGGTGTGCCCAGCGTGATGGCCTCCACCCGCCAGCCGAGGGCGGCCCAGCGTTCACGCCAGGCGTCCAGCGCAAAGCGCGCCACCAGCCCGCCCTGGCCATGGGCCAGCAGCACGATGCGGCCGCCGGTGCGGCCGCCACCTCGCCCGGCCGCGGCCGGACCCAGGATCTGCTGCTTGATCGCCGCGGCCAGCGCGGCCACCCGCGCGTCGATCGCACGCCAGCCATCGTGCTCGAAACGCCAGGTGGCCACGGCATCGAGCAGCGGCAGGCCGGGCCACAGCGGGCCGTGCTCGACCCGCGCATCGGTCCCCGGGTCGGCGACCAGCAGATCGCCGAAGTTGCTGCGCACCGAGGCCTGCCCACCGTGCAGCAGCAGCACATGCTCCTTCTGCAAGCCACCGGCGGCATGGCGCAGCGCCAGGCGGCTGGCCGGCTGCAGCAGCGCACCTTGCTTCAGCGCGCGGCGCAGCGCCGGCTCGCCCAGGCGCTCCGCCGGCCAGGCGCGTGCCCACCAGGCCTCATCGTTCCACCAGCGCTGGACCAGGCCGGGTTCGCGCTCCTCCAACGGCGCTGCCCCGAGGCGCCGCCGCAGGTGGCGCAGCCCCTGGTGCAGGCCTTGACCCAAACCGCGATGCAAGGGACCGGCCGCGGGCGGTGGCCTCTCCAGCAGCAGCACCGGCACCACCACCAGCAGGCCCACGCCACCGCGCAAGCGCCGTTCAAGGGCGCTCACCGCCTCGGCCGATGCCGGCGGCAGGGCCGTCACCGCATCGGCCCGCACGCGGCAAGGTCGCCAGCGCACACCGCCGGGCTGCGCGGTGCGCTCGGCCATTGCGCCCCAGTACAGGCGGGTCTCCAGCTCCAGCCGCAGCGAGAGCCCGGCCTGGCCGCGCCATTCAGGCGTCAGCAGGGGCTGCACCTGCGGCCACAGTGCCGCGATGTCGGCCGGCGTCGTGCTGATGCGCAAGCGCCGGCTGCGCTTGCGCAGCACCGGAAACGCCCACCACAGGGGCAGCTGCACGGCGCACAGCCGGCCGCTGCGTTCGGGCTGCTGCACCGGGCCGCCCCAGGCCAGCGGATGTTCGGTGCCCGGCAGTCCGCCCAGGCGCTGAGCCAGCGCGGCCTCTTCGGCCAGCTGCGCAGCGATCGCCGCGGCGTGCGGCGCCAGCAGCGGCCCGTACCAGGCGGCCCAGTCGGCCTCGAAGTGGCGCAGCAGCTCGGCCGAGCGCAGCGCCGCCGCCACCGGCCAGACGGTGGGCAGGCTGGCCTGCGCGTCGATCTCGCCGCCGCGTTCGAGCTCGAAGGCCAGCGGCAGCATGACCGGCACCGGGTGCAGGGCCGCCGTCAAAGCGCGCACCCTGGCGGCACGACACCGGCGCGTGCCGTCGGCCCGCTGTCGGCTCGCATCGTTTCAGCGGTCCGGTGCCCGCCAGCCCGGCATGCCCTGCTCGACCAGCGTGATCTGGCTCACCGCCAGCACGGCCTGCGTGCGCGAGCTCACGCCCAGCGCGCGCAGCACCGCGGCGACGTGGTCCTTGACGGTGTCGACCGACAGGTTCAGCTCACGCGCGATCAGCTTGTTCGGCAGGCCGCGCAGCAGCAGCGCCAGCACCTCGCGCTGGCGCGGCGTGAGGCCCAGCGAGTCGAAATTCGGCGCCGCGCGCGGCGGCAGGTACGGGGCGGCAGCCTCTGCCGCCACGGCGGCCGAGGGGTCGATGTCGATCGCCGGCGCGGCGGCCTCGGCATCGTTGGCCGCCGGCTCGTCCGGGCCGCCCGGCCGCATCACCGAGGGCACGGTGTCGCCGGGCTCCTCGGCACGCGCCACTCGCACCAGGCCCAGCAGGGCGGGCGGGATGTAGACGCCGCCGGCCATCACCATGCTCAGCGCGCCGCGCAGGTCGAACTTCGGGCTGCGCTTGGGCACGTAGCCCATCGCGCCCATGTCGATGGTGCGCACCACCTCGGCCACCCGTTCGGTGTCGGACAGCACCACCACCGGCAGGCCGGGAAAGCGCCGCCGCATCGTGCCCAGGACCTCGAAGCCCTTGCCTTCGCCGAACACCAGGTCCAGCAGCACGAGGTCGAAGTCACTCTCGTGCTGCAGCAGCTTGTGAGCATCAGCCGGCCCGTCGACGCCGACCACCGTGACATCCTCGCCCAGCCCGCGCACCACGGCCTGCAGCGCCGACAGGATCAAAGAGTCGTCATCGATCAGCAGCACCTTCATGACCGCCTCTTCGTGCTGCCGGGTTCAGGTGAAGCGGCGCGACACGGCTTCGGCGACGCAGGCCGGCTTGTCCGAACCTTCGCGCTCGATGGTGACTTCCATCGTGATCTGCGCGCCGCCTTCGATCGGCTCGTAGGCCTTCAGCTTCAGCTGTGCACGCAGCCGGCTGTTCACCGGCACCGGCGAGGTGAAGCGCACGCGGTTCAGGCCGTAGTTGACGCCCATCTTGACGTCCTCGACGAGCATCGACTTGTCGGCCAGTTCGGGCAGCAGCGACAGCGTGAGGAAACCATGCGCGATGGTCGTGCCGAAAGGCCCCTGGGCGGCACGTTCGGCATCGACATGGATCCACTGGTGATCGCCGGTGGCCTGGGCGAACAGGTTGATGCGTTCCTGGTCGATCAGCACCCAGTCGCTGGTCGCCAGGTGCTCGCCGACGCGCTGCTGCAGCGAGGCCAGGGTGGGGATGCGGACTTTGCTCATGGTCGGGGTGGCTAGCGTTGCAGCCAGTGGAGGATGGCTTGCCATTGCACCAGATCCCGTTCGACGCGGCCCGGGGCCACGTCCCACAGCGTCAGGCCGCGGGCGGCCAGGTGCACGTAGTTCTGGGTGTCGCGCAGGTCGCCGATCAGCGGCAGCGGCAGCGTCGAGACGAATTCGTGCAGGTGCTGGTTGGCATGGGTGTGGTCCTTCACACGCATGCCGACCAGGCCCATCTCGATGGTGTCGGCGCGTTTGTGGCTTTGCAAGGCCTGCAGAAATGCATGCGTGGCCTGGATGTCGAACAGGCTGGGCTGCAGCGGGATCAGCAGCTTGTCGGCGATCTTCAGCACCGCATCGAGGCGTTTGCCGTGCAGGCCGGCAGGGGTGTCCAGCACGACAAAGGACGTGCCCTTGGGGGGCCGCACGATGTGCTCGGCATCGATCTCCCAGCCGCTGATGCGCGGCAACTGCGGCGGCCTTAAGCTGAGCCACTGGCGTGCCGACTGCTGGCGGTCCACGTCACCCAGCATCACCGCCTGGCCCTGGCGTGCCAGCCAGCCGGCCACATTGGTGGCCAGCGTGCTCTTGCCAACGCCCCCTTTCGGGTTGGCGACGACGATCACCGGCATGCTCCCCTCCTGGGCGTGCTTGGAATCCCTGCTATGTTACGAGAGCCCCGGGAGGCCTCCTCACCGGACATACACCCGGGCACCCTATCCCCCTCACTTGCCCGATCGAACCGCATGGCCCGCATCCAGGTGCTCGTCGCCCATCCACAACTTGAACATTCCCGCGTCTGCCGCCGCATGGCCGAAGCCGTGGCCCAGGCCGCAGCGGCCGGCGCATCGATGGAAGTACGCGACCTCTACGCCCGCTACCCCGACTACCTGATCGACGTGGCCGCCGAACAGGCTGCACTGGCCGATACCGAGCTGCTGGTCTGGCTGCACCCGATCCACTGGTACGGCATGCCGCCGCTGATGAAGCTGTGGCTGGACGAGGTCTTCGCCTTCGGCTGGGCCTATGGTCCGGGCGGCAATGCGCTGCGCGGCCGCGACCTCTGGCTGGCCACGACCACCGGCGGGCCCGAGCAGTCCTATCGCAGCGACGGCTACAACCGTTACTTCTTCGATTCCTTCCTGCCGCCGTATGACCAGACCGCGGCGCTGGTCGGCCTGCGCTTCCTGCCGCCCTTTGTGCTGCATGGCGCGCACCGTGCCAGCGAGGCGGCCATCGACGCCCATGCCCAGGTCTTCGTCGACCGACTGAGCAGCTACCCGGATTGGCCGGAGCTCGACGAACTGGAGGCCTGTGAGCTGCGCGAAGTGCCGGCCGATGCGCGGCCGCAGGAGTCGTGATGGAGCACGGCAACTGGTTGTCGATCGGGCTCGTGTATCTCGCGGCGGCGGTGCTCGCGGTGCCAATCGCCCGCCTGCTGGGCCTGGGCTCGATCATCGGCTACCTGGCCGCCGGCATCGCCATCGGACCCTGGGGGCTGAAGCTGGTCACCGACCCGCAGGAGATGCTGCACTTCGCCGAGTTCGGCGTGGTGCTGATGCTGTTCATGGTCGGGCTGGAACTGGAGCCGCGTCGGCTGTGGTCGCTGCGCCGGCCGATCTTCGGCTGGGGCAGCGTGCAGCTGTTCGGCAGCACGCTGCTGATGCTGGGCCTGGGCGTGGCGCTGGGCGTCGACTGGCGGCTGGCGCTGGTGGCCGGGCTGGGGCTGGCGATGTCGTCCACCGCCATCGGCCTGGGCGCAGTGGCCGAGCGCAACCTGATGGGCACCCGCTCGGGCCAGAGCGTGCTGTCGGTGGCCCTGCTGCAGGACATCGCGGCGATCCCGATCCTGGCGCTGGTGCCCTTGCTTGCGGTGGGCGTCAGCGCCGCCGATGACGACGGCAGCGGCTGGCTTGGCGCCGGCAAGGCCATCGGCGTGATCGTGCTGATCATCTTCGGCGGCCGCCTGCTGCTGCGCCCGGCGCTGCGCTGGATCGCGCGCAGCGACACACCGGAGATCTTCACCGCGGCGGCGCTGCTGCTGGTGGTGGCCACCGCGGCGCTGATGCAGTCGGTGGGCCTGTCGATGGCGCTGGGCGCTTTCCTCGCCGGTGTGCTGCTGGCCGAAAGCGAATACCGGCGCGAGCTGGAAACCGACCTCGAACCCTTCAAGGGCCTGCTGCTGGGCCTGTTCTTCATCGCCGTGGGCATGAGCATCGACTTTGCCGTGGTGCTGCAGTACCCGCTGCGCATCACCGCGGTGGTGCTGGGCTTCCTGGCAGTGAAGGCGCTGGTGCTGTGGTTCATGGCGCGCACGATGCCGCTGCCGCTGGTCGAGCGGCCGGTGTTCGGCATCCTGCTGGCGCAGGGCGGCGAGTTCGGCTTCGTGGTGTTCCAGACGGCGCAGCAAGCGAAGGTGATCGACGCCGCGCCGGCTTCGTTCCTGGTCGCGGCCGTCGCCTTGTCGATGCTGCTGACGCCCCTGCTGCTGGTGGCCGCCGACCGCTGGCTGGTGCCGCGCCTGGCCACCCGCCGTGACGGGCCGAAGCTGGAAGAGCTGAACGTGCCGCAGCATGCGCCGGTGATCATTGCCGGCTTCGGCCGCTACGGTCAGACCGTGGGCCGCCTGTTGAACGCCAATGGCTTGCAGGCCACGGTGCTCGAGCACGATGCCGAGCAGGTGGAGAGCATCCGCCGCTTCGGCTGGAAGGTGTTTTATGGCGATGCGTCGCGGCTGGACTTGCTGCGCACGGCCGGCGCGGCCGATGCGCGCGTGTTTGTGCTGGCCATCGACGATGTCGACCAGAGCGTCGAGGTGGCCAAGCTGGTGCGCGAACACTTCCCGCAGCTCACGCTGGTGGCGCGAGCGCGCAACGTCACGCACTACTACCGCCTGAAGCAGCTGGGCGTGACGCTGATCGAACGCGAGACGCTGGATTCAGCGCTGATGAGCGCCCGCAGCGTGCTCGAAGCGCTGGGCTGGCAGCCGCACACCGCGCGCACGCAGGCGCTGCGCTTCCGGCAGCACAACGTCGAGTTGGTCGAGCAGATGGCGCCGCACCTGGGCGACGAGCAGAAGCTGATCGCGCTGGCCAAGGCCGGCCGCCAGCAGCTGGAACAGCTGTGGGCCCAGGAACGCGCCGATGCCAGCGCGCAGCGCAACCGCCACGGCTGGCATCCGAAACCCGCGGAGCCGCCCGGCGACGGTGAAACGCCGCTGGGCTGACTGCGGCCGATCAGCTGCCGATGCGGCCACCGTCGTTCTTGGTGATCATCACCGTGGCCGAACGCGGCCGGGCCAGCGCGCCGCCCGCGCCATAACCGGCGTTGCCCGGCCAGTGGCTGGTGAACTTCGCCGGATCGGCCAGCGCCGAGGCCGGCGTGCCATCGCCGGGGTGCTGCACGTTGACGAACATCACCTTGCCGTCGGGCGATTCGCACATGCCGGTGATCTCCTGCTCCACCGGACCGACCAGGAAGCGCTTCAGCGTGCTCGGCGTGGCCTTCTTGCCGAGGCGGGTGGTCACCGCCACGCCGCCGCCGTAGTCCAGCGTCATCGTGCCGCCATCGCCCACGCTGCCGGGCCGCGCGGCCAGCATCATGCAGTTGCTGGCGTCGGTGAAGGCGCCGTCGTCGGTCTGGATCCAGCACAGGCCGGTGCTGGGGCTGAACACCAGGCCGTCGGGGCTGGAGAAGTCCTGGTCGCCCGTCAGCGACGACAGGTTGACGAAGGCCGCCGACGCGGTGGATTCGGCGCCGAACAGGTACACGTCCCAGGTGAAGCTGGCGGCGGCGGCATTGCCGCCGGCATCCTTGAGGCGCACGATGTGGCCGTTGACGTTGCCCTGCTGCACGGTGGCGGCGCCGCGCACGTCGCTGTAGGCGCGCGGGTTGGCCGCGTCGACCTTGGCCTGGCTGCCGGTGGGGGCCAGCCGGCGGTTGCTGTTGTTGGTGAGCGTGAAATACACCTCGCCGGTGCCGGGGTGCACGCCGCACCATTCGGGCCGGTCCATCTTCGTTGCGCCAGCGGCATCGGCGGCCAGTCGTGCGTGCACCACGATGTCGGCGATGTCGGCGAAGGGGTAGGCCGCGGAGCCCGTCACGGCCGTGTTGGCCATGTTCAGCGCCAGCCACTGGCCGCTGCCGTCGTCATTGAACTTCGCGACGTACAGCGTGCCGTTGTCCAGGTACTTGTCGCCCACCGCGATGCGGTTGGTCGCCGTGGCATCCGCCGCCGACCAGAGCGCCGTCGACACGTACTTGTAGATGTATTCGCCCTGCGCATCGTCGCCCATGTAGGCCACGACCGGCTGGCCGACCACCGGCTTGGCGAAGGACGCGCTCTCGTGCGCGAAGCGGCCGAGTGCGCTGCGCTTCTTGATCGCCGAGGTCGCGCTGTAGGGGTCGATCTCGGTCATGTAGCCCTGGCCATTGAGCTCGTTGCGGTAGTCGTCGCTGCCGTCGGCCGAGCTGCCGGTCTGGCTGGTGTTCCAGCGGGCGTACTTGTCGGCGCTGCCGGCCGTCTCCCAGCCATAGCGGCTGGCCGCCGCGGCGGTTGCGCTGGCGCTGCGGCCATAACGCGCAAAAGCCGTGTTGACCTTGGCGCTGCGCAGGGCATCATCACCGGCCGCGCGGTAGAAGTAGCCGGTCCAGTTCTCTTCGCCGGTGAGCAGGGTGCCCCAGGGCGTCTTGCCGGTGCCGCAGTTGTTCACCGTGCCGCGGGTCTTGCCGGCATCGGGCGAGAACTTCGTCGTCAGCAACGCGTGGCCGCGGGCCGGGCCGGCGATCTCGATCTCCGTCAACGCGGTGACGCGGCGGTTGAACGGCGAGTTCTGCACCAGCGCGAACTTGCCGCCGGTCTTGGCGAATTCGACGATGGCCACGCCATGGCAATCGACCTCGATGTCGGTCTCGCCGGCCGGGCGCGGCATCGCCGACGGGCCCGCCGCATGCAGGAACAGCGGCGAGATGTACTCATGGTTCATGCCCAGCAGCGCGCGATCGTTGCTGGCGGCGTCGGGCGTGCCGGTGGCCGACAGGCCGAAGTAGTCCATGCCGTCGTGGCAATCACCGGCGCGGCGGTCGAAGCCGGTGTCGGTGCCGTCGTTCTTGTACGCGGCCACGCCGGCAAACAGCGGGTCGCCGGTGGCGAACACCGTCGTCGCGGTGTAGCCCTCGGGCACGGTGAAAGTATCGGCCAGGCTCTTGGCCACGGCCGTGAAGCCGAGCAGGGTTTCGGTGGGAGCCGGTGCCGGGGCCGGGGCCGGTGCGGGCGCCGGGGCCGGCACCGGGTCATCGTCGCTGCCGCAGGCGCTGAGCGCCACGCTGCCGAAGGCCGCCGTCAGGGCCGTGCCCAGGCTGCCGCGCAACAGGCCGCGGCGGCTGAGCCGCGCGGCCACGATCGTGTCGAAACGGGGGTTGGCCGAGCGGTTCGAGTCTTCTTCGTCACAGTTGGACAGGGGCAGGTCCGGGGCGGGTTTCATCAAGGCATGTCTCCAGGCGGGTCAAAGCGCTGGAGCGTAAGAAGCGGCGATGAAAGGCCCGTGACGATTCCGCGACAATTCGTGCATGTTCCAACCCTCCCAGCACGACGTTCGCCGCTTCTTCTGCGCGGCTTTTGCCAAGCAGCACGCCGGCGAGCCAATGTCCGCGATGGAAACGCTGGCAGCGCAGTGGATAGCCGAACACCCGGAGTACCACGCCGAGTTGTCCGATGTCGACGCCGCCCTGGCCGCCAGCTACTCAGTGGAGGAAGGGCGCAGCAATCCCTTCCTGCACCTGTCGATGCATCTGTCGATCAGCGAACAATGCAGCATCGACCAGCCCAGCGGCATCCGCCAGGCAGTTGAGTTGCTGGCCGCGAAGCGCAACTCGCTGCACGAAGCGCATCACGAGGTGATGGAGTCGCTGGGCGAGATGATCTGGGCCTCGCAACGCAGCGGCCTGCCGCCGGATCCGCACGCCTACCTGGATTCGGTGCGCCGGCGCGCGACGCGCTGATCGGCGCACGCGGGGCGCAGGCCCCGCAAAGACCGCAATGGCGCAGCGGGTTCAGCGCTGCGTGCGTCGCGGTGACACCATGCGGGCGTCGCCACCGCTGCGGTGGGGCGCACGATGCAGCACCCGCCAGATCCCTCCCCGACGCGGCCGCCCGCACGCAGGCGCCGGCTGCTGGTGATTGCCGTGCTGGTCGGCTGCGCCGTGACGGCCTGGCGATGGGTCGACGGGGATGTCGCCGCGCCGCCCCCGGCCGCTGCCGTGGCCACCGCAGCGCGCACGCCGTTGCCGCTGGGCGCCCTGCCTGCGATGCTGCCGTTCGCGGCGCACCCTGCCGCACCGGCCACGCCGCCGGTGCCGGCGCTGCCCCCGCCCACCGCACGGAACACCCCGCAACCGCCGCCCGACACCGGTGAGGTCGAGGTCTGCGGCTTTGGCCGCGTCCAGTTGCCCTCGGACGATCCGAACCCGCTGCAACGCCTGCCGATCGGCCTGCGCAATGCCGTGCTCGATGAGGTCGAAGCGCGGCTGCTGTCGCATGCCGACGATCAGGTGCGTGCCGCGGCGCTGCTGATCGCGGCGCGCGCCAGCGTGCAAGGCGCCCGGGCCCGCATCGACCAGCTGGCCCGCATGGCCGTCGGCTCGCGCGACCCGATCGTCTATGCCATCGCGCTGCAGGGCTGCAAGGCCTGGTCCGACAGCGATGGCAGCGCCTGCCAGCTGCTCAGCCGCGCGCAACAGGTGCGGCTCGATCCCGACAACGCGCAGTCCTGGCTGGAACTGGCGGCCGAGGCCAACCTGCGCAACGACGCCGAGGCCGAGGCCGACGCAATGCGCCGGGCCGCGCAGGCGCAGCACAGCCATGCGCATGACGGCCTGCTGCCCACGCTGGTCGACAAGGCGCTGGGCCCGGCGGTGCCGGCGCTGCAGCGCACGCTGGCGCTGAGCATCGGCCGCGATGTCCAGACGGTGTGGTCGCTGGGCCACTCCAGCCAGGCCTACACCTATTGCGTGACTGCAGCGGCCATCGACGGCCCACGGCAAGCCAGCTGCGCCGCGCTGGCCGACACCCTGGCCCGGCGCAGCACCAGCGTCGAGGACCGCGCGGCCGGGCTGGCGATCGGCAGGCGGCTGGGCTGGCCCGCGGCGCGCCTGCAGGCGCTGCAGCAGGAACAGGATGCCTTCAGCGAAGCCGGCGGCTTTCAGAACCCGGGCATCGATCTGAGCTGCGACAGCGTCGAACGCATGCAGGCCTGGCAGCGCCAGCTCGGCACACGCGGCGAAGTGCAGGCGCTGCACGACAGGCTGGCGCACAGCGGCCGCAGCATCGAGCAATGGAGTGCGCGCTACCGCAAGAATTACGCGCTGGCCACCGCGGCGGCCGAAGCGGCCGAAACGCCGACGGAGCCCTGAACCGTGCGCCTTACTTGCCGACGGTGACCCAGCGAAGTTCCAGCCAGTTGTCGGCGCGGTGCACGACCTCCAGGTTCGTGCGCGCGGCCCAGGGGATGAACTGGCGGTGCAGCGGAATGTGGTGCACCGCCGCGTTGTGGGTCAGGAAGATCTCCTTGATCATCGCCTTGCGCTTGACCGGATCCCCTTCCTTGCTGGACGCGGCGATCATCGCGTCGAGCTTGTCGTCCTTGTAGTTGCCGTAGTTGTAGAAACCCTGGCCCTTGTCGCCGCGGTTGCGGTAGACCGGCGTGAAGGTGGTCTCGGCGTCGGTGATCGAGCCACCCCAGCCCAGCATGTACAAGCTGGTGTCGCCTTTCTCCATCTTCGGGAAGTAGGTGCTCTTGGGCATCGCGTTGAGCCGGATCTTCACGTTGATGCGGGCCCACATCGAGGCCAGCGTCTGGCAGATGCGCTCGTCGTTGATGTAGCGGTTGTTCGGGCAGTCCAGCGTCACCTCGAAGCCGTCCGGGTAACCGGCGTCGGCAAGCAGTTTCTTCGCCGCGTTGACGTCGTAGGGCAGGCGCTTCTCGACCTCGGGATCGCCGCCGGTGGCCAAGGTGGAGGATGCCACCGCACCGGTCGGCGTGGACTGGCCGTTCATCAGCTTGGTCTTGATGGTCTCGATGTCGATGGCCTGGTACAGCGCGGTGCGCACGCGCAGGTCCTTGAACGGGTTCTTGCCCTTCACGCTGGAGTACAGCAGTTCATCGCGGCCCTGGTCCATGCCGATGAAGACGACGCGGTTCTCCGGACCTTCGATGACCTTGACCTGCTTGTTGTCGCGCAGCTTTTCCAGGTCGCGCGGCGGCGGGTCGAGCACGAAGTCGACTTCGCCCGAGATCAGCGCAGCCATGCGCGTGGCGTCGTTCTTGATCGGCGTGTAGATCACCTCCTGCACATTGCCGTCGAGCTTGCCCCAGTAATTCGGATTGCGCTTGAGCGTCGTCTTCACATCGGGCTGGCGCGAGACCAGCACGAAGGGGCCGGTGCCGTTGGCATGGAAGGCGGTGTAGGCCTCTTCCTTGTTGGCATAGTCCTGTGGCTTGGTGGCCTTGTGCTCCTCGCACCACGACTTGCTCATCATGAACACGGTGTTCAGGTGATCGAGAAAGATCGGGTTGACCTGCGTCAGGTTGAACTCCACCGTGTGATCGTCGATCTTCTTCGGCGTGCCCAGCGCGCCGGCATAGGCGTTCATCTGCGAGGTCTTCTCGACCGCGCGGCCCAGCGAGAACACCACGTCATCGGCGGTAAAGGGCCGGCCGTCGTGGAACTTGACGCCGCGGCGCAGCTTGAAGGTCCACTTCAGCGGGTTGTCCTGCTTCCATTCGGTGGCCAGGCCGGGAATGAAACCGAGCTTCTTGTCGCGCTCGACCAGGAACTCGTAGATCTGGTGGTTGACGTTGTTGGTCAGGCTCTCGTTCTGCGACATCGGGTCGATGGTCTGCGGATCGCCGGCACTGGCCCAGCGCAGGGTCTGGGCCGGGCTGAGTCCGGCGGCCGTCAGCGCTGCGATCAGCAGGCTGGTCTTGAGCATTCGCTTCATGGGCGTCTTTTGCGTCGAATGGAAAGGGTGACCCGAGTGTAGGCATGCACCGCCACCCCCGCGCTGTCGGCCAGGTGACAGCCGGCCGCCCCGGCCTTGCGCATAAACTCGGACCCGCCAGCCCTCACCGGCTGGTTAGCGATCTCAGGGCGGGGTGAAAGTCCCCACCGGCGGTATCTGCGAGCGGCTCTCCCGGGCCGGGCGCAGGAGCCCGCGAGCGCCCAGCCGCCGCAGCGATGCAGCAGCCGGGGTCAGCAGACCTGGTGCGATGCCAGGGCCGACGGTCACAGTCCGGATGAAAGAGATTCGCGACAGCTCCGGCCGCCGCATGCGTGCATGCAGCGGCCGTGCGTTGTTCGCGCGCGCCCTGATTCCTGGCCCACCCCCTTTCACGAGGACCACCATGAATCAGACCTCTGCAAGCACTTCCCTCCCCGCCGCCGGCGATACCGCGGCACCGCGCATCGCCGTGGTCAGTTCCTCCTGGCATGCCGACATCGTCGGCCAAGCCCGCTCGGCGCTGTTGCGCGAGTTCGGCCGCGGCCATGCACCACCGCGCGTGCACACCTTCGAGGTGCCCGGCGCCTTCGAGATCCCGCTGTATGCGCAGAAGCTCGCGAAGAGCGGGCGCTACGACGCCATCGTCGCCTGCGGGCTGGTGGTCAACGGCGGCATCTACCGGCACGAGTTCGTCGCCGCGACGGTGATCGACGCGCTGATGCGGGTGCAGCTGGACACCGAAGTGCCGGTGTTCTCGGCCGTGCTGACGCCGCGCGATTTCCATGAGCACGAAGACCACCTGCGCTTTTTCAGCGAGCACATGGTCAAGAAAGGCACCGAGGTGGCACGCACCTGCCTCGAGCAACTGGCTCGGCTGCGCGCATTGCACGTGGCCTGACACGGTGAGGGCGCCCCGGGACGGGGCGCGATCACCTCTCCTATAGCACCCGCCACGGGTGTCGGCAACGGGAGCTTCGGCCCAGGCGCCCCCGAACCGGGGACGGGCCGACCCCGAGCTCCGGCGCGCAACACAGCCCGTACATTCTGTTGCGACGCTTCCTGCCACACATCATGGAAGTTAGGCCTTTCCCCGTCCAAGGAGACTCCATGTCCACGATCAACGGCACTTCGGGCAACGACAATCTCAACGGGGGCAGCGCAGACGACCTGATGCTCGCCGGCGCCGGCAACGACATGCTGAGCGGCGGATCCGGCAACGATGCGATGCACGGCGAAGCGGGCGCCGACAAGCTCGTCGGCGGCAGCGGCAACGATGTGCTCGACGGCGGCAGCGGCAGCGATTCGCTCGCCGGTGACGCCGGCAACGACACATTGGTCTACACCCTGAGCGACAACCTGCCGGGCGGCGCGCTGGATGTCTACACCGGCGGCTCCGGGACCGACACCGTCATGCTGCAGCTCAGCGATGCGCAGTGGCAGGACCCTTCGGTGCGGGCCGTCCTGCAAGGTTATGTGGCCTTCCTGGCCTCGGTCGCGCGCAGTGGCCAGGGCGAGGTCTCGAACGGCGTCGCCAGCGACTACGTGCTCGACTTCGGCGGCGGCACACGCCTGACCGTGCAGATGAGCGAAAAGCTCAGCGTCGCCGTGCAGTCCTCGGCCGGCGGGGCCTACGTCACGATCGACCACACCGCGGCGCTGATCGGCGGTGTCGGTACCGGCTCGACGGTGGAGGCCGGCGGCGTCGCCAATGGCAACGCCGGCACCGCAACGGCAACCGGCGACCTGTCGTCCGACGACCTCGACGGTCCGGACGACCTGTTCCAGGTCGTGGCCGCCGGCACGCCGACGGCGCATGGCTATGGCAACTACGCCGTCAGCGCCAGCGGCGTGTGGACCTTCACGCTGAACAACAGCCACCCTTCGGTGCAGGAACTCAATGCCGGCGGCACGCTCACCGAGACCTTCAAGGTCAAGGCCGTCGACGGCACCGAGAAACTCGTCACGGTCGCAATAGGCGGCGCCAACGATGCCGCGATCATCACCGGCAACGCCGGCGGCTCGGTGGTCGAGGCCGGCGGCGTGGCCAATGGCAGCGCGGGCACGCCGACGGTCGGCGGCAATCTCTATGCCGACGACGTCGACAACCCCGACGACACCTTCCAGGCAGTGGCCGCTGGCGCCGTCACGGCCAGCGGCTATGGCAGTTACGGCGTCAACACCGCCGGGCAATGGACGTATGCGCTGAACGATGCGCATGCCGCTGTGCAGGCCCTCAATGTCGGCGACAGTTTGAACGACAGCTTCACGGTCAAGAGCCAGGACGGCACGAGCCAGGTCGTGACCGTCACCATCGCCGGCCGCAACGATGCGGCGGTGATCAGCGGCGCCGGCAGCGGCGCGGTGATCGAGGCGGGCGGCGTGGCGAACGGCCTCACCGCCACGCCAACAGCGGCTGGCGACCTGTCGGCCGACGACGTCGACAATGCCGACGACCTGTTCCAGCCGGTGCCTGCGGGCACGGCCTCGACCAGCGGCTACGGCAGCTGGGGCGTCGACGCTGCCGGACAGTGGAACTACACGCTGGACAACACGCATGCGGCGGTGCAGGCGCTGAACCTCGGGCAGTCGCTGAGCGACAGCTTCAGCGTCACCAGCGTGGATGGCACGACCCAGGTGGTGACGATCAGCATCGCCGGCCGCAACGACGCCGCGGTGATCACCGGCCAGAGCAGCGGCGCGGTGATCGAGGCCGGCGGCGTCGCCAACGGCGGCCTGGGCACGGCGGCAACCGGCGGCAACCTCTACGCCGCCGATGTCGACAACCCGAACGACACGTTCCAGGCGGTGGCCGCGGGCGCCGCCACCGCTGGCGGCTATGGCAGCTACGGCATCAACGCGGCCGGGCAATGGACCTATGCACTGAACGACG
>NZ_DATILJ010000014.1:0-67816 GCF_035476535.1 Aquabacterium sp.
CTGGCCGCCACGCTGGGCGCGAACTACGGCCTCTACGGCCCGGCCTACGAGTTGCTGGAACATGCCGCGCTGCGCCCGGGCGGCGAGGAATACCTGGATTCGGAGAAGTTCCAGCTGCGCCACTGGCCGCGCGAACGCGAGGACTCGCTGGCCGATTTCATCGGCGTGCTCAACCGCGCACGGCGCGACAACCCTGCCCTGCAACGCGATGACGGCCTGCGCTTCCTGGCCGTCGACAACGAGCAGCTGATCGCCTATGCCAAGGTCTCGCCCGATCGCAGCAACATCATCGTCTGCGTCGTCAACCTCGACCCGCAGCACACCCAGAGTGGCTGGCTCGAGTTGGATCCAGAGGCTTTCGGCATCGCGCCGCAGCAGAGCTACCAGATGCACGAGTTGATCTCGGGCGCACACTTCCTGTGGCATGGGGCGCGCAACTACGTCAGCATCGACCCGCAGCGCTGCCCCGCGCAGGTGATGCAACTGCGGGCGCGTTTGCTGCGCGAGAACGATTTCGACTACTTCCTGTAGCCAACTGAATAACACGCAAAAACCAGGGCCCACCGTGGATGCCGCCACCGAGCTCGACCTGACTGCTGCCGCGCCCCAGGCGGCCATCGACAGCGACCCCCTCTGGTACAAGGACGCCGTCATCTATGAGCTGCACATCAAGGCCTATGCCGATGCCAACGGCGACGGCATCGGCGATTTTCGCGGCCTGACCGAGCACCTGGACCATGTGCAGTCGCTGGGCGTCAACACGATCTGGCTGCTGCCCTTCTACCCCTCGCCACTGCGCGACGACGGCTACGACGTGGCCGACTACGAAAACGTGCACCCGTCGTATGGCACGCTGGACGACTTCCGCGCCTTCGTGGCCGAAGCCCACCGTCGCAACCTGCGCGTGATCACCGAGCTGGTGGTCAACCACACCTCCGACCAGCACCCCTGGTTCCAGGCTGCGCGCCGCGCGCCCAAGGGCTCGCCGGAACGCAACTTCTACGTCTGGAGCGACGACCCCACGCTGTACAGCGGCACGCGCATCATCTTCACCGACACCGAGAAGTCCAACTGGACCTTCGACGAAGTGGCCGGCCAATACTTCTGGCACCGCTTCTTCAGCCACCAGCCCGACCTGAACTTTGACAACCCGGCGGTGCTGGAGGCGGTGCTCAAGACCATGGCCTTCTGGCTCGACATGGGCGTCGACGGTTTCCGGCTCGACGCCATCCCCTACCTGATCGAGCGCGACGGCACCAACAACGAGAACCTGCGCGAAACGCACGACGTCATCAAGTCCATCCGCCACCGCCTCGAACAGCACTACCCGGGCCGCCTGCTGCTGGCCGAGGCCAATATGTGGCCCGAGGACGTGCGCGAATATTTCGGCGAGGGCGACGAATGCCAGATGGCCTACCACTTCCCGCTGATGCCGCGCATGTACATGGCCATCGCGCAGGAAGACCGGCACCCGGTGGTCGAGATCCTGGCGCAGACGCCGGACATCCCACCCAACTGCCAGTGGGCCATCTTCCTGCGCAACCACGACGAGCTGACGCTGGAGATGGTGACCAGCAAGGAGCGCGACTACATGTACAGCATGTACGCCTCCGACGCGCGGGCGCGCATCAACCTGGGCATTCGCCGCCGCCTGGCGCCGCTGCTGGAGAACGACACCGAGCGCATCAAGCTGATGAACAGCCTGCTGCTATCGATGCCCGGCACACCGGTGCTGTACTACGGCGACGAGATCGGCATGGGCGACAACATCTTCCTCGGCGACCGCGACGGCGTGCGCACGCCGATGCAGTGGGCCAACGACCGCAACGGCGGCTTCTCGCGCGCCGACCCGCAGCGCCTGTACCTGCCGCCGATCCGCGATCCGATCTACGGCTTCGAAGCCGTCAACGTCGAGGCGCAATCGCGCGAGCCTTCGTCGCTGCTGGCCTGGACGCGCCGCATGCTGGCCGTGCGCGGCAGCAGCCAGGCCTTCGGCCGCGGCGAGTTCACGATGCTGCACCCGGGCAACCGCAAGGTGCTGGCCTACGTGCGCGAGCATGGCGACGACGTGATCCTGTGCGTGGCCAACCTGAGCCGCGTGGCCCAGCCAGTGGAGTTGGAGCTGGCCGCCTGGAAGTCGCGCGTGCCGGTGGAAATGCTGGGCCGCAACAGCTTCCCGCCGGTTGGCGACCTACCCTACCTGCTGACGCTGCCGGGCTACGGCTTCTTCTGGTTCCGGCTGTCCACCGACGCCGCGCCGCCGCGCTGGCACATCGAGAGACTGCCGATCGAAGACCTCACGGTGGTGGTGATGTTCGACGGCTGGAACAGCCTGTTCCGCAACCGTGTCGTGCCCTGGCGCATTGCCCTGGCCGAACGCACGCGGGCGCAACTCGAACAAGAGCAGTTGCCGATCTTCCTGAAGCGCCAGCGCTGGTTCGCGGCCAAGGGCGACCTGCTGCAACGCGTGACGCTGGTCGAACATGTCACGCTGACATCGGGCCGCCACGAATGGCTGCTGACACTGGCCGACGCGCAAGGCCCCAGCGGCTCTGCACGTTATTTCATGCCCTTGACCATGGTCTTCGACGACGACGACGAAGAGCGCACGCGCAGCCTGACCGGGCTGGCCGTGGCCAAGGTGCGCCAGCAGGCCAGGATGGGGCTGCTGGCCGACGCGATGGCCGACGAGCCCTTCTGCCGCGCGCTGGTCGAGGCCATTGGCGCCAACAAGGTGCTGAAGGCCGAGGGCGGCACGCTGCGCTTCACGCCGGCAGAGGCCTTCGCCGAGGTGGTCGGCGATACCTTGAGCGGCGCGACGCCGCTGCATCGCCTGACGCTGAGCAGCAACTCCGTCAGCCTGCTTGGCGAACGCCTGTTCCTGAAAGCCTACCGGCGCCTGCAGCCCGGCCTGAACCCCGAGCTGGAGATGGGCCGGCACCTGACCGACGTGGTGGCCTACGCCAACTGCGTGCCGGTGGCCGGCAGTGTCGACTACCACGCCGCCGATGGCACGGTGTGGACCCTGGCGCTGCTGCAGGCCCAGCTGACCAACCAGGGCGACGCCTGGGTCTACGTCGTCGAGCAGCTCAAGCGCCTGCTCGAGGCGCCGGCAGAGATCGCCCCGGACGACAGCGGCGCCGAGGCCTCGGTCGAGCGCATCCAGGTGCTGGCCCAGCGCGTGGCCGAGCTGCACCTGGCACTGGCCCGGCGCACCGGCCGCCCGGCTTTCGACCCCGAGCCGGTGCAGGCCGCGGACCTGCAACACTGGTGCGCGCTGGTGCGCGAGGAATGCCAACGCAGCCTGGCGCTGATCGAGGAGCGCCGCAGCAGCTGGGCCATCGCCGTCGACGAACTGGCGCTGCGGGTGAGCCAGGCCCGGGACAGCTTACTGGCCCGCATCGACAGCGCCGCGCTCGCCGCGCCGGTGGGCCTGAAGACGCGCATCCACGGCGACCTGCACCTGGCCCAGGTGCTGGTCTGCCGCGACGACTTCTACATCATCGATTTCGAAGGCGAGCCGCAGCGCGGCTTCGACGAGCGGCGCACCAAGCAGAGCGCGCTGCGCGACGTGGCCGGCATGCTGCGCTCGTTCAACTATGCGCGGCACACCGCCTTGCGCCACGTGGCGCCGGGCGCCGGCGAGCCGGAGCGCCTGGCGCACGTAGCGCGCGACTGGGAACGGCGCGTGCGGGCCGCCTTCCTCGCCACCTACCGAAGCGCGATGCAGGCCGGCGGCCTGTACGGCGCCGGCGCCGGATTCGATGCGGCCCAGCCGCTGCTCGACCTGTTCGAGCTGGAGAAGGCGCTGTACGAGCTGCGCTACGAAATCGACAATCGGCCCGATTGGGTTGCGGTGCCACTGGCCGGCATCGCGGCACTGGCCGGCGTTGCCGATTGAGCCCCCGCAAGCGGACGCCAACGACACGCAAGACCCAAGACGCAAGACACAACAGGACGGACCATGCAGAACATCGATGTCGTGCTCGAGCCGCTGCGCGCGCTGCTGCAGCAGGTGGGCGCCTTCATGCCCCGCCTGGTGCTGGCCGTGGGCGTGCTGATCCTGGGCTGGCTGGTGGCCAAGGCCTTCCGCTTCAGCGTCGTCAAGGCCTTGCGTGCGCTGAACTTCCATGTGCTGACCGAACGGGCCGGCATCGACAACTTCCTGCAGCAAGGCGGCACGCAGAAGGACACGGTCGAGCTGTTCGGCTGGATCGCCTATGCGCTGGTGATCCTGGCCTCGCTGATCATCGCCTTCAACAGCCTGGGCCTGACCCAGGTCACCGATCTGCTCGGCCGCGTGCTGCTGTTCGGGCCGCGCCTGCTGGTGGCGCTGCTGGTCGTGGTGTTCGGCAGTTATTTCGCGCGCTTCGCCGGCAATGCCGTGCAAAGCTACTGCCGCGGCGCCGAGATCAGCGACGGCGAACTGCTCGGCCGCCTGATGCAGTACGGCGTGATGGCCTTCGTGGTGCTGCTCGCGGTCGACCACCTGGACATCGGCGGTGGCCTGATCCAGCAGACCTTCCTGATCCTGCTGTCCGGCGTGGTGGTGGCGCTGGCGCTGTCCTTCGGCCTCGGCGGCCGCGACCGGGCCGCGGCCTTGATCGAACGCTGGTTTCCGCGTGACACCCGGGACGGCAAGGACAGCCGGGACCGGCGCGCTTGATAGCCGCCGGCCTGCACGCATCGCTGGCGCTGCTGCGGCGCAACCTCAGCCCGCACGGCATCCTGGCGGCCAGCCGCACCGAAGCCGCCGAAGCCCGCCGCTACACCCGCATCTTCGGCCGCGACGCCGCGATCTGCGTGCTGGCGATGTGCGGCAGCGGTGACTCGCTGCTGGAGCAGGCGGCAGTCGCCAGCCTGGAGGCGCTGGCCAAGGAGCAGGCCGCCAACGGCCAGATCCCGAAGTACGTGGACCCGGACGGCGCCGATGCCGACTTCTGGTACCTGGGCTGCATCGACGCCACGCTGTGGTGGCTGATCGCGGTGGACCATGTGCGGCGCCACGGCACGGTGGGCGCTACGCACTGGCAGGACGGCGTGGCGCGGGCCATCCGCTGGCTGCAGGCGCAGGAGCACCAGCGCTTCCGGCTGCTGCAGCAGAACGAGGCCAGCGACTGGGCCGACATCATGCCGCGCTCGGGCTACGTGCTCTACACCAACGCGCTGTGGGTCGAGGTCAAGCGCCGCTTCGCGCTGCCTGACGCGCAGGCCACGCACCAGCACTTCAACCACCTGTTCGACCCCTTTCAGCGCGACCTGCCCGAGTACCACCGCGCGCGCCTGCTGCAGCACTACGCGCGCCGCGGCCGGCGCGACCCCGGGCTGTACCTGAGCTTCGTCAACCTGGCCTTCGCTGGCAACGAGGGCGACGTGTTCGGCAACCTGCTGGCCATCCTGTGCGGTGCGGCCAGCGAATCCAAGGGCCATGGCATCGTGCAGACGCTCGGCACCGCCGGCGCCGCGCACCCGTATCCCATCCGCGTGGTGCTGCATCCGCTGTCGCGCCAGCACGCGCTGTGGCAGGCCTACATGGTGCGCCACCAGCAGAACCTCGTGCACCAGTACCACAACGGCGGCATCTGGCCCTTCGTCGGCGGCTTCTGGGTCATGGCGCTGGCCCGGCTGGGCCTGCAGGATCTGGCTTGGCAGCAGCTGGGCGAACTGGCCCGCGTCAACAGCCTGGACGACTGGCGCTTCACCGAGTGGTTCCACGGCCGCACGCTGGCCCCGATGGGCATGGCCGGCCAGAGCTGGAATGCCGCGACCTTCGTGCTGGCGCACCGGGCGTTGACGGGGAGCGGCGCGGCCTGGTGATCGGGCTGCAGCGGCCCGGACGCTCACGCTGCGGATTCGTCGACGCCGGGCTGCGCGCTCTCGACGCCCTTGAAAACGGCGTCCATCGGCAGTCGGCAATCGATGCTGGCCAGGACCAACTCAGCCGCCCGGGTTTGATCCGATAGCAGCCATCCTCCGGCTGTCAGCGTGAACACCTCGACCTCACGCGACGCCGGATCGATCAGCGCGTACTCGCGCAGCGCCTGCAGACTGCGGTAGAGGATGAACTTGTTGCGCCTGTCATAGCCCTGGGTGGACGGCGACAGGACCTCGATGATGAGCTTGGGGTCAGTGACGGTCTGCTCGTCGCCGGCCTGGGCCTTGCCGCAGGTCACCATGACATCGGGGTAGAGGATGGCCTCGTTGGCAAGCTGGACCTTCATCGACTCGGCAAAGACTTGGCAGGGTGTGCCGTCCAGATGCTGAGCCAGGCGCGACGCCAGGTTGAGGATCACGCGGTTGTGTCGAGCCGAGCCGCCGGTCATCGCAAACACCTCGCCACGAAAGAACTCGTGGCGCGTGTCCTGCTGACTCTCCCAGGCCATGAAGTCGGCCAGGGACATTGTCGAGATGGGGAGTCCCACGGGCGGTACCTGCTGATAGGACGCAATGCGTACCATCATACAAAACCACCATCGACGTTCTGACCGCGGCCAGGAAGCGGCAGGACCTCGACAAGTTGTTCCGGCCGCTATCGCACGACGCGTCGAAGCTGGGAGCCGTCGCGTCAGGCCGCCGATCGCCGCAGCAGCTTCTGCCCCAAGGTCGCGATCACCAGCGCCAGCGCGCCGGCGACGATACCGGCCAGCGCCTCGGCGGCCATAGCCAGCAGCGTCGCCACCGGCCCCACCGGGCCGTGCGTCAGGCTGTCGACGAAGTGATGCAGCGCCGGCCAGCCGTGCACCAGGATGCCGCCGCCGACGAGGAACATCGCCGCGGTGCCGGCAACCGACAGGAACTTCATCAACCACGGCGCCGCGACCAGCAGCACGCGGCCGATGGCCTGCTGCAGCGCGCCGGCGCGCTGGCTGAGCCACAGGCCGGCGTCGTCGAGCTTGACGATGCCGGCCACCAGGCCGTAGACGCCGATGGTCATGATCACCGCGATGCCGGCCAGCACCATGGCCTTCACCGCCAGCGGCTTGTCGGCCACCGTGCCCAGCGTGATCACGATGATCTCGGCCGACAGGATGAAGTCGGTGCGCACCGCGCCGCGGATCTTGTCGCGCTCGAAGGCCACCAGGTCGGCCTGCGGATCGATCAGCACCTTGACCACATCCTTCTCGTGCTGCGCATCCTCGGCCGGGCTGTGCAGGAACTTGTGCGCGAGCTTCTCGACGCCTTCGAAACACAGGTAGACGCCGCCGATCATCAGCAGCGGCAGGATGGCCCAGGGCGCAAACACGCTGATCAGCAGCGCCGCGGGCACCAGGATCAGCTTGTTGACGAAGGAGCCACGCGCCACCGCCCAGACCACCGGCAGTTCACGCTCGGCGCGGATGCCGGCCACCTGCTGGGCATTGAGCGCCAGGTCGTCGCCCAGCACGCCGGAGGTCTTCTTGGCGGCCACCTTGGTCAGCAGCGCGACATCGTCGAGCACCAGGGCAATGTCGTCGAGCAGGGCAAGCAGGCTGGCAGCGGCCATCGGTTTCAGCAGTTAGTGGTGATATGCGTCCCCGGCGGGGACAGGCCGCGCAGCGACCAGGGGAGCGCGATCGTGAACGGAGCCAGACCGCCGGGGTCTCATGTTAACGGCTCGACAGTGACGCCGACATGCGGCGGCGTGCTGCCGCCACCGCGGATCACGCCGCGCAGCGGCGCCACGTCGGCATAGTCGCGGCCATGGGCCAGCGTGACGTGGTCTTGCGCCACCGCCACGTTGTTGGTCGGGTCCAGCGCCACCCAGCCGTTCAGCGGGCACCACACCGCCACCCAGGCATGCGAGGCATCGGCCCCCACCAGCCGCGGCTGGCCGGGCGGCGGCTGCGTCAGCAGATAACCGCTGATGTAGCGGGCCGCCAGGCCGTGTGAGCGCAGCGTGCCGATCATCAGGTGCGCGAAGTCCTGGCACACGCCGCGGCCCTGCTTCAGGGCCTGCAGCGCATCGGTGGCGACATCGGTGCTGTGCGGCTGGTAGCGGATGCGCTCGTGCACCCGGTCCATCAGCGCCCAGGCCAGGCCCAGCAGCGGGCGCTCGGGCTCGAACAAGCCGTTGCCGAATTCGGCCAGCAGCGCATGGTGGGCCGCAAACGGCGAGCCGAGCACGAACTCCACGGCATCGGGCTGCTGCGCGCCGGCCCGGTAGCGCAGCGACTGCGCCACCTGCTGCCAGGGCGGGCTGTTGTCGACATCCAGCAGCGGCGGCGGCAGCAGTTGCACGCGAAAGCGCGACACCACCGTCAGGCGCTCATGGACCCGCGCGTGGCTGAAACCATGGCGCCAGTTGCCGAAGGCATCGCGGCTTTCCTGCACCGCGTCCCGGCCGCCTTCGGGCGCCGGGTCAATGCGCAGCTCCCAGCCCTGCACACGCTGCAGTTCGGTCTCGCGCGGGCGCAGGTGGGCACTGTGGTGCGCCACTTCCACCGGCGTGTCGTAGTCGTAGCAGGTCTCGTGGCGCACGGCCAGCATGCGCGGGCCGGTCACCGGCCGGGCACCCTGAGCTTGACCCTGGCTTTGACGCTGGCCCGAACCGGGTCCCTGCGACTGCTCCTGGCTCGCCGTCATTGCCACACCGAGCGTTCTTCGGACACCACGTGCACGAAGAGATGGCGGCCGATCTCATCGGACAGCGTGCGCGCCGCCTGGCTGCAGCCGTTCAGCGCTTCGATCAGGTCGGACAGGCGCTGCCCGGCATCGGGCGTGGCCATCTTTTCGAGCGACCAAGTTTCAGGCGCCGGCAGCGCGGCGGTGATCTGCGCCACCCACGCCGCATCCTGCCGCGCCAGCTTGCGCAGGCGCTCGCGCATCGTGCGCGCCACCCAGGCCAGCGAGCGCGGGTTGTCGGTGTCGAAGACCAGCAGGTGCAGCAGCGGCAGCACCTCGCGCCGGGCCTGGAACTGCGCGCGGTAGGTGATGATGCTGTCGAACAGGCCCAGCAGCACCGCGAAGCCGTCGTCGGCCTCGTGCACGCCGTGCTCGAAGCCCAGCGCCAGCGCATGCGAGAGCATGTCCAGCCGCTCGATCTGCCGGCCCACCGAGAGCAGGCGCCAGCCGTCGTCACGCGTCATGCGGTCGGTCTGCGCGCCGGTGATGGCGGCCAGGTGGGTGGCGGCACGCGCCAGCACGCCCAGCACATCGGGCGCGGTGACATGGCCTTCGCCTTCTTCGAGCACCGCGCCCAGGTGGTGCTCGAAATGGTCACCGACCTCGTGGATCAGCTTCCAGTGTTCGGGCGACAGACGTTCGCGCAGCGCCTGCGCACAGTCGCGCAAGGCGCGCAGGTTGTAGCTGACGCTGGTGAGCTCGCTGTCCAGCCCCAGGCCATGCACCAGCGCCCGCTCGAACAGGCGCATCGATTGCCATGGCGCCGGCACCGCCGAATCGACCAGGCCGTGGTGGCGCGCCAGCGCGTCCAGCAGGCGCAACACCGGCTCGCTGGCCTCGGGCAGCGCCTCCAGCATCACCCGCGCCAGGCGCGCGGAGTTCTCCGCGCGTTCGGTGTAGCGGCCGAGCCAGAACAGGTTCTCCGCGGCACGGCTGGACACCGTGCGGTGCCAGCCCTCCAGTTCGGCCGCCGACAGTGCCTTGGGCAGCAAGGACGTGCGGTCGACCGCGCCGCTGGCGATGACCCAGGTGTCGACGCTGGCGCTGCCGCTTTGCATCGACAGCAGCGGGTCGTGCATCGCCTCGTCGCGGCCGGCCACGCGGGTCAGCGCGCCGGGCAGCACGCGCCAGCCGCCGCTGCCGTCGGCCAGCGCGTAGACGCGCATCACCGCGGCGCGCGGCCACAGCTGGCCCTCGGCCCAGACCGGGGTTTCGCTGGGGCGCTGCGGCACCAGCAGCGTGTAGGCGGCCGGGTCGGCGTCGATGCGGGCGATCAGGTCGGCGCGTGCCTTGTCGTCGAGCCGCGCCACCACCTGGGCCGCGATGCCGCTGCTCGGGAAGGTCGGCACGACGATGAACTCGTCCAGGTGCTCACGCTGCGCGGCCCACACCGCCGCTTCGCCGCACCACCAGGTGGTGGGCGCCGGCAGCAGCAGTTCCTGGCCCAGCAGGCGCTCGGCCACTGCCGGCCAGAAGGCCGACAGGCCCAGGCTTTCCAGGAAGCCGGCGCCCGGCGCGTTGGCCATCACCAGTTCACCCGCCCGCAAGGCCTGCAGCAGGCCGGGCACGCCGAGCGCGGAATCGGGGCGCAGCTCCAGCGGGTCGAGGAACTCGTCGTCGACGCGGCGCAGCAGCACGTGCACGCGCTCCAGGCCGTGCAGCGTCTTCAGGTACAGGCGGTTGCCGCGCACCGTGAGGTCCGAGCCTTCGACCAGCGTGACGCCCAGGTAGCGCGCCAGGAACACCTGCTCGAAATAGGTTTCGTTCAGCGGACCGGGCGTCAGCAGCACGATGCGCGAGCGTTCGCCGGCCGGGCTGGCCTGCATCAGCCCATCGAGCAGCGAGCGGAAGGTCGAGGCCAGGCGCTGCACGCGCAGTGCAAAGAATTCGTCGTGCAGCTGCGGGCCGATGATCAGCCGGTTCTCGAGCAGGTAGCCCAGCCCCGAGGGTGCCTGCAGCCGCTGCGCCAGCACGGTGAAACCGCCGTCGGGCGTGCGCGCCAGGTCGAAGGCAGCGATGTGCAGATGCGTGTTGCCGCGCGGCCACAGGCCGTGCACCGGCCGCAGGTACTGCGGGTGCGCAAACACCAGCGGCGGCGGCAGCAGTGCATCGCGCAACAGGGTCTGCGGACCGTAGATGTCGGCCAGCGTCAGCTCCAGCAGCTTGGCGCGCTGTTGCACGCCCTGCTCGATCACGGCCCAGTCTTCGGCGCTGACGAGAAAGGGCAGCAGCTCCAGCGGCCAGGGCCGGCTGGCCTCGGCCTGCTCGGCATAGACGTTGTAGGTGGCGCCGTCTTCGCGCACACGCTGCTGCACACGCAGCTGGCGCGCGCGCAGATCGGCCCAGCCCTCGGCGCCCAGGCTGTCGAAGAACTGGCGCCACAGCGGCGCCAGTTCGGCGGGAGCGCCGGGCCGCGTCAGGCCCGCGCGCAGTTCGTCGTATTGATTCACCGTGCCACGGTGGGCCACCGCCGCGGCCAGCGCGGCGGCATCCGGTCCGTCGTCTTCGGCGAGCAGGCTGCTTTGCATGCCCCGATCATGCCCGTTGCCGGACGCTTGCCGCATCGGGCCCTCCCCGCTTGACCCGAATTTCCGCCCCCGATTCAGGCGGCGCAGGGCCGCCCCAAGGCGCCTGATCCCCCTCGGGGGGACCATGCCGAAGGCATGTAGGGGGCCACATTCATCAGCGGCCAGCCGTACGCAAGTCCAGCGTGAACGGGAACTCCAGGCTGCGTACCGCCGGCTTGACCTGCATCTGCCCGGGCGTGTGGCCGATGGTGAAAAAGCGCGCCAGGCGCCGGCTCTCGGCCTCGAAGGCATTGATCGGGAAGGTGGCATAGCTCAGGCCGCCCGGATGGGCCACGTGGTACTGGCAGCCGCCCAGCGAGCGCTGCATCCAGCGGTCGACCAGGTCGATGACCAGCGGCGCGTGCGACGGGATCGTCGGGTGCAGCGACGACGGCGCCTGCCATGCACGGTAGCGCACGCCGCAGACGAATTCGCCGACGCGGCCGGTGGGCTGCAGCGGCACGGCCTGGCCGTTGACGGTGACGATGTGGCGCGGATCGACCAGCCCGCTGAGCTTGAGCTCCAGCCGCTCCAGCGATGAATCGACATAGCGCACCGTCGTGCCCTGCGCGCCCTCCTCGCCCATCACGTGCCAGGGCTCCAGCGCATTGCGCAGGCTCATGTGCACGCCACGCGCCGTCAGTTCGCCGACCTTCGGGAAGCGGAACTCGAAATGCGGCGCGAACCATTCGGACTTGAAGTCGTAGCCGGCCAAGCCCATTTCCTCGATCACGTCCTCCATGTCCATCCACACGAAGGTGGGCAGCAGGAAGCGGTCGTGCAGTTCGGTGCCCCAGCGCACCAGTTCGCCGCGGTAAGGCTCGTTCCAGAAACGCGCCACCAGCGCGCGCAGCAGCAGCTGCTGCACGATGCTCATGCGCGCATGCGGCGGCATCTCGAAGGCACGCAGCTCCAGCAGGCCCAGCCGGCCGGTGGCCGAATCGGGCGAATACAGCTTGTCGATGCAGAACTCGCTGCGGTGGGTGTTGCCGGTGACGTCGATCAGGATGTTGCGCAGCGTGCGGTCGACCAGCCACGGCGGCATCTGCTGGCCGTACACCGACTTGGCGCGCTCGATCTCGCCCATCGCCAGTTCCAGCTCATACAGCTGGTCGTTGCGCGCCTCGTCGACGCGCGGCGCCTGGCTGGTCGGGCCGATGAACAGGCCCGAGAACAGGTAGCTCAGCGCCGGGTGGTTGTGCCAATACGCCAGCAGCGAGGCCAGCAGGTCCGGCCGGCGCAGGAACGGTGAATCTGCAGGACGTGCCCCGCCCATCACGAAGTGGTTGCCGCCGCCGGTGCCGGTGTGGCGGCCATCGAGCATGAACTTCTCGGTCGACAGGCGCGACTGCCAGGCCGCGTCGTACAGGAACTCGGTGTGCTCGACCAGTTCGTTCCAGTCGTGCGCCGGGTGGATGTTGACTTCGATGACGCCGGGATCGGGCGTCACCTGCAGCAGCTTCAGGCGCGGGTCGCGCGGCGGCGGGTAGCCTTCGATGACAAGCTTGACGCCTTGCGCCGCCGCCGTGGCCTCGATCGCAGCCAGCAGCGCCAGGTAGTCTTCCAGCCGCTCCAACGGCGGCATGAAGACATACAGCACGCCGCTGGCCGTGCCCTGGGCCTCGGCCTTCGGGCCGTTGGCGCGGCGCGGGTCACGCACCTCGACGATCAAGGCGGTGCGGGTGATCCAGTGTGCCGATTCATCCTGCTGCGGCGCGCGCTGCAGGTCGGCTGCCGTGGCACCGGCATCGCCGCTGGCATCGTTGGCCGCGAGGCCCTTGCCGCTGCCTGCGCCGCGCAGGCCGACGCCAGGTGTGCCACCACCCAGTGCCGGACCGCCATCGGCGCCGGCAGCGCCCGCGCCCGGCTCCGCCAAGGGCCGCTGCACCGCGACCATGCCGCCTTCGGCAAAACCGCCGCCGATGACATGCGCGGCGTACTGCGACTTCAGCGTCGCCGCGGCCGGCAAGGCACCGCGCGGTGCGAAGGGGTCGGTCTCGATGTGAAACGGGTAGTCGGTGCTCTTGACCCAGGGCAGCGAATCCAGCGGCAGGCGGTAGCCCATCGGCGAATCACCGGGGTACAGGTACATGCGCTCGTCGCGGAAGAACCACGGGCCGGTGATCCACTTCGGCCCGCTCAGGTTCGGGCTTTGGCCCTCATTTTGGCCCTCACTTTGGTGATGCGCCGGCTTGATCGGCAGCGCATAGCCCACCGCGTACTCCAGCCCCTGCGTGAACACGCGGCGCAGGCGGATGCGTTCCTGCTCGTCGTCGAGCTTGGCATCGAAGGGATCGACATTCACCGGCAGCCGGCGCTCGCGCCACAGGTAGTACCAGGTGTCCTCGTAGCCGGTCTGCACATGGGTGTCGGTGATGCCCAGGCGCTGCGTCAGCGCCGTCATGAAGGCCTTGGCGTCGGCGGTGGTGTAGGCGTGGTGGTCCCGCTCATCGGCGAACAGCGCCGGGTCGTGCCAGCAGGGCTCGCCGTCAGCGCGCCAGCAGATGCTCAGCGCCCAGCGCGGCAGCTGCTCGCCCGGGTACCACTTGCCCTGGCCGAAGTGCAGGAAGCCGCCCTTGCCGTAATGCGCACGCAGGCGCTGCACCAGGTCTTGCGCCACCATGCGCTTGGTCGGGCCCAAGGCGTCGGTATTCCATTCGGCGCCATCGCGGTCGCTGACCGAGACGAAGGTCGGCTCGCCGCCCATGGTCAGCCGCACGTCGCCGGCCACCAGCTGTTCGTCGACCGCAGTGCCCAGCGCCAGCATGTCGGCCCACTGCGCGTCGGTGTAGGGCTGGGTCACGCGCGGCGATTCCCAGATGCGGCTGATCGACATCGAATGGCCGAACTCGACCTCGCACTCGTCGACCGCCCCACTCACCGGCGCGGCGCTCGAAGGCTGCGGCGTGCAGGCCAGCGGGATGTGGCCCTCGCCGGCCAGCAGGCCCGAGGTGGGGTCGAAGCCGATCCAGCCGCCGCCGGGCAGGTACACCTCGCACCAGGCGTGCAGATCGGTGAAATCGATCTCGGTGCCACTCGGCCCGTCGAGCGCCTTGACGTCGGGCTTGAGCTGGATCAGGTAGCCGGAAACAAAACGCGCGGCCAGCCCCACATGGCGCAGCGCCTGCACCATCAGCCAGCCGGTGTCGCGGCAGGAGCCGGAGGCGTTGGTCAGCGTCTGCTCCGGCGTCTGCACACCGGGCTCCATGCGGATCAGGTAGCGGATCTCGTGCTGCAGGCGCTGGTTCAGTTCGACCAGGAAATCGATGGTGCGCCGCGGCGTGTAGTCGAGGCTGTCGACGAAGGCCTTCAGCTTGGGCGTCGCCGGCTCGACCACCAGGTAAGGCGCCAGTTCCTTCTTCACTTCCTCGTCGTATTTGAACGGAAAGTGCTCGCCTTCGGGTTCGAGGAAAAAGTCGAACGGGTTGTAGACCGACATCTCGGCCACCAGGTCGACGGTGACGCGGAACTCGGTGGTCGGCTCCGGGAACACCAGCCGCGCCAGGTAGTTCGCGAACGGGTCCTGCTGCCAGTTGATGAAGTGGCCCTCGGGCTCGATCTTCAGCGAGTACGACAGGATGTTGGTACGGCAGTGCGGCGCCGGGCGCAGGCGCACGATGTGCGGCGACATGGCCACACGGCGGTCGTACTTGTAGTGCGTGACGTGGTTCAGCGCGACATGGATCGACACGGGAAGCCTTCTTTGTTTTATGCAGGGACCAGGAAATCGCGGCTGATGCCCGCGCCGATGTCGTTGACGCGGTCGAGGAACTGCGTCAGGAAGGCATGCAGGCCGGTGGCCAGGATCTCGTCGATGCGGCCGAACTGCAGGTCGCTGCGCAAGCGGCCGGCGCGGCGCTGGGTTTCGCTGCTCTGCTCGTTGGCGACATGGTCGAGGTTGGCCACCACCTCGTTCATGCAAGCAGCCAAAGAACGCGGCATGTCGGGGCGCAGCATCAGCAACTCGGCCACCTTGTCGGGCCGGATCACGTTGCGGTAGACCTTGCGGTAGATCTCGAAACCGGACACCGAGCGCAGGATCGCCGACCAGTGGTAGAAGTCGACCTCGGGCGCGTCGTCATGGCCCCAGGAGCCGAAGTAGTCGCCGGCGAGCGCGTGGAACTTCACGTCCAGCAGCCGCGCGGTGTTGTCGGCGCGCTCGAGGAAAGTGCCGATGCGGATGAAGTGCAGCGCTTCATCCTGCAGCATGGTGCCCACCGAGACCCCACGCGACAGGTGCGAGCGGAACTTCACCCATTCGAACAGCGCGGCCGGGTCGCGGTCGAAGCTACCTTCGCGCAGTTGGCGGTTGAATTCGAGCCAGGTCTGGTTGGTGGTTTCCCACAGCTCGGTGGTCAGCGTGCCGCGCACGGCACGGGCGTTCTCGCGGGCCGCGGCCAGGCACGAAACGATGCTCGACGGGTTGCCGGCGTCGCGCACCATGAACTGGATGACATTGGCCGGCGTCACCGCATCGTGCTTCTTCTGGAAGGCCTGCGTCAGCTCGGAGATGCCCAGCACGCCGGCCCAGCCCTGCTCCGCCCGGTCGGCCGACTGCGGCAGCAGCGAGGTCTGGTAATTCACATCGAGCATGCGCGCGGTATTCTCCGCCCGCTCCATGTAGCGGGACATCCAAAACAGGTGGTCGGCAGTTCGCGAAAGCATGTTGTTTGTTCCTCGCATCAAGCTTGGCGTTGAGACTGACCACCGTGCTCCATCGGCAAGCCCAGATCGCCTGGCACGGTGTCACGCCCCGGATCGCCTTCCAGCACCCAGGTGTCTTTTGTACCGCCGCCCTGCGACGAATTGACGACCAGTGAGCCCTCCTTCAGCGCCACGCGCGTCAGCCCGCCCGGCACCATCTGCACGCTGCGGCCGGACAGCACGAAGGGCCGCAGGTCGATGTGGCGCGGCGCGATGCCGCGCTCGACGAAGGTCGGGCAGGTGGACAGCGCCAAGGTCGGCTGCGCGATGTAGTTGGTCGGGTTGGCCAGCAGCTGGGCGCGGAACTCGGCGATCTCGTCCTTGCTCGCCGCCGGGCCGACCAGCATGCCGTAGCCGCCGGCACCATGCACTTCCTTGACCACCAGCTCGCTCAGGTGATCGAGCACGTACTTCAGGTCGTCCTTGTCGCGGCACAGATGGGTCGGCACGTTCTCGAGGATCGGCTTTTCGCCGAGGTAGAACTCGACCATCTTCGGCACGTAGGGGTAGATCGACTTGTCGTCGGCCACGCCGGTGCCGATGGCATTGCACAGCGTGATGTTGCCGCGGCGGTAGACATCCAGCAGGCCGGCACAGCCTAGCGTCGAATCGGAGCGGAAGGCGTGCGGGTCGAGGAAGTCGTCGTCGACGCGGCGGTAGACCACATCCACCCGCTTCGGGCCCTGCGTGGTGCGCATGTAGCAGAAGCCGTCCTTGACGAACAGGTCCTGGCCCTCGACCAGCTCGATGCCCATCTGCTGCGCCAGGAAGGCGTGCTCGAAGTAGGCGCTGTTGTACATGCCGGGCGTCAGCACCACGCAGGTGGGCTCGTTCACCGAGGCCGGCGCGACGCCGCGCAGCGTTTCGAGCAGCAGGTCGGGGTAGTGGTCGACCGGCGCGATGCGGTGCTGCGAGAACAGCTCGGGGAACAGCCGCATCATCATCTTGCGGTTCTCGAGCATGTAGCTCACGCCCGAGGGCACGCGCAGGTTGTCTTCCAGCACGTAGTAGGTGCCGCTGCCATCGGGCTGCGCGGCGCGCACGATGTCGATGCCGGCGATGTGCGAGTAGATGTTGCCCGGCACGTCCACGCCCATCATCTCGGGCCGGAACTGCGCGTTCTTCAGCACCTGCTCGGCCGGTACGACGCCGGCTTTCAGGATCTCCTGGTCGTGGTAGACGTCGTGCAGGAAGCGGTTCAGCGCATTCACCCGCTGCGCCAGACCGGCCTGCATGCGCTGCCATTCGTCGGCCGGGATGATGCGCGGAATCAGGTCGAAGGGGATCAGCCGCTCGGTGCCGGAGCCGTCTTCATCTTTCGCGCCGTACACCGCGAAGGTGATGCCGACGCGGCGGAAGATCATCTCCGCCTCTTCACGCCGGGCGGCCATCAGCTCGCCGGGTTGCTGGCTCAACCAGCGATCGAAGCCGCTGTAGTGGGCGCGCACGGAGGTGGCGCTGGATTGCATTTCGTCAAAACTCGGGGTCATGGGGTGCCTGCTCCTGCGTTGGGATTAGCAACATCCGCACCAGCCTCGGGCGGCGCCCAGTGCCAGTAACGCCGCCGCACTTGCCGAGTGCATGTCATCGCCCCATCCTGCCACAGCCACGCACCGCATTGGTCGGTGCGAACCATCAGGATGCCTCGCTCGGCATAGCGCGCCATCACATCGGGCGCCGGATGGCCGAAGCGGCTGCGGTAGCCGGCCTGCACCACGGCCACCTGCGGTTGCACTGCCGCCAGCCAGGCGGCGGTGGACGAGGTGCGGCTGCCGTGATGCGGCACCAGCAGCACGTCGCTGCGCAATTCGGCGGCGTGGCGCCGCAGCAGCGCCGCCTCCTGCGCGGCTTCGATGTCGCCGGCCAGCAAAGCGCTGCGGCCACGGGCATCGACGATGCGCAGCACGCAGGACACCTCGTTGGGCTTGCGCTGCAACGGGTAGTCGGCCGCGCTCGGGTGCAGCAGCTGGAAGTGCACGCCATCCCAGTGCCAGGACTGGCCGTCCTCGCAGCGCGTGTGCGGCCGGCCGCCCTGCAACAGCGCATGCCCGGGCTCCAGTGAGCTCCAGACATCGCCGGCCGGCAGCGCGGCCAGCACCGAGGCGGCGCCGCCGACATGGTCGATGTCGCGGTGGCTCAGCATCAGGCGGTCAATGCGCGTTTCGCCGCGGGCGCGCAGCAGCGGCACCAGCACCCGCTGGCCGGCGTCACTCTCGCGTGAGTACTGCGGGCCGGTGTCGTACAGCAGCAGGTGCGATTGCGTGCGTACCAGCACGGCCGTGCCCTGCCCCACATCGGCCGCCAGCAGCTCGAACTGCCCTGCCGCCGGGCGTTCGACGGCCGGTAGCAACAGCGGCAACACCAGCGGCAGAGCCAGCCAGCGCACGCGCCGGGGCCAGGGCAGCAGGCCGACCACCGCAGCGGCCAAGCCACTGGCCACCGCCCACGGCGGCGCGGCCGGCGCCTGCCACACCGCGCCTGGCCACGAAGCCAGCCAGGCCAGGCCGGCCACCAAGGCCTTCACGACCACAGCGGCAAGGCCCCACAGCGGTGCCGCCAGCACGCCCAGCATGGCCAGCGGCGTGATCAGCAAAGTGACCAGCGGAATGGCCAGCAGGTTGGCGACAAATCCCACCAGCGACAGCTGCTGGAAAAACACCAGCGACAAGGGCGCCAGCCCCAGCGTGGCGACGACTTGCGAGCGCAGCGCGCCATGCAGCACGGCCGCCCAGCCCCGGCCGGCCGCGCGGACCCGCGCCGGCTCCGACATCATCAACAGGCCGACCGCCGCGAACGACAGCCAGAAGCCCGCCTGCAGCAAGGCCCAGGGATCCTGCAGCGTCACCACCACGCCAGCCACCAGCAGCACCAGCAGCCAGGGCCAGCGCAGGCCGGCGCTGCGCAGCAGCACGCTCACCGCCAGCATCAGCAGTGTGCGCACGGCAGGAACGCCCCAGCCGGCCAGCAGCGCATAGCCTGTGGCGACGATCAAGCCGCCCCAGCGTCCGGCCTGCATCGCCGGCAGCCACAGCAGCAGGCGGGTGCTGCGTCGCCAGGCCCAGCCGACGAGGCCGCCGGCCAGCCAGGCGAACATCGTCACATGCAGGCCGCTGATCGACATCAGGTGCGCGATGCCGGTGTTGCGGAACAGGTCCCAGTCCTCGCGCTCGATGGCCGCCTGGTCGCCCACCACCAGCGCGGCCAGCACGCCTGCCAGGCGCGGGTCGCTCACCTCGCGCGTTATCGCGTCGCGCAGCGATTGCCGCGCTCGCTCGACCGGATGCGCCACCGCGTCCTGCAGACGCTCGGCCGCCGGGCCGCGCTGCACCACGCGCACGTAGCCGGTGGCGCGCAGGCCCTGCTCCCAGAGCCACAGTTCGCTGTCGAAGCCCTGCGGGTTCATTGCGCCATGCGGCTGCTTCAGCCGCACCGGCAGGCGCCAGCGCTGGCCGGCGCGCAGCTCGGTGCGTGGCTCGTCCAGCTGCACCTCATCGCCGTGGCCGCGGTACCAGCCCAATGCGATCAGCGGCGGCACGCCGACGGTCTTGCCCGTGTGCGTGGCCGATTCGACCTCGAAGCGAAAGCGCGTGCCCGAGGCGCCGGATTGCGGCATCGCCGCCACCACGCCGGTCAGCAGCAGGTCCTGGCCTTCGAGCGCCGGATCCAGCCGCTCGGCCAGCCTGACGCCGGCGCGCAGGCCGGTGCTTGCGAAACCCGCCAGCGCAATCGCCAGCGACAGGCCCAGCAGCTGCCAGCGCGGCCGCCGTCGCCAGCACAGCGCCACCAGCAGCACCGCGCCGCCCAGCAGCCCGCCATAGTGCCCAGCCGGCCACAGCGCGGCCTGCTGCATCTGCAGCGCAACGCCCGCCAGCCAGGCCAGCCCTCCCCAGGCGATGCGCCATCCCGGGTTGACCTCGGGTGTCGTCATCGTGCCAGTGTAGGAGGCGCGATCAGGCCGCTGACTTGGGCGCCGCTACCACCGCCGCAGCCACCCCCACCCGCCGCAGGTTCAGCAGGTTGCCCGACAGGATCAGCAGCGTGCCCAGCACGGTGAACGCATCGATGCGTTCGGCATAGATCAGCCAGCCGGCCAGCGCCGTCATCGGCACGCGCAGGAAGTCCATCGGCACCACCACGGTGGCCTCGGCATGTTGCATCGCGCGGGTCATGCAGTAGTGCGAGAAGGTGCCGCAGAAGGCAATCACCCCCACCCAGCCCCACACGGTGGCCGATGGCCAGCGCCACACCGCCAGCGCCGGCAGCAGCCCGATCAGCGATTGCACGATCAGCATCCAGAAGATGATGACCACCGCGTCGTCGGTGCGCGTCAATGACTTGACCATGATCAGCGACACCGCGAAGCCCAGCGCCGCCGCCAGCGCGATGGCCTGGCCGGCGCTGATGCCGCTGGTGGCCGGCCGCACGATGAGCGCCACGCCGATCAGCCCGAGCAGCACCGCCGCCACCTTCCAGCGGTTCAGGCGCTCGCCGAGGAAGGCCACTGCCAGCAGCGCCGTCCACAAGGGATTCGTGAACTCGATGGCGACGACCTGCGCCAGCGGAATCATCGTCAGCGCGGCAAACCAGCCGTACTGCGACGCGTAGTGGATGGCGTTGCGGCCGGCATGCTGCAGCAGGCGGCCGCTCTTCATCGTTGCGAAACCGCCATGGGCACGCACCAGCGGGTAGAGCATCAGCAGGCCGATCAGCGAGCGCAGTTCCATCACCTGGAACACCGCGAGTTCGCGCATCGCCTGGCGCCCGGCCACGGCGATCACCACCATCAGCAGCAGCCAGCCGGCCATCCACAGCGCGGCCTTGGAGAGGGAATCGGAAGCAGGCATCGTCTGGCGTTGGCGGGGGGCTGGCAGTGTAGGGCCGCCGCCCGGCGCCGCCTGTGTCGATGCCGACACAAACAGGCTATCTGCCTGCAAAGCCCGGACGGCAGCATCGCGCCTTGCCGGCTCGCCACCAGGGCCAGGGCGACGAGCGCCCAACTGGGTGTACCGTTTCGTCGCGCGCAGCCGGCCCTGAACGGCCACCGCGCGGCGAAGGTGCCTGAAAGCAGTGGAGTAGCGCATGACGACTTGCCTGGTGGTAGACGACGACCTCGAGATCCGGGCCTCGGTCCAGGACTTCCTGCAGCGCTTCGGCATGACGGTAAGCACCGCGGCCAACGGCGCGGAAATGCGCCGCATCATGGCCTCGAACAAGTTCGATGTCGTCGTGCTCGACCTGCGGCTGCCCGATGAAGACGGCCTGTCGCTGTGCAAGTGGGTGCAGGCCACCTCCGGTGTGCCGGTGATCATGCTGACGGCCCATGGCGATGCGATCAGCCGGGTCGTCGGCCTCGAGATGGGCGCGGACGACTACATCGGCAAGCCCTTCGAGCCGCGCGAACTGGTGGCCCGCATCAACGCCGTGCTGCGTCGCCTGGAAAAGGGCCGGCGCGCGTCGGAGGAATCCCAGGGCCGCCTGCTGCAGTTCGAAGGCTGGCAGTTCGATCGGGTGCTGCGGCAGCTGGTCTCGCCCACCGGCGTCGTGGTGCTGCTGTCGAACGCCGAATTCAGGCTGCTGGTCGCCTTCGTCGAGCACCCGGGGCGGGTCCTGACGCGGGACCAGTTGGTGGACTACACCCGTGCGCCGGGCGTGGACGTCAACGACCGCAGCGTCGACCTCTGTGTATCCCGCCTGCGCCAGAAGCTGGGGGACTCCCCGAGGGAACCTCGCCTCATTCGCACGCTGCGCGGAGAGGGCTACCTCTTCGACTGCAAGGTGGAGTCATGAGGGCCCCCAGGCCGGCTCAAGCCGACCGCCCCCCGAGGGGATCAAGGAAGGTGGCAGAGCCACATGTCCTTGAGCGCACCTGGTTCACCGACACCCTGTCCAAGCGGCTGTTGATCCTGATGTGGCTGGCGCTGGTGGGCAGCCATGTTGCGGCCTTCCTGACCGTGCGGCTGGTTCACGCGATGCCGGGGCCAAGCCAGGCCACATCGCTCGCCGACTTGCCGACCTTCCCGTCGCTGCCACCGACACCCGGGCTGCCGGACACCACCGCGCCGCGCGACAGGCCGCCGGAGGATCGCCCGCCGCCCCCGCCGCCTGGCCGGCGCGGCCCGGGCTTCGGCGGGCCAGGCTTCGACGGCCCGGCAGGGCCGGGTCGCGGCCCGGCCGACGAGAGCCCTCGCGGCGCGGGCCCGGGCATCGCCGCGGGTGGCGGGCCGCGCATGCCGTGGGACGCCCTCGCGCTGGACTATGGCGTGCGCTTCGGGGTCATTGCGCTGGCCGCGTGGCTGGGCTCACGCTGGCTGGCGCGCCCGATGCGGCGGCTGGCCGTCGCCTCACGCGCGCTGAGCGGCTCGCTCGGCGGCAGCGCCAGCCTGCCGACACTGGACGAAACCAGCGGCACGGTCGAGGTCCGGGAAGCGGCCCATGTGTTCAATGCGATGGCGCGGCAGTTGCGCGAGCAGTTCCAGGCCCGCGGTCTGATGGTGGCCGCCATCTCGCACGACCTGCGAACGCCCTTGACGCGCATGCGCATGCGCCTGGAGGCCATGGGCGGCGATCAGCAACTGCAACAACGCTCGGTGGACGACATCCAGGAGATGAATGCGCTGATCGACAACGTCATGGAAGTCTTCCGGCTGGAGGCGGCCAGCGGCCAGGATCCGCTGCAACCCACCGACATCGGCGCCCTGGTGCAGGCCGTCGTCGACAACCTGGCGGAGCAGGGCTCGCCGGCCACGTTCGAAGGCGACTCGGTGGTGACGCTGGCGCAGCCCGAGCCGCTGCGCCGCGTGGTGTCCAACCTGGTGAGCAATGCGATCCGCTATGGCGAGCGCGCCGAGGTCAGGCTGAGCGCGAACGCCCGCGAGGTGCGCATCACCGTCGACGACAGCGGCCCGGGCATTCCACCGGCAGAGCTGGAGGCGGTCTTCCAGCCGTTCTACCGGGTCGAGGCCTCCCGCCATCGCAGCACCGGCGGAACCGGTCTGGGCCTGTACATCGCGCGCGAGATGACCGCCCGGCAAGGCGGCCGGCTGAGCCTGGTGAACCTTGCCGCGGGTGGCCTGCGCGCCGAGCTGGTGCTGCCGCGGCGCTGAACACGGGCCGGCCGGTCGACCATTCGGACGCGCGGCCGGCGTGGATGAGCAAGCCCCTCGTGCTGCGCTTGCAGGCCGCCGACTGAACGATCAAGATCGCAGGCCGCAGCGCGCACCCTGGAACCCCGACATGGCCCAACCCAACCGTCCTTTGCCCGAGGAAGTGCTCACCGCACTGCAGCGCGGCAGCCTGTTCGATGCGATCAAGCTGCTGCGCAAGTCCGGCGTGGCCAACCTGGCCGAAGCCAAGGCCTTGCTCGAGGCCGAGGCCCGCCGCATCAACGCCAGGAAGTCAACGTCCGCACACGCCGCCGCGCCATCGGCTTCGTCGCCGCAGCGGGCTCCCGGCGCCTGGCCGCCGGCCGCAACCGAGGCGCTGCGCCGCGGCCACAAGATCGAGGCCATCCGCCTGCTGCGTGAACACAGCGGCCTCGGGCTGAAGGAAGCCAAGGATGCCGTCGAGGCCCATGCCCAAACGATGGTGCCCACCGTGGAAGGCCTGTCACCCCGCGATGGGTTGTCGCCCGGTGAAGTGCCGCGCACGAGCAGCGTCGTCTGGTGGCTGGTCATCATCGCGGTGATCGGCGGCGCGGCGGTCTACCACTACTTTCTTCGCGGTTCGGTCTGACGTCGGCCCGGCGCGCCGACGACGCGTCGTTAAGGCGCTAGAGCGTGCGGCGCAACGCCTCGAAGAACAGCGTGGACTGCAGGCGCTCGCCCTGGATCTGCGCGGCCACGCGCGCGGTCAGCGCCTCGTCCACCGGCGCCAGCGGCAGGCCGGTGGACAGTGCGATGACCATCAGCTCGCAGGCCCGCTCCAGGTAGTACAGGTCGTCGTAAGCATGGGCCAGCTGCTCGCCGCAGACGATGACGCCGTGGTTGCCGAGGAAGGCGATGTCGGCGCTGTTCATCGCATGGGCAATGCGCTCGCCTTCGTGCACGTCGAGCGCCAGGCCGTTGTACTGCGCGTCCACGGCGATGCGGCCATGGAAGCGCATGGCCGTCTGCGAGCTGGTGGTGTCCAGCCTGCGGTGCCGGGTCAGCGTCAGCGCGGTGGCCTGCGGCATGTGGGTGTGCATCACGCAGGCCTTGCCGGCAATGCGGTGCACGGCGGCATGGATGAACATCGCCGTCGGCTCCACCGCGTGACGGCCGGCCAGTTGCCGACCGTCGGCCGCGACCATCACGATGTCGTCCGCCTGGATTTCGCTCCACAGCAGGCCGCGCGGGTTCAGCAGGAAGCGCGACGAGCCATCGGGCAACTCCACGCTGAAGTGGTTGCAGACGCCCTCGCCCAGGCCGTGGTGAGCCGCGGCGCGCAGCGCCAGTGCCAGGTCTTCGCGCAGGCGGCGCACGGCGGCCGAGGCGAAGTCCGCGCTGTCCGCACTGGTTGGGGGATGGGTGGTGGTGGCGCTCATGCGCCGATTCTGGCCGAGCCGGTTCACCCGCAGCAGCGTGTCGGACGCCGCCGACACCCGAAAGGCCTGCCCGCTTGCAGCCACGGCACGGCGCGCTGCGCAGACTGCAAGGCGAGGTGACCCCGCCATGCCCGACCTTTCTGCCGCCTTGTACCGCTACACCACCCTGGTCGCCACGCTCGGCGCCGCCCTCCTCGTGCTGACGGCCTGCGGCGAAGCTTCCAAGCTGCCCGACGGCGCAGGCACCGGTGCGAATCCCGAGCTGCCGGCACCGCAGCAGCGCTTGCTGCCCACGGTCAACATCGCCGAGGCCAAGGGCTGGCCCGCCGGGCGCAAGCCGGCGCCGATTCCGGGCACCCAGGTGAGTGCCTTTGCCAGCGGCCTGCAGCACCCGCGCTGGCTCTACGTGCTGCCCAACGGCGACGTGCTGGTGGCCGAGTCGAATGCGCCGCCCAAGGGCGAAAAAACAGGCGGCGGTGTCAGGTCCTGGATCACGGGCAAGATGATGGCCAAGGCCGGCGCCGCCGTGTCCAGCGCCAATCGCATCACGCTGCTTCGCGATGCCGATGGCGACGGTGTCGCCGAATCCCGCTCGGTGTTCATCGCGAATCTGCATTCCCCCTTCGGCATGGTGCTGGTCGGCAACGACTTCTATGTCGCCAATGCGGATGCCGTGCTGCGCTTCGCCTACACCGAAGGCGCCGCGTCGCTCACCGAGACGGGCAGCAAGCTGGTCGACCTGCCGGGCGGTCCGCTGAACCACCACTGGACCAAGAACCTCGTCGCCAGCCGCGACGGCAGCAAGCTCTACGCAACGGTCGGCTCCAACAGCAACATCGGCGAGAACGGCCTGGACATCGAAGCCGGCCGCGCCGCGATCTGGGAGATCGAGCGCAGCACCGGCAAGCACCGCCTGTTCGCGACCGGGCTGCGCAACCCCAACGGCATGGTCTGGGAGCCGAACACCGGTGCGCTGTGGACGGTGGTGAACGAGCGCGACGAACTGGGCAATGACCTGGTGCCCGACTACCTCACTTCGGTGAAGGACGGCGGCTTCTACGGCTGGCCCTACAGCTACTACGGCCAGCATGTCGATGCGCGCGTCGAGCCGCCGCGCCCCGACCTGGTGGCCAAGGCGATCAAGCCCGACTATGCGCTGGGCTCGCACGTGGCGCCGCTGGGCCTGGCGCTGGCCGAGGGCAAGAGCATCTCGGGCGCCTTCCTCAACGGCATGTTCATCGGCCTGCACGGCTCGTGGAACCGCGAGCCGCGCAGCGGCTACAAGGTGGTCTTCGTGCCCTTCGCCAACGGGCGGCCGAACGGCAAGCCGATGGATGTGCTGACCGGCTTCGTCGACGCCGACGATGACAAGGCGATGGGCCGGCCGGTGGGTGTGGCGATCGACAAGCGCGGCGGCCTGCTGGTGGCCGACGACGTGGGCAACACCGTCTGGCGCGTCAGCGCACCGCCCTGAGTGTAGGATTCCGTCCCTCTCAGACTGCCTGCGCGTGGCCCCCATGTCCGTCTACGACAAACTCTCGACACTCGGTATCACCCTGCCCCCGCTGGCCGTGCCGGTGGCCGCTTATGTGCCCTTCGTGCGCAGCGGCAATCTGGTGTTCCTCTCGGGCCACATCGCGAAGAAGAACGACCAGCCCTGGGTCGGCCAGCTGGGCCTGACCATGGGCACCGAAGAAGGCCAGGCCGCGGCGCGGGCCGTGGCCATCGACCTGCTGGGCACCTTGCACGCGGCGATCGGCGACCTGAACAAGGTCACCCGCATCGTCAAGCTGATGAGCCTGGTGAATTCCACGCCCACCTTCATCGAGCAGCACCTGGTGACCAACGGCGCTTCGGAATTGTTCGGCGAGGTGTTCGGCGAGGCCGGCACGCATGCGCGCAGTGCCTTCGGCGTGGCCCAGGTGCCGCGTGGCGCCTGCGTCGAGATCGACATGATCGTCGAAGTGCAGTGACCCACGCGAGGGAGCGGTCCGGCGACCGCGCCGGTGCCCGGCCGGCGCGGGTCGGCAGCTTGCTGGCCGCCATGGCGCTGGTGTCGTTCGGCGCCGTCGGCGCCGCGCTGGTCACGCAGCATCACTTCGACATGATGCCCTGCCCCTGGTGCGTGCTGCAACGGGTGATCTTCGTGGCCATCGGCCTGGCGGCCCTGCTCGGGCTGGCGTGGCGATCGGGCGGGGGCCAGCGCATCGTCGCCGGCCTGGCGCTGCTGCTGGCCGGCAGCGGCATCGCCGCGGCGCTGTGGCAGCACTTCGTCGCCGCCGCATCGGCCTCTTGCAATCAGACGCTGGCCGACCGCATCGTCGGTGCACTGCAGTTGGACAGCCTGCTGCCCGAGGTGTTCGCGGCCTATGCCAACTGCGCCGACGCCAAGGTGAACCTGTTCGGCGTGCCCTACGAGTTCTGGAGCCTGGCGCTGTTCCTGCTGATCGCGCTGGCCGCCGTGCGCGTGCTCATCGCAAGGACGCGTTGAGCTTGTCCAGCGCCGCGGTGCCGGGGCACAGTTCGGCTTCGGTCAGTGTGTTCAGCGGCTTGGCCACGGTGTTCAGGCCGACGTGCATGTCGCCCGCCTGCGGGTCGACATAGAGCAGCCCGGTCACCACCTCGCCCCGGGCCTGCAGCGCCTGGACCTGGGCCATTGCGCTGACGCGGTCGGTCGGGTCGTAGCCGGCGTGCAGCCTGCGCAGCCGCATCAGCGAACCATCGGGCTGCGGCAGCATGATCACTTCGCCGGGCGCGGGCTCGGCATGCAGCTCGGGCGCCAGGTCGATGAAGTCGATGAAGCTCACCGCTTCGTTGTGCTCGCGCACATGGTCGTAGCTGCGTGTGCTGCCGGCATGGTTGTTGAACGCCACGCAGGGGCTGATGACATCGATGAAGGCCGCGCCACCGTGGGCGATGGCGCCTTGGATCAGCGGCACCAGCTGCGCCTTGTCGCCCGAAAAACCGCGGCCGACGTAGGTGGCGCCTAGCTGCAGCGCCATGCCGATCAGGTCCACCGGCGCGTCGGGGTTGAGCACGCCCTTCTTGCTCTTGCTGCCGCGGTCGGCGGTGGCCGAGAACTGGCCCTTGGTCAGGCCGTAGACGCCGTTGTTCTCGACGATGTAGACCATGCGCACGCCGCGCCGCATGGCATGTGCGAACTGGCCGAGGCCGATCGACGCTGAATCACCGTCGCCCGAGACGCCCAAATACAGCAGCTCGCGGTTGGCCAGGTTCGCGCCGGTCAGCACGCTGGGCATGCGGCCATGCACGGTGTTGAAGCCGTGGCTGGCGCCGAGGAAGTAGTCCGGCGTCTTTGAGCTGCAGCCGATGCCCGAGAGCTTGGCCACGCGGTGCGGCTGGATGTCCAGCTCCCAGCAGGCCTGGATGATGGCCGCCGAGATCGAGTCATGGCCACAGCCTGCGCACAGCGTCGAGATCTTGCCTTCGTAATCCCGCCGCGTGTAGCCGACCTTGTTCTTGGCCAGCGTCGGGTGGTGCAGCCTGGGCTTGGTGATGTAGGTCATAGGATTCTTTCGCGACGGGGTGACACCGCCAGCGCATGCACATGGCTGGTGATGGCCTGCGTGATGTAGCGCGCGGTGATCGGCGTGCCGTCGTAGTGCAGCACCGGGCTCAGCCAGGCGGGGTCGATCTCGAGTTCGTTGATCAGCATCATGCGCATCTGCGCGTCGCGGTTCTGTTCGACGACGAAGACATGGTCGTGCATCGCGATGAACTCGCGCACGCTGGCCGTGAACGGGAAGGCGCGCAGGCGCATCGCGTCCAGGTGGATCAGGCTGTCGGCCAGCGCTTCCAGCGCCTCGTCCATCGCCGGCGCGGTGGAGCCGAAGTACAGCACGCCCAGCCGCGTCTTCTTCGCCGCGGCGCGCACCACCGGCTGCGGCACCAGCGCGGCAGCCGTGTTGAACTTCTTCAGCAGGCGCTGCACGTTCAGCATGTAGTCGTGGCCGGCTTCCGAGTAGCGCGCGTACTCATCGCGGGTGGTGCCGCGCGTGAAATACGCGCCCCGCGTCGGGTGCGTGCCGGGCAAAGTGCGCCACGGGATGCCGTCGCCGTCCACGTCCTTGTAGCGGCCGAATTCCTTGCCGGCTTCCAGCTCGGCCGCGCTCATCACCTTGCCGCGGTCGTAGCGGCGTTCATCGGTCCAGGCCAGCGGTTCGCACAGGCGCTGGTTCATGCCGATGTCCAGGTCGGTCATCACGAACACCGGCGTCTGCAGCCGGTCGGCCAGGTCAAGTGCGGCGGCGCTGAATTCGAAGCACTCGGTGGGGTCCTGCGGCAGCAGCAGCACATGCTTGGTGTCGCCGTGCGAGGCATAGGCGCTGCTCAGCAGGTCGGCCTGCTGCGTGCGCGTGGGCATGCCGGTGGACGGGCCGCCACGCTGCACGTCGATGATGGTCATCGGGATCTCGGCGAAGTAGGCCAGGCCGATGAATTCGGTCATCAGCGACACGCCCGGCCCCGAGGTGGCAGTGAAGGCCCGCGCGCCGTTCCAGCCGGCGCCGGTGACGATGCCGATCGAGGCGATCTCGTCCTCGGCCTGCACGATCGCGAAGCGGTTCTCGCCGGTGTCGGGGTCGACCCGGTACTTGCGGCAATACTTCTCGAAGGCCTCGGCCACCGACGATGAAGGCGTGATCGGGTACCACGCGCATACCGTGGCGCCGCCGTACACGCAGCCCAGCGCGGCGGCGGTGTTGCCGTCGACGAAGATGCGCTCGCCGACCTGGTCCGACGCCTTCACGCGCAGGTCTACCGCGCGGCCATTCGGTGGGTTCAGGTGGTCGCGTGCAAAACCGCGGCCCGACTGCAGCGCGCGCACATTCGATTCGAGCAGCCGCTCCTTGCCCTTGTACTGCTCGCCGAAGAGTTTCTCGATCACGCCGCCATCGATGTCCATCAGCATCGACAGCGCGCCCAGCACCATGATGTTCTTGAACAGCTGGCGCTGGCGCGAGTCTTCGTAGGTGGCATTGCAGATCGCCGTGACCGGCATGCCGATCACCGTGATGTCGTCGCGGAAGGCACTCGGCGGCAGCGGCTTGGTGCTGTCGTAGAACAGGTAGCCGCCGGACTCCACCTCCTTGATGTCCTGCGCCCAGGTCTGCGGGTTCATCGCGACCATCATGTCGATGCCGCCGCGCCGGCCCAGCCAGCCGCGTTCGCTCACCCGCACCTCGTACCAGGTGGGCAGGCCCTGGATGTTGCTCGGAAAGATGTTGCGCGGGCTCACCGGCACGCCCATGCGCAGGATGGCCTTCGCAAACAACTCGTTGGCCGAGGCCGAGCCCGAGCCGTTGACGTTGGCGAACTTGACGACGAAATCGTTGACCGCTTCGATGCGTTTCATGCAATGGACTCCCCGCGCACCGCGCCCATCGTCGTATCCCGGCAGGCATCGCCTGCCTTGGTGGTGAGCAGCAGGAACTTCTGCATGTCCCAGGCCCCTGTCGGGCAGCGCTCTGCGCACAGCCCGCAGTGCAGGCAGACATCCTCGTCCTTGACCATCACGCGCTGCGTCTTCAGCGCGCCGCTGACATACAGCGCCTGGTCGGCATGCAGCGCCGGCGCATTCAGGCGGCCCCGCAGGTCGGCCTCGTCGCCGTTGCCGGTGAAGCTGATGCAGTCCATCGGGCAGATGTCGACGCAGGCGTCGCACTCGATGCACAGCTTGTCGGTGAACACCGTCTGCACATCGCAGTTCAGGCAGCGTTCGGCTTCCTTGAATGCGGTGGCCAGGTCGAAGCCGAGTTCCACCTCCACCTTGATGCTGGCCAGCGCCTTCTCGGCCTTGGCCCAGGGCACCTTGAAGCGCAGCTCATTCGAGATCGCGTTGTCGTAGCTCCACTCGTGGATGCCCATCTTCTGCGACATCAGGTTCAGGTGCGGCGGCGGGCGCCGCGTGGCCGATTCGCCGTGCAGCAAGCGGTCGATCGATACAGCAGCTTCATGGCCGTGCGCCACCGCGGTGATGATGTTCTTCGGGCCGAAGGCCGCGTCGCCGCCAAAGAACACAGTGGGTAGAGATGACTGGAAGGTCTGCGCATCGATCGTGGGCATGCCCCATTCGTCGAAGTTGATGCCGCTGTCACGCTCGATCCACGGGAACGAATTTTCCTGGCCGACGGCGATCAGTACCTCGTCGCAGGCGATCTCGACCTCGGGCTCGCCGCTGGGCTTGAGGCTGCGGCGGCCCTTGTCGTCGTAGACCGCGTGCACGATCTCGAAGCGCATGCCGACCAATCTGCCGGCGTCATGCACGAAGGCCTTGGGCACATGGAAGTTGATGATCGGGATGCCTTCATGCATCGCGTCTTCCTTCTCCCAGGGCGAGGCCTTCATCTCGTCGAAGCCCGAGCGCACGACGACCTTGACGCTGTCGGCGCCCAGGCGGCGCGCCGAGCGGCAGCAGTCCATCGCGGTGTTGCCGCCGCCGAGCACGATCACGCGCTTCTTGACGCTGGTGACATGGCCGAAGGACACCGAGGCCAGCCAGTCGATGCCGATGTGGATGTCTGCCGCGGCTTCATCGCGGCCGGGCAGTTCGAGGTTGCGGCCACGCGGCGCGCCGCAGCCGACGAACACCGCGTCGAAGTCCTCCTTCAGCAGCGCGTTCATCGACTCGACGTAGCGGCCGGAGCGGAACTCGACACCGAGGTTCAGGATGTAGCCGCACTCTTCGTCGATCACCTCCTCGGGCAGGCGGAAGCGCGGCACCTGCGTGCGCATGAAGCCGCCGGCCTTCTTTTCACCGTCGAACACCGTGACGGCGTAGCCCTGGCTGGCCAGGTCGCGCGCCACCGTCAGCGAGGCTGGGCCGGCGCCGACGCAGGCCACGCGCTTGCCGTTGCGGGCCAGCGGCCGCGGAATGCGGGCGCGGATGTCCTCGCTCTTGAAGTCCGCGGCCACGCGCTTCAGCCGGCAGATCGCCACCGGCTCGGGTTTCTCCGCGTTTTTCTCCTCGACACGGCCTCGCCGGCAGGCCGGCTCACACGGCCGGTCGCAGGTGCGGCCGAGCACGCCGGGGAAGACGTTGGACTCCCAGTTGACCATGTAGGCGTCGTCGTAACGACCCTGCGCGATCAGTCGGATGTACTCGGGCACGGGGGTGTGCGCGGGGCACGCCCATTGGCAATCGACGACCTTGTGGAAGTAGGCCGGGTCGGCCACGTTGGTGGGCTGCAAGCGTGTCTCCTGGTCAAGGATTGCGGGCCGGGCAGCCTTGTTGGCCACTCTCGAGCCTGCGAAGGCCAGTCTACGCCCGGTCCATGCACCACTGATATGCAGGGACACCCCAGGGTTGTGCATCGAACCGACGACGCGCCCATCCCGCCCCCGTTTCCCGTTACGTCACAAGACGAAGTCGCCCGCATCCAGCGTGATGATGCCGGTCAGCGTGAGCTGGAAATCGGCGCTGGCGTTGCCGTCGTAGTCGGCTCGCACGATGGTGTTGCCGCCCTGGTAGCTGACCGTCACCTCGCCCGGGTGGAAGCCGGGCGTGAAGCCCAGCGTGCCGCGGAAGCTGAAGGCCTGGTTGCCCGACGACCAGTAGTTGGCGTCGATGGCCGACAGGTCGATCTTGTCCACGCCATGCTCGAAGTCGGCCAGCACGTCGATGCCGGTGGTGCTGCCGCTGTCGAGGATGCTGTCGAAGCGAAACTTGTCGCTGCCGGTGCCGCCGGTCAGTTTGTCGATGCCCCAGCCGCCCACCAGCACGTCGTTGCCGTGGAAGCCGCTCAGCGTGTCGTTGCCCTTGTCGCCGAACAGCCAGTCGTTGCCGCTGCCGCCATGGGCGTAGTCGTTGTCGTCACCCCCCATCAGCGTGTCGTTGTTGTCGCCGCCGGACAGGTTGTCGATGCCGGCGCCACCCCACAGCACGTCGTCGCCGCCGGAGCCGTACAGGTCGTCGTTGCCACCGTCACCCGACAGCTTGTCATTGCCGCCTTCGCCGCTGATCCAGTCGTTGCCGTCGCCGCCCCAGGCTTCGTCGTCGCCCGTGCCGCCGTAGACCTTGTCGTTGCCGCTCTCGCCGTACAGCTTGTCATTGCCACCATCGCCACGCACGATGTCGTTGCCGCTGCCGCCGAGGATCGTGTCGGCGCCGGTGCCCAAGCCGCCGTACAGGTCGTCGTCGCCTTCGTAGCCCTTGATCTCGTCGGCGCTGGCGCCGCCGCCGGCGATGTCGTTGGCCAGCGCGTTGCCCCACAGGCGGGTGGCCGCCGCGGTGCCGGTGTAGGTCATGTCCTCGACGTTGCTGTGCAGGAAGGTGCTGGTGGCCTTGGTCAGCACGTGGTCCACGCCCTGGCCCGACCATTCACGCACGCCCCAGCCGGCGAAGAAGCCGATGTCGGTGCCGACGTAGTTGCCGCTCTGGATCTCGTAGGTGTCGTTGCCCGAACCGCCTTCCATCGTCGGCCGGTCGTTGCCGACGGCCACCAGCTTGTCGTCGCCGTTGCCACCGTTCAGGTAGTCCTCGCCGAGGCCATTGTCGCGACGAGCGACGTTGACATCGGACTGGTTGCGCGAATAGAGGGTGTCGTTGCCGTCGCCGCCATACAGCGCGTCGTCCTCGTTGCTGCCGACCATCACGTTGGCCAGGCTGTTGCCCTTGACCTTCGCGTACTCGTCGGGATCGCCGGCCAGCGCCGCCGCCGGGATGCGGAACACGTTCAGGTTCTCGACGTTGGCGGGCAGCAGGTACTCGGTCATCTCGTTGAAGAACGAGGTGCCGAGGTGGACGGTGTCCAGGCCTTCGCCGGCGTTCTCGAACACCTGCGGCACCGCGTCGTCGACCAGCGTCGAATCGGACACGCGGGTGATCGAGTAGACATCGTTGCCGGTGCCGCCGTACATCTTGGTGGTGGACAGCCAGGCGCCTGCGCCGCTGGTGGACAGCACGTCGTTGCCGGCGCCGCCATACATCAGGTTGCTGCCGCCGCCGCACGAGAGCACGTCGTCGCCGTCGCCGCCGTTGAGCTGGTCGTCACCGTAGCCGCCGTCGAGCTTGTCGTTGCCGGATTCGCCGTACAGCTTGTCGTTGCCGTCGTCGCCGTAAATGGTGTCGTTGTGGCTGCCGCCCCAGATCCAGTCGTCGCCGTCGCCGCCGCCGAGCGTGTCGGCACCGTCGTAGCCGTAGATCTTGTCGCTGTCGTTGCCACCCTTGAGGTTGTCGGTGACGTTGGTGCCTTTGATCGTTGCCATGCTGTTCTCGCTTCTGATGATGTTGACCTGCGCGTCTCACCCGAGACCTTCTCGGATGCCCAACGGCGGGATGACGAGATGGTCGCGGCGGGCTGTTTCACTGCCGCATCACGGCAGGTCGACTTTGTTGTCGCGGCAGTCGTGGCATGGCAAGGGCACGCGGCCAGCGTTGCTGGCGCGTTGCGTCGCCACCGAACTTCTGAAACAAACGGCGTCAACACCCCCGCAGCTGGGGGGCAGCAACCCGGGCGCGGCGCGTGCGCCCTGCTGCGGTACCGCGGCTGCCTTGAGTTGCCGTGAACCGCCTCGATGACCGCTAACCTGACGTCGGCGCGTGGCGCAGCGGCTGCGCCTGCCGCACCGCCGGGTCCAGCGCCGCGGCCAGCGCGATGCCGGCCTGCATCAACACGAACAGCGCCAGCGCCCAGAACAGCCCGGCATGTTCGATGGTGTAGCCGCACAAGGCCGAGCCGACCGGGTTGAGCCCGTGGGCGATGAGCCGGAAGCTGCTATTGACGCGTCCCTGCAGCCCGTCCGGGATCATCGCGATGCGGTGGCTGAACTGCACCACGTTGTAGATCGGCGCGAAGAACTGCATCAGCCCGTAGACCAGGCCAATGCCCAGCGCACTGCCGGCCACGCCCAGCAGCGGGAACAGCACCGCCTGCAGTACCAGCGTGCCGATGATCACCTGGCCGAAGCTGAGGTACTGCCGTACTTGGCCGCCGACCAGCGCACCGAGCACACCACCGACACCGGCGGCGCTGAAGATGAGCCCGATCTGTGCTTCGCTGGCGCCCTGGCGCTGCGCCAGCACGATCAAGAGCAGGGGCATCGCCGACGCAATGCAGTTGGCGACGCCGGTCAGCATCGACATGTCGCGCACCAGCCGTTCTCGCCACAGCCAGCGCAGGCCTTCGGCGATGTCGGCGCGCATGTTCAGCGCCGAGCGGGCCGGCGCTGGATCGAAGGGCGTGCGCAAGCGCCAGATCAGCAGTGCCGACACCGCGAAGCCGATCGCATTCAGCGCAAACGGCAAACCGCGGCCCAGGCTGCCGAACAGCCAGGTGCCCAGCGCCGGGCCGGCGATGGCGGCACCGGCAAAACCGACCTGGTTCTGCGCCGCGGCTTGTGGCAGTTGCGCATGGGCCACCACCCGCGGCAACGCGGCCGTCTCGGCGATGTTGAAGAACACCATCAGCGTGCCTTCGACGATGGCGACGACATAGATCTGCGGCATCGCCAGCGCATCGAACAGCCAGGCCACAGCCAGGCTGCCGACGACGATGACGCGCCCGACATCGCACACCAGCATCACGCGGCGGCGGTTCCAGCGGTCGATCAAGGCGCCGACCGGCAGGCTCAGCATCAGGTAGGGCGTGATGCGCAGCGCCGACACCAGGCCCACTGTCGCCGGGCTGTGCGTGATCGCCAGGACCAGCAGCGGGTAGATCACGCCGGCCGCATACGAACCGGTGGTGGAGACGATCTGCGCCGTCCACAGCAGCATGTATTCACGCTGCCGCCACAGCGGCGGGTGCGCAGCGCTCACACCACCACGCGCATCACCTTCACCAGCCCCTCGACCTTGCGGCCCTTGCGCGCCCGCTTGCCGGTGTGCGCCGCCAGGCCTGCGTACTTCAGGTCTTCTTCCTTGGGCTTGCCGCCGCGACCGCTGCCCAGCACCTTCAAGTTGTCGGCACAAGTCGCCACCGAGATCAGCGGCTCCTGGTCGTCGACGTCCATCAGCGTCAACCCCTTGCCGCCATTGGGCTGCAGCTTCAGCTCGTCCAGCGGGAACACCAGCAGCCGGCCGTCCAGCGACAGGCAGGCGACCTGCGTGTGCGCGGCGGCCACGATCACCGGCGGCAGGACACGGTCGGTGTCGGCCAAGGTCAGGAAGCTCTTGCCGGCCTTGTTGCGGCCCTGCATGTCGCCAGCCTTGGCCAGCAGGCCGAAGCCGCCGGTGTTGGCCAGCAGCAGCCTCGTCTCGGCCGCACCGGCGAAGTAGTGCTGCGGCTGCGTGCCGGCTTCCAGGTCGATCAGGCTGGTGATCGGCACGCCGTCGCCGCGCCCGCCGGGCAAGCTGCTGATGGCCACCGAGTACACCCGGCCGTTGCCGTTGGCAGCCGAGCCGAAGACCAGCAAGGTGTCGACGCTGCGGCTCGGGAAGGTGCCGTACAACGCATCGCCGGCCTTGAACTGCAGCGTCGCGGCATCGATCTCATGGCCCTTCAGCGCCCGCACCCAGCCCTTCAGGCTGACGACCACGGTCACCGGCTCGTCGACCACCTTGATCTCGGCGACCACGCGCTTCTCGGCCTGGATCAAGGTGCGGCGATCGTCGCCATGCGTCTTCGCATCGGTCTCGATCTCGCGGATCACCGTGCGCTTCAGGGCCGCCGGGCTGCCGAGGATCTCTTCCAGCTTGGCCTGATCTTCGCGCAGGCTCTTCAGCTCCTGCTCGATCTTGATCGCTTCCAGCCGCGCCAGCTGACGCAGCCGGATGTCGAGAATGTCCTCGGCCTGGCGATCGCTCAGCTTGAAACGCGTGATCAGCGCCGGCTTGGGCTCGTCGGCCGTGCGGATGATGTGGATCACCTCGTCGATGTTCAGCAGCACCAGCTGCCGGCCTTCGAGGATGTGGATGCGGTCGCGCACCTTGTCCAGCCGGTGCTGGGTGCGGCGCTGCACCGTCTGCTGGCGGAAGTCGATCCACTCCACCAGCATCTGGCGCAGGCTCTTCTGCGTCGGCCGGCCGTCGCGGCCGACCATCGTCAGGTTCACCGAGACGCTGGTCTCGAGGCTGGTGTGGGCCAGCAAGGTGGTGATCAGCTCTTGCTGTTCGATGGTGCGGCTCTTGGGCTCGAACACCAGGCGCACCGCGGCTTCCTTGCCGGACTCGTCGCGCACGGTGTCCAGCACCGCCAGCACGGCCGCCTTCAGCTGCACCTGCTCGCTGGACAGCGCCTTCTTGCCGGTCTTGACCTTGGGGTTGGTGAGTTCCTCGACCTCCTCGAGCACCTTCTTCGCACTGGTGCCGGCCGGCAACTCGGTGACGACCAGCTGCCACTGGCCACGTGCCAGATCCTCGATCTTCCAGCGCGCGCGCAGCTTCAGGCTGCCGCGGCCGCTGGCGTAGGCCTCGCGGATGTCGGCGTCGGCCGAGATCAGCTGACCGCCGCCGGGGAAATCGGGGCCAGGCAGCAGGGTGTACAGCGCGTCGTCGCTGAGCTTGTCGTCGCGGATCAGCGCCACTGCGGCAGCCGCCACTTCGCGCAGGTTGTGGCTGGGGATCTCGGTGGCCAGGCCGACGGCAATGCCGCTGGCCCCATTGAGCAGCACGAAGGGCAGGCGCGCCGGCAGCAGCTTGGGCTCTTCGGTCGAGCCGTCGTAGTTCGGGATGAAGTCGACCGTGCCTTCGTCGAGTTCGTCGAGCAGCAGCCGGGCGATCGGGCTCAGCCGCGCTTCGGTGTAGCGCATCGCCGCGGCGCCATCGCCGTCGCGGCTGCCGAAGTTGCCCTGGCCATCGATCAGCGGGTAGCGCTGCGAAAAGTCCTGCGCCATGCGCACCAGCGCGTCGTAGGCCGCCTGGTCGCTGTGCGGGTGGAACTTGCCGAGCACGTCGCCGACGACGCGGGCGCTTTTCACCGGCTTGGGCGCACCGCTGGCACCGAAGCTCAGGCCCATGCGCTGCATCGCATACAGGATGCGGCGCTGCACCGGCTTGGCGCCGTCGCAGACATCGGGCAGCGCGCGGCCCTTGACGACGCTCAGCGCGTATTCGAGGTAGGCCCGTTCGGCGTAGTGGGCCAGCGTGATCGAGTCGCCGCCTGCCGGTGGTTCCGCGGGCGGCATCAAGGAGAGTTGTTCAGGCATTCAGGGGGCACGCAAGACAGGCGGGGCAGCAAGACAGACGGGGCCCTGGGGCCCCGGAGCGGGCATTGTGCCGTGCCGGCGCCCAGGCGCCGGCACGCTGGCCTCAGCGGCCCAGGCGCAGCATTTCGCAGCGCTTGACCTGGCCGGGCGCCGGGTCGACGCCGAAGCTGTCGTTGCTGCAGACCAGGCCGTTCAGCGCTTCACGGTAGGCGTAGCGGCCGTTGGCGCCGTAGCGAAGCATGCCGGGGCCCCTGAAACTGCACTGGCCGTTCTCGTTCGCGCAGGCCGTCCAGGGCAGGCCGACGCCGGGTGCCGGCGGACGCGGGTCGCTGGTGCCGCCGGCGCCGACGCCCAGCAGGTACTCGCACTGCTTGGCAACGTCAGGCGCCGGGTCGCCGAACACCTCGTTGTTGCAGCGCACCGTGTTGGCGACATCGCGGTAGGCGTACTGGCCACCGGCGCCGTAGCGCACGCGGCCCGGGCCGGGCACGCGGCAGCGTTCACCTTCGCTGGCGCACAGCACCCAGCCGGCGCTGTCACGGCCGTCTTCGCGCCAGCCGCGGTAGCGGATGTCCTGGCGCCAGTTCAGCGAGACCTGGCACTGCTTGGTCCGGTTGGGCGCCGGATCGCCGAACTCCTCGGTGTCGCAGGCCACCTGGTTGCGCACCACGCGGAAGCTGTAGCGGCCGTCGATGCCGAAGCGCACCAGCGCCTCGCCCTTGAAGCGGCAGGCTTCGCCTTCGTTGGCGCAAGGCGCCCAATCGCTCTGCGCCAGCGCCGCGGTGGGCACGGCCGACAAGACCAGCAGGCCGCTCAGGGCCCAGGAAAAATGGCGTTTCATGGCTGTTCGCTGGGGGTTGAAGTTCCTGAATTGAACCACGCAGCCGGGCGGCAGCGGCTGGCGCCCGGTCGGCCTGGGTCAGGCCCCCGACGGCGGCCGCCCGGAGGCCTGGGCAGCGCCCTCATGCCCGAGGGCGATGCGGGCCTGGAACTCGCGGTCGAGCATGCTCATGACGATCAGCGAGTCGTAGCCGTCGGCACCGTCGATGTTGACGCGCACGCTTTCGCGCAACCGGCCTTCCTCGACAAACCCTTCGCTGGCATACAGTGCCAGCGCGCGCTGGTTCAGGCCTTTCACGTCGAGCCAGAAGCGGTGGGCATGCAGGTCGCGAAAGGCCATCAGCTTCAACAGGCGCACGCAGGCGCGGCCCAGGCCCTGGCCCTTGACCTGCAACACGATGCGCTTCAACTCGACGCTGCGGTGTTGGTTGCGGCAGCCCTGCAGGATGACGAAGCCGGTGCGCTCATAGTCCGGCCCGGCTTCGACGATGAAGTGCCGCAGGTCGGGAAAGCGCAAGGCGCCTTCGTGCTGCGTGCGCTCCCAGGGCGAGATGAACGGCAGGTTGCGCGCATCGGTTTCGACCGAGACGACGAAGTCCAGGTCGCTGAGCATCGTCGGCCGCAGCCGCAGGCGGGTGGTCGGAGCAGGATTCATGAGCGATCGATTGTGCCGCCCGCCAACGAAACGGGGCCGCTTTCGCGGCCCCGGTGATCAGTCAACAGTCGAGCGAGCTCGTGCTCAGTTGGTGCAACCCATCGACGTGATGCGGTCGTGCGCGACCTTGGCCTGGACCAGACCGAAGCCGAAGTCGTTGTCGCGACCTACGGCGCCGAGGTCCACCGCACTCTTGTTCAGCGTGCTGCGGATCTGCTCGGCCGTGCAGCCGGTATGCAGGCTCCACACCAGCGCGGCAACGGCGGAGACATGCGGCGTGGCCATCGAGGTGCCGTTGAAGTTGGCGTACAGCGCGGTGCCCGCCACCACGGTGACCGTGGTCGACTGGCCCAGCTGGGTCAGCATCGTCGCGCCATCGGACTGCAGGGCGCCGACCGACGGGATGGTCGTCGCCACGTCACCCAGGGTGCCGAGCAACTCGCCCGCGGCGTTGTTGTAGATCACCGCGCCGATGCCACCGCTGTTCTGGCAGTTCAGCACCTTGTCGGAGAACGCGATGCTGCCGCGCGAGATCAGGCAGACACTGCCGCTCATCGAGCCGGCAACAGGCGTGTCCCCCAGACCGAAATCAGCCAGTGGGCCGGTCGCCGTGGTTCGCGGCGAACCGGTCATCGGGATCACCGCGTAGGGCGAGGCGCCGACCGTCAGCGTGCCATCCGATGCGATGCCAGGCGGGATCGTGGAGAGCACGGCCACGCCCGGCGCGGCGATTTCAACATCGGCGTTCGATTGCGAGAAGCCGGCCTTGGCCATGTTCTCGTCGATCGCGGCCACCGACATCACTTCGACGAAGCCTGCCGGGTAGGAGGTGGACGTGTCGCCAGCATTGCCGGCGGCTGCGATGACCAGCATGCCACGCTTGCTCATCAAGGTGGCGACCCTCTGCTCGATCGGGCTGGGGGAGGAGCCGCCCAGCGACATGCTGACGACGTTGGCGCGGGCACGCACGCAGCTGAGCATGGCCTTCGCAATGACCAGGCTGCTGGCGCTGCCGGTGACGTCGAACACCTTGGCGATGTGCAGCTTGAGGTTGCCGCTCGGCGCCACGCCGATCACGCCCACCGAGTTGTTGATCGCCGCGATGGTGCCGGCGACGTGGGTGCCGTGGGAGTTTTCGTCGGAGTCCCAGGTGCCGGACGAGGTGAAGTTCTCGCCGGTCTTGGGGATCGCAGCCAGGTCTTCGTGGGTGGTATCGATGCCGGAGTCGACGATGCACACCTTGCGGTTGCCGGCACTGGCGTCCGACACCTGGTCCGCCTGGACCATCGTGATGCCGTAGGGCACGGTCTGGCTGGATGTCACGGCGGCGCGAACCCGTTTGCCGGGTTGGCCCTGGATGCTGCGCTGGACGCCGGCATCGACGAATTCGACCTGCGCCATCGCCCGCAGCGTGGCCAGCTTGGCGCGCGGCAGGTCGGCGATCATCGAATCGGCTTCGCCCATGTCGTGGGACACGGTGCCGCCGGCTTTCAGGACCGCGGCGCGAACCTGCAGGCCGGTACCGCTCTTGTACGCAATGGCGACGCGGACGTTCTGGCTTGTGGCCTGAGCCTGCGCTGCCAGGGGCATGGCCAGCATTGAGACTGCCATTCCAATTGCCGCACAGGTGGCGGCAATCGTGATCTTGGCTTTGCGCATGTGCATATGCTCCGACGGGATGGTTGAAAGCAGGCATGGTTAGCATCCGCCGACGGCACGTCAATCCCCCTGAACATGTGGGACGGGGAAACGCCTAGTCCGATGGCTGAAGTTCAAACCTAGACGTCAATGTCGATGGCATCGCCATGCAGCTCCATCAGTTCGCGGCGCGCCGCGGCCTCGCCCTTGCCCATCAAACGCGTCATCGCCTGCACGGTCTCATCGAAGCTGATCGCGCCGTAGGCCACCGGCAGCAGGCGGCGCGTTTCCGGGTTCAGCGTGGTCTCCCACAGTTGCTCGGCGTTCATTTCACCCAGGCCCTTGAAGCGGCTGATGCTCCAGGAGCCTTCGCGGGCACCTTCCTTGCGTAGCTTGTCCAGCGATGCTTCGAGTTCGCCCTCGTCCAGTGCATACAGCTTGGCCGCCGGCTTCTTGCCGCGCGCCGGTGCGTCGACGCGGAACAGCGGCGGCTTGGCCACGTACACATGGCCAGCCTCCACCAATTTGGGGAAGTGGCGGAAGAAGAGGGTCAGCAGCAGCACCTGGATGTGCGAGCCATCGACGTCGGCATCGCTCAGGATGCAGACCTTGCCGTAGCGCAGACCGCCCAGGTCGGGTGTGTCGTTCGGGCCATGCGGGTCAACCCCGATGGCCACCGCGATGTCGTGGATCTCGTTGTTCGCGAACAGCCGGTCGCGTTCCACTTCCCAGGCGTTCAGCACCTTGCCGCGCAGCGGCAGCACGGCCTGGGTTTCCTTGTCGCGGCCCATCTTGGCCGAGCCACCGGCCGAGTCCCCCTCGACCAGGAACACTTCATTCAGCGTCAGGTCGCGGCTCTCGCAATCGGTCAGCTTGCCGGGCAGCACGGCGACGCCCGAGCCCTTGCGTTTTTCCACCTTCTGGCTGGCGCGCTGGCGGGTCTGCGCCTGCTTGATCACCAACTCGGCCAGCTTCTTGCCGTCGGCCACGTGCTGGTTCAGCCACAGCTCCAGCGGCGGACGCAAGTAGGCCGAGACCAGCCGCAACGCGTCGCGGCTGTTCAGCCGTTCCTTGATCTGACCCTGGAACTGCGGGTCCAGTACCTTGGCCGAGAGCACGAAACTGGCGCGCGAGAACACGTCTTCGGGCATCAGCTTCACGCCCTTGGGCAACATCGAGTGCAGCTCGACGAAGGCCTTCACGGCGCCGAACAGCCCGTCCTTCAGGCCGGACTCATGGGTACCGCCCGCCGAGGTCGGAATCAGGTTGACATAACTCTCGCGCAGCACGCTGCCTTCTTCGGTAAAGGCCAGCACCCAGGCGGCGCCCTCACCTTCGGCAAAGTTCTCGGTCTCGTTGCCGGACGCGTAGTTCTCGCCTTCGAACAGCGGGATCAGCGGATCCGCGGGCAGCCCCTGCATCAGGTAGTCGCGCAGGCCGCCCTTGTACAGCCAGGTCTGCGTCTCGCCGCTCTTCTCATGGGTCAACGTGACCGTGACACCCGGCATCAGCACGGCCTTGCTGCGCAACAGGTGCATCAGTTCATTTTTCGGGAACTCGGTGCTCTCGAAGTACTTGGCATCCGGCCACACCCGCACGCTGGTGCCCTGCTTGCGCTCGCCGGCGACTGACTTGCGCAGCACCAGCGGCTCGATCACGTCCCCGCCGGAAAACGCCAGCGCCGCCGCCTGGCCCTCGCGCCACACCGTCACCTGCAGTCGCTTGGCCAGCGCATTCGTCACGCTGACACCGACGCCATGCAGGCCGCCGGAGAAGCTGTAGGCGCCGCCGGCGCCCTTGTCGAACTTGCCGCCGGCATGCAGGCGGGTGAAGACGATCTCGACCACCGGCACCTTTTCTTCGGGATGCAGGCCGAAGGGGATGCCGCGCCCGTCGTCGTCGACGCTGACCGAGCCGTCGGCATGCACCGTCACGCCGATGCGCTTGCCGAAGCCGGCCAGCGCCTCATCGGCTGCGTTGTCGATGACCTCCTGGATCACGTGCAAGGGGTTGTCGGTGCGGGTGTACATGCCCGGCCGCTGCTTGACCGGCTCCAGGCCCTTGAGAACGCGGATCGAGGCTTCGCCGTAGCTGCCGGGTTGTTGTTTGCTGCTTGCCATGGCGGCGGATTCTAGAGATGCCCCTCGATGAAACCCGGGCTGTTCGATTCGCTACAGTGCCCGGATGACAAGCAACAACAGCGCGCCGCGGGTCCCCCTGTCGATGACCCAGGTGCTGATTTGCGGTGCCGCGGTCGTCACGCTGTCGATGGGCATTCGCCACGGCTTCGGGCTGTGGCTCGGGCCCATCACCACCGACCGTGGCTGGACCCGCGAAACCTTTGCGTTCGCCATCGCGATCCAGAACCTGGCCTGGGGCCTGGCCGGGCCGTTCGCCGGCATGGTGGCCGACCGTTTCGGCGCCTTCCGCGTGCTGCTGGTCGGTGGCGTGCTGTACGCGGCCGGGCTGGTGCTGATGGGATTGTCGAACACCGGCCTGGCCTTCATGGGCAGCGCCGGGCTGCTGCTGGGCATGGCGCAATCGGGCACCACCTACGCCGTGATCTACGGCGTGATCGGTCGCAACATCGCGCCCGAGAAGCGCTCCTGGGCGATGGGCGTGACGGCCGCGGCCGGCTCCTTCGGCCAGTTCCTGATGGTGCCGGTGGAAAGCTGGCTGATCGGCCAGTGGGGCTGGCAGCAGGCCTTGTTCATCCTGGGCTGCGCGGCACTGGCCATCCTGCCGCTGGCCTTCGGCCTGAAGGAACCGCCGATGGCCGCCCACACCGGCCAGCAGCAAAGCATTGCCCAGGCGCTGCGCGAGGCCTTCGGCTACCGCAGCTTCCAGTTGCTGATGGCGGGCTATTTCGTCTGCGGTTTCCAGGTGGTTTTCATCGGCGTGCACATGCCCAGCTACCTGAAGGACCAGGGCCTCGGGCCCGAAGTGGCCACTACCGCGCTGGCCTTGATCGGCTTGTGCAATGTCTTCGGCACCTACGGGGCGGGCATGCTGGGCCAGCGCATGCAGAAGAAGAACATCCTCGCGGCCATCTATGCGCTGCGCTCGGTGGCGATCGTCTGTTTCATCCTGGCGCCGCTGACGCCGATCAGCGTCTACCTGTTCTCGGCGACGATCGGGCTGCTGTGGCTGTCCACCGTGCCGCCGACGAATGCCGTGGTCGCGCAGATCTTCGGCGTGCGCTACATGTCGATGCTGAGCGGCTTCGTGTTCCTCAGCCACCAGGTGGGCTCCTTCCTCGGCGTGTGGTTGGGCGGCAAGCTCTACGACCTGACCGGCGGCTACACGGTGGTCTGGTGGATGGCGGTGGTGCTGGGTGTTGCGGCAGCGCTGATCAATTTACCGGTGCGGGAGACAGCCATCGTGCGGCCGGCCGCGGCGGGGGCCTGATGCCTGCCTTGCGCCGCGTGTCTCGGCTGCTGCTCGGCGCGACCATCGCCGCAGCATTGACCCTGGTGTTCGCCGCCTACCTGAACCCGCACCTGGCGGTGGACCTGGCCACCCGCGTCTGGGCCTGCTTCTGATGCACGGCGACGAAGCGCCTTCACCCTGGGTGCAGCGCTGGGCCCATCTGCTGCCCGCCGGTGCGCGCGTACTCGACGTGGCCTGCGGCCGCGGGCGCCACGTGCGCTGGCTGGCCGCACGGGGCTGCGCCGTGACGGCAATCGACCGTGATGCGGATGCGCTGAGCGGCCTGCAGGGTGTGGCCGAGCTGATCACCGCCGACATCGAGGCCGGGCCCTGGCCCTGCGCCGGCCGGACCTTCGACGCCGTGCTCGTCACCAACTACCTGTGGCGCCCGCTGTGGCCGCTGCTGCTGGATGCGGTGGCGCCCGGCGGCTGGCTGCTTTACGAAACCTTTGCACACGGCCATCAAACCGTCGGCCGGCCGGCGCGCCCGGCCTTTCTGCTGGAAGCCGGTGAACTGCTGCGCGTCTGCCAGGGCCTGCGCATCGTCGCCTATGAAGACGGCTTCCTGCCCGCACCCGAGCGCTTCGTGCAGCGCGTGGTGGCGGTGCGCGAAGAAGCCGGCGCCTCGGCACCGCCGCGCTACCCGCTGTCCAGCCCGCCTGCTCCGCCCGGCTAAAATCGCCGGCTTGCAAGGAAAGCGCATGAAACCCATTGTTGGCAGCATCGTCGCGTTGGTGACGCCGATGCAAGAAGACGGCAGCGTCGATTTCGACGGCCTGCGCCGCCTGATCGATTGGCATATCGCCGAAGGCACCGATTGCATCGGCGTGGTCGGCACGACCGGCGAGTCCCCCACCATCTCGGTGCAGGAGCATTGCGACATCATCCGCGTCGCCGTCGAGCATGCCGCGGGCCGCGTGCCGATCATGGCCGGCGCCGGCGCCAATTCCACGCGGGAAGCGATCGAGCTGACACGCTTCTCCAAGTCCGTTGGCGCCGACTGCACGCTGCAGGTCGTGCCCTACTACAACAAGCCCTCGCAGGAAGGCATCTACCAGCATTTCAAGGCCATCGCCGAGGCCGTGGACCTGCCGGTGGTGCTGTACAACGTGCCCGGCCGCACGGTGGCCGATATGCTGCCCGAAACCACGCTGCGGCTGGCCGAGGTGCCCGGCATCGTCGGCATCAAGGAAGCCACCGGCAACATCGAACGCGCGGCCACGCTGATCAAGGGCGCACCCGAGCACTTTTCGATCTACTCGGGCGACGACGGCACCGCGATCGCGCTGATGCTGCTGGGCGGCCACGGCAATGTCAGCGTCACCGCCAACGTCGCACCGCGCCTGATGCACGAGCTGTGCATCGCGGCGATCGACGGCCAGGTGCAGGTCGCTCGCTCGATCCACCTGCGCCTGCTGTCGCTGCACAAGCAGCTGTTCTGCGAACCCAGCCCGGCACCGACCAAGTGGGCGATGTCCCGGCTGGGCCTGTGCCGGCCGGATGTGCGCCTGCCCATCGTGCCGCTGACGGAGATCGGCCGCGGCCTGGTCGACCGTGCGTTGCGCGACGCCGATCTGCTGTAATCGGGCCCGCGCGCCGACCTCGCTGTCCCTGTCGTTCGTCGCCTGACCGTCCTTCCTTCGCCCCGCCCTTAGCCCCCAAGCGCCCACGCATGGCCATAGCGGCCGGGGCCTGATCTGGAGATCCGCACTGTGAATCGTGTGTTTGTCGTTACCCCGACTGGCGCAGCTGCGCTGGCCATGGCCCTGGCCCTGGCCGGCTGCTCGTCCTTCGACACCACGCTGTCGGGCGACAAGGTGGATTACCGCTCACAGGCCGGCAAGACCACGCCGCTGGAAGTGCCCCCCGATCTGACCCAGCTGGCCCGCGATGCGCGCTACCAGCCGCAAGCTGGCGTCGTCAGCGCCACCGCGATGCAGCAAGGCACGCAGCAGACCAGTGCCGCGCCCACGGGTCCGGCGGTGGCGCCGGCGTCGATCGGCGAGATGCGCATCGAACGCCAGGGCAACCAGCGCTGGCTGGTCAGCACGCTGCCGCCGGAAAAACTGTGGCCGCAGGTGCGCAGCTTCTGGATCGAACGCGGCTTCACGCTGACATTGGACAACGCCGAAATCGGCGTGATGGAAACCGATTGGGCCGAGAACCGCGCCAAGCTGCCGCAGGACTTCATCCGCAACACCATCGGCAAGGTTTTCGACAGCCTGTTCTCAACCTCCGAACGCGACCGCTTCCGCACCCGCATCGACCGCTCCGGCACCGGCAGCGAGATCTTCATCACCCACCGCGGGCTGTCGGAGATCTACACCAACGAAAGGCGGGACAACACCAGCTGGCAATCGCGGCCCAACGACCCGCAGCTGGAAGCGGAGTTCCTGTCGCGCCTGATGGTGCGCCTTGGTGCCAAGGAAGAAGTGGCCCGCGCGACGGTGGCCAACGCGCCGGACCAGCCGGTTCGCGCACGCCTGGTCAGCGACCAGCCGGGTGCCGCGATGGAAGTGGACGAGGCGTTCGACCGCGCCTGGCGCCGCGTGGGCCTGGCGCTGGACCGCGGCGGCTTCACCGTCGAAGACCGCGACCGCAGCGCCGGCCTGTACTACGTGCGTTATGTCGACCCGAAGCTGGCCGGCAAGGAAGAGCCGGGCTTCTTCAGCAAGCTCTTCGGTGGTGGCGACAAGGCAGCGGCCGCGGCACTGCAACGTTATCGTCTGTCAGTGAAAGCCGTCGGTGCCAAGACCCAGGTGTCGGTGCTGAACAGCCAGGGCACGGCCGACAACGGCGAAGCCGCGAAGCTGATCGTCGCACGCTTGATCGACGAGCTGAAGTAAGACCGCTTATCGGCCCGCGACTCGACGCGGGCCACAAAAAAACCGCCCCGAGGGGCGGTTTTTTCTTGTCGCTTGCGCGCTGTTGCCGATTACTTGCTGGCAGCAGCAGAGGCAGCAGCAGCGGCGGCAGCGTCAGCGGCCGGAGCCGAGGCCATCGCATCTGGAGCCGGAGCCGGCGCGGGGGCCGGAGCGGCCACCGGAGCGGGCGGCGGAGCAACCGGGGCTTCTTCTTTCTTGCCGCAAGCGCTCAGCGCAACGGTAGCAACCAGGGAAGCCAACAGGAGCGACTTGTTCATTTGTGTCCTCAGTGAAAAGTGTCGACGAATTACCGGTAATGAATCTGACTTGTCATGCAATGCAGACTCTGTCGAGAAACCAGGCTTAAAAAGCTCGAGCCTTTCCAAGCCCAGCCTGCGATTGTAGCAAGCCTAGGGATGATCCCTAGAGTCCGAGGGTCGTAGAGGGCCAAGCCGGTTCGCAGCGTTGCGCAATCGCCTCAAATTCTTCCTTTCGGGCTCGCAATTCGGCCGGATCACGCAGCCAGCGCGCGCGCCAGCGTTCGCGATCAAGCAACTCGACACCCTGCATGCCGGCCCACAGCAGCGTGGGCAGTTCTGCGCCGGCCAGGTCGATTGGCTGCAAGGCCTCGAAGCGATGAGCCCAATCGCGCCGCCAGGCGGTGAAGCGCGGATGCTTGCGCGCCAGCGCGTCGAAGTCCTGCGCAATGAAGCACAGCATGCGCCCGGGCGGGCGGGCCCAGCGCACCAGCGCATCCAGCACCGACGAGTCGTCGAGCGGCCAATCAACGAAGTTCGCATCGACGCAGCGCAGCTCGCGCACGCCCGCATTGGCACTCGCGACCAGCAATTGGCGCAGCACATCGATCACGTCGCCACGGCCTTCGATCAGGAAATTCGCAGCATCAGACATTCAGCGTCTCCTCGGCATGCAGCCAACCGGCCTGGGCCCAATCATCCAGCAAGTCGCGTGCGCCTTCGCCCAATTGCCGCAGCGCCGTGGCCGGCAGCCGGCGCTGATCGGCCAACTGGCGCATCAGCCGCGCATCGCGGCCGGATGCCGCAAAAGCCTCGCCATTGATGAACACATGATGATCGTCGTAGACCATGCGTGTGCGGCGGTCCAGCACCAGCGCCGCGGGGGCTTGCGGCAAGGCCTCGCCGGCGTCGAACCAGACCTGCGGCTTGGGCTCGCTGATCAGTGAGCCCAACGCCCGGTCCAGTGCACGCGGGTCGTCGAGCACACGCATCAAGGCCGCCAGCGCAAAGCCGCGCAAGGCCTCCGGCACGCGGCCCGGTTCGGCCGTGGCCGGCTGCGTGGCATCGCGGTACAACGCGTCACGCGATGGCGGCTCGATGTCCTCGGCCAGGCGCGGCAACAACTGCTGCGCGAGCTCGCTCGCGGTGGACGCACGAAAGCCGATCGAGCAGGTCATGCATTCGTCCAGCGCCACGCCATCGTGGCCCCACAGCGGCGGCAGGTAGAGCATGTCGCCGGGCGCCAGCAGCCATTCTTCGCTCGGCTCGAAGTGACGCAGGATCTTCACCGGCAGGCCATCGACCAGCGAGCGGTCGGCCACCGGCCCGATGCGCCAGCGCCGATGCCCTTGCACCTGCAGCAGGAACACATCGTAGGAATCCAGGTGCGGGCCGACACCGCCGCCAGGCGTGGCATAGGAAACCATCAGATCGTCCAACCGCGCCTCGGGCACGAAGCGGAATTGCGACAACAGTTCATGCGCGGCCGGCACATGCAAGTCCAGCCCCTGCACCAGCAGCGTCCAGTCCGGCCGGTTCAAGGGCGGCAGCGCGCGGCGCGTGAACGGGCCGTGGCGCAGCTTCCAGCGCCCGTCGGTCCGCGTCAGCAGCCGGGCTTCGACGCCTTGCTGCCCGGCCAACTCGAACAGCGCCGAGCGTGTGATCGGGGGCTGTGCCGGCGCGATGGCCTGGCGCACCAGCAAGGGCTTCTTCTGCCAGTGCCGGCGCATGAACGTGGCCGGCGACAAACCACCCAGCAAGACCAACGGAGCATCGATATCCATCGCCGAATTGTCGCTTGCGGATATGCGATCATGCCCCGATGTTGATCACCGACCCCTGCGTCGTCAGCCTCACCTGGACCCTGGCCGATGGCCAAGGCCAGGCCATTGACGAGCTGACCGAACCGCTCGAATTCTTCTTCGGCGGCGACGATCTGTTGCCCAAGCTGGAAGAAGCGATTGCCGGCCAGGAAGCCGGCTTCGAAACCGATCTGTACCTCGAGCCCGAGCATGCCTTCGGCGACTACCGCGCCGAGCTGGTGTGCTTCGAGGACCGCTCGCTGTTCCCCGAAGGCATCGAAGAAGGCATGCAGTTCGACGGCCTGCCCGAAGGCGCGCAGACCACCGGCATGCCGCCGGAGCTGATCTACACGCTGACCGAGATCTACCCCTCGCATGTGGTGCTGGACGGCAACCACCCGCTGGCCGGCGTGGCGCTGCAGCTGCAGGTCAAGGTGATCGCGGTGCGCGAGGCCAGCGAAGAAGAGGTCGAAGCGCGCTCGGTCGCCGAAGGTGCGGTCAGCCTGCTGGCCGCCGCGCCGCCCTCACCGCACCTGCACTGATCAGGCTTTTCCGGTCGAGCCGAAGCCGCCTTCGCCGCGCGCCGAGGTCTCGAAGTCGTCGACACGGCGGAAGGTCGCCTGCACCACCGGCACGATGATCATCTGCGCAATGCGCTCCATCGGCTGGACCGTGAACGTGGTGCTGCCGCGGTTCCAGCAGCTGACCATCAGCGGCCCCTGGTAATCGCTGTCGATCAGCCCGACCAGGTTGCCGAGCACGATGCCGTGCTTGTGGCCCAGGCCCGAGCGCGGCAGGATCATCGCGGCCAGGCCGGGGTCGCCGATGTGGATGGACAAGCCGGTCGGAATCAGCGCCGATTGGCCGGGTTCCAGCACCAGCGCCGCATCGAGGCAAGCGCGCAGATCCAGGCCGGCGCTGCCGGGCGTGGCATAACCCGGCAACTGCTCGGCCATGCGGGCATCGAGCACTTTCACGTCTATCGTTGTCATGTGGGAAGTCGGTCGGCGATCTCGCGCACCAGCGTGCGGGCGAGGCTCAGTTTGTCGGCAGTGGGAATCTCGCGATCACCGGCGGCATCCACCAGCACCAGCGTGTTGTCGTCGCGACCGAAGGTGGCCGGCCCGAGATTGCCGACGATCAGCGGCACGTTCTTGCGCAGCAGCTTTTCGCGGGCATGGTGGGCGACGTCCTGGCTCTCGGCCGCGAAGCCGACGCAGTAGGGCCGCACCGGCAAGCGCGCCACCGCCGCCAGGATGTCGGGGTTCTCGCTCAGCTCGAAGCTCGGCACGCGGTGCGTGCCGTCCTTCTTGATCTTGTGTTCGGCCAGGCTGGCCGGGCGCCAATCGGCCACCGCCGCAGTGGCGACGAACACCTGCTGCGACGGTGCCAGCGGCAGCACCGCGTCATGCATCTGCTGCGCGCTGCGCACATCGATGCGGCGCACATGGCGCGGCGTCGGCAGGTGCACCGGCCCGGCAACCAGCGTGACCTCGGCGCCCGCCTCCTGCGCGGCCCGCGCGATGGCAAAGCCCATCTTGCCGCTGGACAGATTGGTGATGCCGCGCACCGGATCGATGGCTTCGAAGGTCGGCCCGGCGGTGATCAGCACGCGCTGGCCGGCCAGCAGCTTGGGCTGGAAGAAGGCGATCAACTCGTCGCACAGCTCAGTGGCCTCGAGCATGCGGCCGTCGCCGATCTCGCCGCAGGCCTGGTCGCCCTCGCCGGGCCCGAGCACCGTCGCGCCATCGGCCACCGCCTGCGCCACGTTGCGCTGCGTTGCCGGGTGCAGCCACATCTCGCGGTTCATCGCCGGTGCCAGCAGCAGCGGGCATTTGTCGATCGGTCGTGCCACACACAGCAGCGACAGCAACTCGTCCGCCCGGCCCTGCGCGATCTTCGCGATGAAATCGGCCGAGGCCGGCGCCACCAGGATCGCGTCGGCTTCGCGCGACAGGTTGATGTGCGCCATGCTGTTCGGCTCGCGCGCGTCCCACTGGCTGCTCAGCACCGGCCGGCCGGACAAGGCCTGCATCGTGACCGGCGTGATGAAGGCCTGAGCGGCCTCGGTCATCACCACCTGCACGGTAGCACCGGCGCGGCCGAGTTCACGCACCAGTTCGGCGGACTTGTAGCAGGCAATGCCACCGGACAGACCGAGCACGATGTGGCGCCCGGCCAAGCCTTCATCAGGTTTCGACATGGCGCGCAATGTAGCGCACGCCCCGGCCGCCCACGGCCGACAGGGATGCCCGTGCGTCCGGCTCGGTCAATACATTCTGAGTTTTCAGTATTTACTGAAATTCAGGCAAACTCTGACACAGATCAAGACACCTGGAAGCGCAGCGCCCGCAGGCCCGCGCTCACCCCATGAACGCCCTGACACCGCTCGTGCGCAGCTTCATCGGCCATTTCGGCGAGATGGGCAGCCGCTGGGGCATCAACCGCACGGTCGGCCAGATCTACGCGCTGATCTTCGTTGCACCGCAGCCGGTGAATGCCGACGACATCGCGATGCACCTGGAGTTCAGCCGCTCCAACGTCAGCATGGGGCTGAAAGAGCTGCAGGCCTGGCGCCTGGTGCAACTGCGCCATCTGCCCGGCGACCGGCGCGAATACTTCGAGGCGCCGCACGACGCCTGGGAGATCTTCCTGACGCTAGCCGAAGAGCGCCGCCGCCGCGAGATCGAACCGACGCTGTCGATGCTGCGCAACGCGCTGCTCGACACACCGACCAGCGAAGAAGACCGCATCGCGCAGGAACGCATGCGCGGCATGCACGACCTGATCGAGATGCTGACCACCTGGTTCGACGACGTGCGGCGCATGGACGCGCAGACGCTGTCGCAGTTGATGCGCATGGGCTCCAAGGTCCAGCGCTTTCTCGAATTCACCGGAAAAGCCCGCGGCACCCCCCGCACCTGAAAGCACCCCATGGACGCCTTCCTGCTGGCCCGGCTGCAGTTCGCCGCCAACATCAGTTTCCACATCCTGTTCCCGACCATCAGCATCGCGCTCGGCTGGGTGCTGCTGTTCTTCCGCTGGCGCTGGTTGACGACGCACCAGACGCCCTGGCTGCTGGCCTACCGCTTCTGGACCAAGGTGTTTGCGCTGACCTTCGCACTGGGTGTCGTCAGCGGGCTGACGATGAGCTTCCAGTTCGGCACCAACTGGCCGGGCTTCATGGAAAAGGCCGGCAACATCGCCGGGCCGCTGCTGGGCTACGAGGTGCTGACGGCCTTCTTCCTCGAGGCCACCTTCCTGGGCGTGATGCTGTTCGGCCACGAACGTGTTGGCGAACGCATGCACCTGATCGCGACCTTCCTGGTGGCCTTCGGCACCACCTTGAGCGCGTTCTGGATCCTCAGCCTCAACTCCTGGATGCAGACGCCCAGCGGCCACGAGATCATCGACGGCCAGTTCCATGTGCGCTCCTGGCTGGCGGTGATCTTCAACCCCTCCTTCCCCTACCGGCTGACGCACATGCTGCTGGCCTCAGCGCTGACGGTGAGCTTCCTGCTGGCCGGCCTGTCGGCCTGGCAGCTGCTGCGCCACACCACCAATCGATCAACGGGCAAGGCCTTGCGCACTGGCCTGACGCTGGCCGCGCTGCTGGTGCCGCTGCAGATCTTCGTCGGCGACCTGCATGGCCTGAACACACTGCAGCACCAGCCGCAGAAGATCGCCGCGATGGAAGGCGTGTGGCAGACCGAGGCCGGCGCGCCGCTGCTGCTGTTCGCCTGGCCGGACGAGCAGAAGCGCCGCAACGACTTCGCGATCGGCATCCCCAAGGGCGCCAGCCTGATCCTGAAACACGATGCGAACGCCACGATCCGCGGCCTCGATGAATTCCCGAATGCCCATCCACCGGTGAAGCCGCTGTTCTTCGGCTTCCGCGTGATGGTCGGCACCGGCGTGCTGATGCTGGGTTTCAGCTGGCTGGGCGTGTGGCTGCTCTGGCGCCGCGGCTGGGTGGCCGATCGCCTGCCGCGTTGGCTGCTGTGGCCGCTGGCAGCGATGAGCTTCTCGGGCTGGGTGGCCACGCTGGCCGGCTGGTACGTCACCGAAATCGGCCGCCAACCCTGGATCGTTCACGGCCTGCTGCGCACCGTCGACGTCGTCGCCGCCGTGCCCTCGCCGATGATCGGCCTGACGCTGGCGATGTACCTCACCGTCTACTCGCTGCTGCTGCTGGCCTATGTCGGCGTGCTGCGCTACCTGGCCGAGAAGCCAGAGAGCGTGCTGCTCGACCCGCATGCGCCAGTGCAGAGCCGTGCGTTCGTTTGAAGGAGCAGACCGTGAACGCCACCGATGTTTCGAACGCCGCCGGCTGGTTGCCGATCGCCTTCATGGGCCTGATGGGCCTGTCCATGCTGGTCTACGTGGCGCTGGACGGCTACGACCTGGGCGTGGGCATGTTGCTGCACCGCGCCGACGAGGCCGACAAGGACCTGATGATCGGCAGCCTGGGCCCCTTCTGGGACGCCAACGAGACCTGGCTGGTGCTGGGGGTGGGCATCCTGCTGATCGCCTTCCCCAAGGCCCATGGCGTGGTGATGGGCGCGCTGTACCTGCCGGTGGCCTTCATGCTGATCGGGCTGATCGTGCGCGGCGTGGCCTTCGACTTCCGCGTCAAGGCGCCGACCGGCCACAAGGCCTTGTGGAACCAGCTGTTCTTCGCCGGCTCGACGTTGGCGTCGCTGGCCCAGGGCTGGATGCTCGGCCGCTACATCACCGGCTTTGCCGAAGGCTGGGGCTACACGCTGTTCGCAGCGGCCATTGCCGTCACCTTGCCCGCGACCTACGTGCTGCTGGGCGCCTGCTGGCTGATCCTGAAGACCGAAGGGGAACTGCAGCGCCGCGCGGTCCACTGGGCCAAGCTGGCCTGGCCGGCGATGGTGCTGGGCCTGGCGCTGGTGTCGGTTGCCACGCCGGTGGTCAGTGCCACGGTGCGGGACCGCTGGTTCACATTGCCGGCCTTCATCGCACTGCTGCCGATTCCGCTGTCCACCGCCGCCGCGCTGCTGGGTCTGCGTGCGCTGCTGAACTCGCAGCGCGTGCTCGGCAAGCTGTGCTGGCTGCCGTTCACCTTGATGCTCGGCGTGTTCCTGTTCGGCGCGCTGGGCCTGGCCTACAGCCTCTACCCCTTTGTCGTGATGGACCGCATGACGATCTGGCAGGCCGCCAGTTCGCCCGAATCGCTGGCCGTGATCCTGTTCGGCTGCGCGGTCACCGTGCCGGCGATCGGCGGCTACACGATCTACTCGTACCGCGTGTTCCGCGGCAAGGCCACCGTGCCCTCGTATGCCTGAGCAGCATCAGATGGGTTTGTGCCAGAAACGGGACGCTTCGAGGTAGTTGAACAGCACGCGGTCGACGCGGCCATAGATCTCGCCCTCAGGCACGAAGCCCCAGGCACGTGAATCGGAGGAGTTGTCGCGGTTGTCGCCCAGCGCCAGCAGGTGACCGGCGGGCACGGTGCAACTCCAGGAACCTGGCCGCTCATTTTGGCAGTCAGGCGCACTGATGCTCATCGGCATGCGGCCCTGCACGAAGGGGTTCAGCTTGATCGGGTGTTCGCGGCCGGCCAGCGTCTCGGTCAGCAGGCGCTCGCCCTTGTCATCCGGCCGCTGGCCCCAGCCCTGGTCCTGCGCCTGCAAGGCCTGGCCGTTCACGGCCACCACGCCGTCGCGGAACACCACCGTGTCGCCGGGCAGCGCGACGATGCGCTTGACATAGAACACCGACACATCCGGCGGGAAGCGGAATACCGCAATGTCGCCGCGCTGCGGCGCGCCCATCGGAATGGCCGTGTTGGTGAAGGGCAGCCGCGGCCCGTAGGCCAGGTGGTTGATCAGCAGCATGTCGCCGACCCGCAGCGTCGGCTCCATCGAACCGCTGGGCACACGCTGCCAGTCGGCCAGCGCCACGCGGCAGGTGAAGACCAGCGCGATGACGGCAAAGAAATCCGCGCCCCAATGCACCCACCAAGGCTTGTGCTGCCGGCCACGCCGCCGCAGCAGCGCCCAGGCCAGGCTCAAGGCGCCAGTGGCCAGCAGCAGCAGGGCCAGCACTTCGTTGAACGCAAATCCGATCTTCATGGCGGTGTGAATCCATGGGCAGCGATGCGAAATTGTCGGCGCGCCGCGCCGCCCTTCAGACAGCCGGATCGACCGTTCATGCGGCCCCGTGGCACTTCTTGTATTTCTTGCCGCTGCCGCAAGGGCAGATGTCGTTGCGCCCGGGCGTCGGCTCGACGCGGCGCGTCTCGGGTTTCGGCGCGTGGTCCAGCCAGTACACCCGCAGGTCCTGCACGCCGAAGCAGGCATCGTCGATCAACTCTTCGCGGCTGATCGTTTCGCCGGGATAGGCCTCGCTGGTGTAGGCCGCCAGGTCGGTGGGCGGCAGCATCAGCGCCATCACGCGCATCAGGCAGTCGTCGTACCAGCGGCCCTCTTCGCTGTCCATGTCGGGTTCCACCCAGTCGGCAGCAAAGGCCTCGGTGGCGGCACGGAAGCCTTCGGCCCACAGCGCGCCGGTCTGCAGCAGTTCATCGGCCTCCTCGGCCGTCATGTGGCCGCCCGCCACCACTTCGCGCCGCGCCTCCTCGTCGTAGGCAATCATCATCGGCGATATGCGCAGCTCGTCCGGCGCCTCGAGCAAGGCTTCCGGATCCAGCTGGTTCGCCAGCACGGCCCAGCGTGCGCTCAGCGTGGCCATGGCCTGCTGCACATCGTCGGGGTCGGCAAAGGCACGCCCGAAAGCATCGCCGAACATCGCCGGCAGCCATTCATGCTCGGCAATCGCGCGGCGGCTGGCCAGCAGCGCGGTCATGAAGCCGTCGACCCATTCCAGCGAGACATCGACACCAAAGCCGGCCAGGCGTTCGCACAGTTTTTCCAGGTTCTCGATGTCGGCTTCGCTGCTGTGTTTGACGACGGAACTCATGCGGGGATCTCTTCGGGTGGCCAAGGCAGGCCGCATTGTCGCCGCCCTCGCCGGGCGCCGAAATGCGCACCACCGCAGCGCAATCACGCACCCGTTTACGGCACGGACGCACCTGGAGCGGGACTGGCGAGGCAAACACCTGCTTATCGGCCCTTTGCGGCCGCGTGCTGCGCCTACCGTGCTCGGCGAGCCCGACCCATGGGCTTGCTCAACAGGGAACGAGGACGCCTTGAAAACCAAGATCACGCGCCGCGGAGTACCGTTTTCACCCGAAGTGGCTGATCTGGTCAGCCGCATGCCGGCCGTCGATGAGTACCGCGAATCGATGCTGCGGCTGCAGGGCCTGTGGGACAGCCTGGCCATGCTGGGCCAGATGAGCGGCACCGTGCCCGACATCGGCGGCACGCGCAGCGAATTCCAGTCACTGACCGAAACCCTGCTCGACAGCCTGGCGCGCAGCCTGCTGGCCAACGCCGTGCAGCAGATGCGCGGCCAGGCCCAGGTGGCCATCGACATCCTGGTGCGCAACCTGTTCGAGCGCACGGCCGACGTCGGCTTCCTGTCGTCGGACAGCGATCTGGTGGGCTTCACCGCCGCGGCCGACGGCAGCGCGACCGGCCGCGAGGCCATCGAATCCCGCTTTCGCGACTACGTGGCCAAGTACTCGGTCTACGACGACATCGTGGTGCTGAACCCGCAGGGCCAGGTGCTGGCGCGACTGGACCGCCAGGTGCAGGCCACGACCTGCCACGAGCCCTGGCTGGCCCAGGCCGCACAGGCCAGCAGTTATGTCGAACGCTTCGGTCCCAGCACGCTGATGGATGGCCGCACCGCGCTGCTGTTTGCGCAGGCCATCCGCAACGAACGCGGCGTGGCCGGCGTGCTGTGCCTGTCGTTCCGCTTCGACGACGAGATGCACGGCATCTTCTCGCAGCTGCGCGATCCGGCCGGCCGCAGCGTGATCACCTTGATCGACGCCGATCGTCGCGTGGTCGCCAGCTCCGACCCCTGGCAACTGCCGCTGGGCGCGCAACTGCCTGGCAAGCCGGGCGGGGCTGAGCACCAGCGCCTGCGCTTTGCCGGCCGCGACTACCTCAGCGTGAACACCGCGGCCACCGGTTATGAGGGTTATCTCGGCCCGGGCTGGCGCGCCTGCGTGCTGGTGTCCACCGAGCTGGCCTTCGAAGGGGCGCACGACAGCGAGCCCGGCCAGCGCGACCAGGCGATCGACGGCCTGGTCGGCGCGCTGGACACGCACGAGTTGTTCGCCGAGGAGCTGCACCGCATCCCGCGCCATGCCGCACGCATCCAGCGTGACCTGTCGCGCGTGCTGTGGAACGGCCGGCTGCGTCCGGCGGCCCAGGGCGCCGGCAACGGCGGTGGCAACGACTTCGCCGGCACGCTGCTGCGCGAAGTGGGCAACACCGGCGAGCAGATCCGCCTGCTGTTCGCGCAGGCCACCGGCAACCTGCACCGCTCAGCCCTGGGCGCGGTGTTCGACATCGCCCGCGCCCGCGCGCGGCTGGCCGTCGACATCATGGACCGCAACCTCTACGAGCGCGCCAACGATTGCCGCTGGTGGGCGCTGAACGGCGATCTGCGCCAGCAGCTGGCGCTGCCGCCCGATCAGCGCGATGCCGGCCGCGCGGCCGCCGTGCTGCAGAACATCAACCGGCTGTACACGGTGTATTCGCTGCTGCTGCTGTTCGATGCACAGGGCCAGGTCGTGGCGGTGTCGCAGCCCGGCGCGCAGGACTGGGTTGGCCGCGGCCTCGACGCCGCCTGGCTGCAGCCCACGCTGGCGCTGCGCGAGGGCCAGGCCTTCCAGATGTCGTCGCATCAGCCCAGCGCGCTGTATGCCGATGAGCCCACCTATGTCTACGCGGCGGCCGTGCTGCCGCCAGCCGGTGGCGCGGCCTTGGGCGGCATCGCCATCGTCTTCGACGGCACGCCGCAATTCGCCGCGATGCTGCGCGACGTGCTGCCGGCCGCGGCCGACGGCACGCCGCTGCCCGGTTGCAGCGCGCTCTTCGTCACCCGCAGCGGCCAGGTCGTCGCCAGCACCGATGCGCGCTGGCCGGTCGGCAGCACCGCGCCGCTGCTGCCGCAGGCCCTGGCGCGCGGTCAGGCGATGACCACGGTGATCGACATCGACGGCGTGGCCCATGCCGCGGCGTTCAGCATGGCCGGCGGCTACCGCGAATACCACGGCAATGCGCAGTGCCCCGGCGACGACGCGGCCGCGCTGGTGCTGATGCGCCTGGGACAGCGCCTGCCGCAGATCGACACGGCGGTGCCGGCCTTTGTGCCGCCGCCGGCGCCGCGCAGCGCATCGAACGATGCCGGGCAGGAGATTGCCTCCTTCGTGGCCGGCAACCAGTGGCTGGGGCTGCCGGTCGCGCAGGTGCACACCGCCCTGGAACACCCGCGCATCGCGGCGCTGCCCGGGCTGCCGGCGCATGTGCTGGGCATGCTGCCCTTCGAGGGCCGCATGATCATGGCCATCGACCTCGGCGCGGTGCGCGGCGGCCCGCTGTCACCGGTCGATGCACCGGTGATCGTGCTGCACACCGCCGGCGGCCAGCGCATGGCCTTGCGGGTGCAGGAACTCGGGCCGGTGTTCATCGCTGCGCGTGCCGATCTGCAGCCGGTGGCGCTGGGCGGCCCCGGCAGCGCCGGCCACGGCGACAAGCTGGTGCGCAGCGACGGCCAGATGCTGACGCTGCTGGATGCCGAGCGGCTTTACGGGCTCTGCGGCCTGGCCGCCTGACGCAGGAAAGCCAGCCGGGTCTTCATAGGCCTGCCGGGGCGTCGTTGAACGGCTCGATGCCTGGCGGCCGGGGATGCAGCCGCGCCATCGACAGTGCATCGACATAGGCCCCATCGCGCAAGGCGTAGCCGCGGTGCAGGCCCTCCTGCCGGAAGCCGAAGCGCTGGTACAGCGCGATCGCGCGGGCATTGTCGGCATACACCGACAACTCCAGGCGCAGCACCTGGCCCCAGTTGTCGCACCAGTCGCACAGTGCCTGCATCAGCGCCGTGCCAACGCCCTGGCCCTGCGCCTCGCTCCGCACCGAGATGCCCATCATCATCACGTGCCGGCGCCGCACGGCCACGCCGGCCGGGTGCAGTCCGGCGCTGCCGACCACCTCCGGCATGCCATCGGCCCCGGGCCGCTCGGCCACCAGCATCAGGTCGGGCTTGCCGGGCGCCAGCAGATCGCCCAGGCGCGCGCGCCAGGCTTCTTCGCTGGTATAGGGCACCTGCATCAGCTGGCGCAGCACGGCGGGATCGCCCATCGTGCGCGCGAAGGCCGCGGCATCGGCCAGCACGGCACGGCGCACGGTGATGGGCGCCGCACTCATGTCAGCACCGCCGGGCAGCCTCAAGGGGCTGACGCTCCCCCTCGGGGGGCAGCGAACAGGGTGAGCGTGGGGGCCACATGTCAGGCGCGTTCGGCGACCCAGGCCTGCACGGAGGCCAACGCCTGCGGCAACTGGGCCGCGTTGGTGCCACCCGCCATCGCCATGTCCGGCTTGCCGCCGCCTTTGCCGCCAACCTGCTGCGCGACGAAGTTCACCAGCTCGCCGGCCTTGACGCGGCCGATGGCGTCGGCGGTGACGCCGGCGGCCAACTGCACCTTGTCGCCGTCCACGGCCGCCAACACGACGGCCGCGGTCTTGAGCTTGTCCTTCAGCTTGTCCAGCGTCTCGCGCAAGGTCTTGGCATCGGCGCCCGGCAGCAGCGCGGCCAGGACCTTGATGCCCTTGACGTCCACCGCCTGGGCCATCAACTCGTCGCCCTGCGCCGAGGCCAGCTTGCCCTTCAGCGCGGCGATTTCCTTTTCCAGTGTGCGCACCTGGTCCAGCACCGCGCCGATGCGCGCCGGCACCTCGGCCGGCGTGACCTTCAATGCACCCGCCACGCCGTCGACCGTGCTGGCCAAGGACTGCAGGTAAGCCAGCGCGTTGTCGCCGGTGATCGCCTCGACGCGCCGAATGCCGGCCGCAACACCGCCTTCGGCAACGATCTTGAACAGGCCGATGTCGCCGCTGCGCTGCACATGCGTGCCGCCGCAGAGTTCCTTGCTGGAGCCGATGCTCAGCACGCGCACGGTCTCGCCGTACTTTTCGCCGAACAGCATCATCGCGCCGCTCTTCTGCGCATCGTCGAGCGACATCACCGCGGCGTCGGCCTGCGCATTGGCCAGGATCTCGGCATTGACGAGTTCCTCGACGCGGCGGATCTGCTCGTCGGTGATCGGCGCGTTGTGCGCAAAGTCGAAGCGCGTGCGATCGGCGTTGACCAGCGAGCCCTTCTGCTGCACATGCGCGCCCAGCACCTCGCGCAGCGCCTTGTGCATCAAGTGCGTGGCGCTGTGGTTGCGCACGGTCTTCGCACGGCGTTCGGCATCGACGCGGGCGGCAAACACATCGCCGACGCTGACGCTGCCTTCGACCACCTGGCCATGGTGGCCGAAGACATCGGCCTGGATCTTCAGCGTGTCGTCGATCACGACGCGTGTGGTGGCGTTGCGCAACTCACCCGAATCGCCGACCTGGCCGCCGCTTTCGGCGTAGAACGGCGTGTGGTCCAGCACCAGCACCACGTCGTCGCCGGCCTTGGCCCCGGGCACCGAGGCGCCGTCGACATAGATCGCGACGATCTTCGCGTCCTCGCGGGACAGCTGCTCGTAGCCGTGGAAGTGGGTCGGCTTGCCGCTGTACGCCAGGCCCTGGGCGGCCTTGAACTTGCCGGCCTGGCGCGCATCGCTGCGCTGCTTCTCGAGCAGCACGTCGAAGGCCGCCTGGTCGACGGTGACACCGCGCTCGCGGCAGACGTCGCCGGTCAGGTCGACCGGGAAACCGAAGGTGTCGTGCAACTTGAAGGCCGTGGCGCCGTCGATCTGCCGGGTGCCCGACTTGTCCAGTTGTGCGAGCGCCGCCTCGAGGATCTCCATGCCGTTGGCGATGGTCCTGAAGAAGCGTTCTTCCTCCTGCTGCAACACCTCGGTGACGCGCTTCTCGGCCTGGCGCAGCTCGGGGTAGGCCTCACCCATCACGCCGACCAGCGCATGCACCAGCGTGTGGAAGAACGGCGCGCGTGCGCCCAGCTTGTAGCCATGGCGGATGGCGCGGCGCGCGATGCGGCGCAGCACGTAGCCGCGGCCGGCATTGCCCGGGATCACGCCGTCGACCACGGTGAACGAACAGGCGCGGATGTGGTCGGCAATCACCTTCAGCGACGGCGAGCTCGCATCACAATCCTGGCCGCCGGCTTCGTCCACTGCCTTCTTGGCGGCGGCGAGCAGGCTGGTGAACAGGTCGATCTCGTAGTTCGAGTGCACATGCTGCAGCACCGCGGTCAGCCGCTCCAGGCCCATGCCGGTGTCGACACTGGGCTTGGGCAGCTTGTGCATCACACCGTCTTCGGTGCGGTTGAACTGCATGAAGACGTTGTTCCAGATCTCGATGTAACGGTCGCCGTCCTGCTCGGGCGATCCCGGCGGGCCGCCGGCGACATCGGGGCCGTGGTCGTAGAAGATCTCGGTGCAGGGGCCGCAGGGGCCTGTGTCGCCCATCATCCAGAAGTTGTCGGAGGCGTAGCGTGCGCCCTTGTTGTCGCCGATGCGCACGATGCGTTCGGCCGGCACGCCCACCGTCTTGTTCCAGATCTCGTAGGCCTCGTCGTCCTCGGCATAGACGGTGACCCACAGCTTGTCGGCCGGCAGCTTGAAGTTCACCGTCAGCAGTTCCCAGGCGTACTGGATCGCGTCCTTCTTGAAGTAGTCGCCGAAGCTGAAGTTGCCCAGCATCTCGAAGAAGGTGTGGTGCCGCGCGGTGTAGCCGACGTTGTCCAGGTCGTTGTGCTTGCCGCCGGCGCGGATGCACTTCTGCGAGGTGGCCGCCCGCGTGTAGGGCCGCTTGTCGAAGCCGAGGAAAACATCCTTGAACTGGTTCATGCCCGCGTTGGTGAACAGCAGCGTCGGGTCGTCGCCCGGCACCACCGGCGACGAGGCCACGACCTGGTGGCCCTTGGACTCGAAAAACTTCAGGAACGTGGAGCGAATGTCAGCGGCTTTCATAGGGCGATTCTAGCCACCGACCCTGTGCGGCCGCGGGCGCCGAGGGCCACTATCGGGAAGCACCTACCGCCTGCACCTCCATGCAGGCCTTACATTCCTGAGCTGTTTCGCGCATCCACTCAACAAGGGAGATTCGATGAGGACGTTCTGGCTGAAGACGCTCAGCTTCGCACTGGCCGCCTGCGGTCTGGCCGGCAGTGCTGCGGCGGCCCCCTGGGAACCGAGCAAGCCGGTCGAGTTCGTGGTGCCGGCCGGCACCGGTGGCGGCGCCGACCAGATGGCGCGCTTCATCCAGGGCGTGGTCGTCAAGCATCAGCTGATGAAGCAATCGATCATCGTCGTCAACAAGAGCGGCGGTGCGGGCGCGGAAGGCTTTCTGGACGTCAAGGGTTCGAAGGGTGAACCGCACAAGCTGATCATCACGCTGTCCAACCTGTTCACCACCCCGCTGGCCACCGGCGTGCCCTTCAACTGGCGCGACATGACGCCGGTGTCGATGATGGCGCTGGACCAGTTCGTGCTGTGGGTCAATGCCGAGTCGCCGTACAAGACCGCCAAGGACTTCCTCGAGGCGCTGAAGAGCAGCCCGCCCAACACCATCAAGATGGGCGGCACCGGCTCGAAGCAGGAAGACCAAATCATCACCGTGATGCTGGAGGGCCTGGCCGGCAAGAAGATGACCTACATCCCGTACAAGGGCGGCGGCGAGGTGGCGGTGCAACTGGTGGGCAAGCACATCACCTCCACCGTGAACAACCCGATCGAGGCTGAGTCGCACTGGCGCGCCGGCAAGCTGCGCGCGCTGTGCGTGTTCGATTCGGTGAAGCTGCCCTACCCCACCAAGCTCTCGCACGGCATGTCGTGGCAGGACGTTCCCACCTGCACCTCCGCCGGCATCCCGATGGAGTATGTGATGCTGCGCGGCATCTTCATGCCCCCGGGTGCAACGCCCGAGCAACTGGCCTTCTACGTCGACCTGATGGCCAAGGTGCGGGCCACGCCGGAGTGGAAGGACTTCATGGAAAAGGGCGCCTTCCGCCAGACCGCGCTGACCGGCGAGGCCTACTTCAACTGGCTGGGCAAGAACGAGCAGATGCACCGCGAGCTGATGAAGCAGGCCGGCTTCATCGCACAGTAAGGCAGACCCACGATGACAGCAGTACCCCCGGCGCGACGGTTCCTCGCCCGCCTGACCCCGGCGCTGCGCGCGCTGGCCTGCACACTGACCGCTGGCGCGCTGCTGGCCGCGGCGCCAGCGGCCCGGGCCTGGGAGCCCACCCAGCCGGTGGAACTGGTGGTACCGGCAGGCACCGGCGGCGGCGCCGACCAAATGGCGCGCTTCATCCAGGACATGGTCGCCAAGCATGGCCTGATGCGCCAGACCATCCGCGTCGTCAACAAGCCCGGCAATTCGGGCGCCGAGGGCCTGATGGACGTCAAGGCCGACAAGGGCAACCCGCACAAGCTGATCATCACGCTGTCCAGCCTGTTCACCGTGCCGCTGGCCACCGGCATCAGCTTCAACTGGCGCGACATCACGCCGGTCTCGATGCTGGCGCTCGACCAGTTCGTGTTGTGGGTGAGCGCCGATTCGAGCTACAAGACCGCACCCGAGCTGCTGGCCGCGATGCGGCAGAAGGGCCACAACGGCTTCAAGCTCGGCGGCACCGGCAGCAAGCAGGAAGACCAGCTGATCAGCGTGCTGCTGGAAACCGCGGCCGGCACGCGCATCCAGTACGTGCCGTTGAAGGGCGGCGGCGACGTGGCCAAGTCGCTGGCCGCCGGCGATGTGGACATGACGGTCAACAACCCGATCGAAGCCGAAGGCCTGTGGCGCGGCGGCAAGCTGCGGCCGCTGTGCGTGTTCGACGGCGGCCCGCTGGCCTACCCGGCCAAGCTGTCGAACGGCCAGGCCTGGAGCGACATCCCCACGTGCATGTCCGCCGCCATCCCGGCGCAGTACCTGATGCTGCGCGGCATCTTCATGACGCCGCAGGCCACGCCGGACCAGGTGGCGTTCTATGTCCAGCTGCTGTCCAAGGTGCGCGCGTTGCCCGAGTGGCGCGACTTCATGGCCAAGGGCGCCTTCCGCCAGACCGCCCTCAGCGGCCAGCCCTACCTCGAGTGGCTGGACCGTGCCGAGAGCTATCACCGCGTGCTGATGCGTGAAGCCAGGCTGATCGCCAAGTAAAGCCTGCCCTCGCCGCTTCCGGGTCGCCCGACCCGCCGTTCCCAAGGAGTATTCGTGCCCGACATCCCCGAGAAGGACTCCGCGGCCGTGGCCACGCGCTGGCCGGAACTGCTGGTGGCGCTGACGCTGCTGGTGCTGGCGCTGCTGGTCATCGTCGACAGCGTGCGGGTTGGCCACGGCTGGGCTGATGACGGGCCGCGTGCCGGCTACTTTCCGTTCTACATCGGCATCGGCCTGGCCGCCGTGAGCTTGGTGCTGATCGTCGACCAGCTGCGGCGCTGGCGCCAGGACCAACGCGTGTTCGTGCTGCGCCAGGAAGCGGCCGGCGTCATCGCCGTGGCCTGGCCGATGGTTGTGTATGTCGCACTGATCTGGCCGCTGGGCATCTACGTCGCGTCGGTGGTGCTGATCGCCTTCTTCATGCGCCGGCATGGCCACTTTGCCTGGTGGTTGTGCGCGCTGATCGCGCTGCTCGTGCCGGTGCTGCTGTTCCTGGTGTTCGAGCGCTGGTTCAGCGTTCCGCTGCCCAAGGGCCCGCTCGAGCACTGGCTCGGCTACTGAGACCGCGATGGACGAAATCACCAACCTGCTGCACGGCTTCTCGGTCGCGCTGACCTTGCCGAACCTGCTGTACATGCTGATCGGCATCACGCTGGGCGTGCTGATCGGCGTGCTGCCGGGCCTGGGCGGCGCCAACGGCGTGGCCATCCTGTTGCCGCTGACGTTTTCGATGAACCCCACGTCGGCCATCATCATGCTGTCGTGCATCTACTGGGGCGCGCTGTTCGGCGGCGCGATCACCTCGATCCTGTTCAACATCCCCGGTGAACCCTGGTCGGTGGCCACCACTTTTGATGGTTATCCGATGGCCCAGCAGGGCCGCGCGGCGCAGGCGCTGACGACGGCCTTCACCTCGTCCTTCGTCGGCGCGCTGTTCGCGGTGGTGCTGATCACCTTCCTGGCACCGCTGCTGGCGAAGTTCGCGCTGAAGTTCGGCCCGGCCGAGATGTTCGGCGTGCAGTTCCTGACCTTCTGCAGCTTCGTCGGCATGAGCAAGGAGCCGCCGATGAAGACGCTGGCCGCGATGCTGCTGGGCTTTGCGCTGGCCGCCGTGGGCATGGATTCGGTCACCGGCCAGTTGCGCATGACCTATGGCAGCCCGATGCTGTTCAAGGGCTTCGATTTCCTGATCGCGGTGATCGGCCTGTTCGGCATCGGCGAGATCCTGCTGACGATGGAAGAAGGCCTGGCCTTCAAGGGCCAGAGCGCGAAGATCAACCCCAAGGTGGTGTGGCAGACCTGGAAGATCCTGCTCACGCACTGGAAGACCTTTCTGCGCGCCACCGCCATCGGCTGCTGGATGGGCATCACGCCGGGCGGCGCCACACCCGCGTCGTTCATGAGTTATGGCATGGCGCGGCGTTTGTCGAAGGATCCGGACAGCTTCGGCAAGGGCGCCATCGAAGGCGTGGTGGCGCCCGAGACCGCGGCGCATGCGGCCGGCACCTCGGCGCTGCTGCCGATGCTCACGCTGGGCATCCCCGGCTCGCCCACCGCCGCGGTGCTGCTGGGCGGCCTGCTGATCTGGGGCCTGCAGCCGGGACCGATGCTGTTCATCGAGCAGAAGGATTTCGTCTGGGGGCTGATCGCCTCGATGTACCTGGGCAACATCGTCGGCCTGCTGGTGGTGCTGACGACGGTGCCGCTGTGGGCCGCCATCCTGCGCATCCCGTTCTCGGTGATCGCGCCGGTGATCATCGTCGTCTGCGCGATCGGCGCCTATACCGTGCACAGCTCGATGTTCGACGTGGTGATGATGCTGGTCTTCGGCGCCTTCGGCTACTTCTTCAAGAAGCTGAAGTACCCGCTGGCGCCGCTGGTGCTGGCGCTGGTGCTGGGCGACATGGCCGAGACCAACTTCCGCCAGTCGATGCTGGTCTCGCAGGGCGACCTGGGCATCTTCTGGTCCGGGCCGCTGGTGGGCACGCTGATGACGCTGTCGCTGGTGTTGTTGCTGTGGCCGGTGGTGTCGCTGCTGCGCTCGAAGTGGTCCGCGAACAAGAACCCGGCGGGAGCCTGATCGATCAGCCGGCCCGGCACTGTGCGGCCAGGAAGGCGAAGACGCGCTCGTCGCTGCAGAAGGCGACGTTGAATCGCATCCACGCGCTCGGCGTCAGCTCGGCGCTGAACAGGTGGCCGGGCCCGAGCAGGATGTCGCTGTCGGCCGCCTGGTTGGCCACCAGCGCGGCATCGGCGATGCCGGCATGGCGCGCCCACAGGAACATGCCGGCCTTGGGCTCGGCGAAGATCTCGAAGCCCATCGCATCCAGGCGCCGGCCGACACGCTCATGGGCCTGGGCCAGGCGCTCGCGCAGAAGCTTCAGGTGCTTGCGCCAGCGGCCTTCGGTCAGTGCGCCATAGGCCAGGCGCTCGCCGAACTCCGACGAAGTGAGGCCGGCGATCATCTTCAGCTGCGCCAGGTCCTCCACCAGGTCGGGGTGCGCGACCAGGTAGCCAACACGGATGTTCGGCGACACCGTCTTCGAATAGCTGCTGATGTGGATCACCCGGTTCAGCTGGTCCAGGCTGGCCAGCGAGGGCCGCGGGTCGGGGTCGAGGTCGGCATAGATGTCGTTCTCGACGATCAGCATGTCGTGCTTCTCGGCCAGTTGCAGCACGCGGTGCAGGTGGGCCAGCTGCGCCACCGAGCCGGTGGGGCTTTGCAGCCGCGGCTGGGTGAAGAAGACGCGCGGCTTGTGCGCCTCGATCTGTCGCTCCAGAGCGGCCAGGTCATAGCCGCTCGGCGTGCGCGGCGCGCCGATCAAGCGGGCACCCAGGAAGCGCAGGCCAAACAGCAGGTTGGCGTAACCCGGGTCGTCCACCAGCACCGCATCGCCGGTGCGCACCAGGCGGCGCGCGGCCAGGTCCAGCGCCTGGCTGCTGCCTTGCGTCAGCAACACCTGCTCGGTGGTGACACCGATCTCTTGTTCGGCCATCGCATCGCGGATCAGCGCGCGCAGCGGCGGAAAGCCCTTGGGGTCGCCATAACCGCCGAGGTCCACATCCTCCGCCGCCAGGGCGCGCAGGCTGCGCTTGACGCCGTCGCCGAACAACCAGTCGTGCGGAAACCAGCCGCAGCCCGGTTTCATCGACAGATGCCGGTTCTCGAAGATCTTGCGCATGTACCACATCGCATCGAACGCAGCGCCGCCGGCACTTGCGGCGGCGGCCGTCGCCGGTCCGCTGGCCGCGCCGCTGCGCTTGCGCACGAAGAAGCCCGAGTGCGGCCGCGACACCAGCCAGCCCTGGGCCACCAGCCGGTCATAGGCCTCGACGACGGTGAACACGCTGACCTGGTGCGCATGTGCGAACTGGCGGATCGACGGCACCTTGGTGCCGGCGCGCAAGGCGCCCTCTTCGATATCGCGCCGCAAGCCATCGACGATCTGCACCACGAGCGGGACGGGGGACTGCGGCTGAACGGTGAACATGCGCCAGGGCGGGTACGGGATGAGAGCAGGCTGTAACGAATCGGCTGTACAGGGCGGCGGGCCAGCACAGTGCATCCTGCAAAGACCCCGATGTGTACATGGTAGCGCCACCCCATCGG